>DAOTUE010000175.1:0-43358 GCA_034436975.1 Chloroflexaceae bacterium
ACCGTGGCCGGGCTGGTGGTGCTCACGGCAACATTCTACCTGCTCACCGCACTCGACACCAATACCTCCACGCTCAACTACATTCTCCTCTTCCTGCCGCTTGGCATCGGCGCAGGGATGTTTCAATCGCCCAACAACAGTGCCATTATGGGCACAGCTCCCCCCTCGCAGCTTGGCGTTGTCTCCGGGTTGCTGGCCATTTCGCGGGTGCTTGGGCAAACAATCGGTATCGCTGTGATGGGGGCTGTGTGGGCCGGGCGGACCTTTCACCATATGGGGACAACCCTCGATGGGGGCGCAACCGCCGCGACAGAGCGGGCCCAGGTTCTCGCTCTGCATGATACCTTTCTGATGGCCGGACTGTTGCTGAGCGGTGCGCTCTTGCTCGGTATATGGACCTGGCGACAGAGTACACGCCAGCAAGCCAGAGCTGCACTCCAGCCCTGAACATGAACACGGGAGGGAACTTATGATATATCCGATGCCACGCTACCTTGACCCCACAACCGACTTCGGCTTCAAGCGGCTCTTCGGGCGCAGCGACAGTCCGGAGAGTAAGACGGTCCTCAAAGCCTTCCTGCACGACATCCTGGAACTACCCCACCCCATAGCCGACCTGACTTTCATCCCCCAGGAGCAATTGCCCGAATCTCCTGCGGAGCGCATCGGCATCTACGACATCTATTGTGTAGATGAACGGGGCCACCGATTCATTGTAGAAATGCAACGCAACTTCATGCGCTACTACAAAGAGCGGGCCCTCTTCTATGCCACCTTCCCCATTATCCACCAGATCCGCAAAGGCACCAATTACGATTTCAGCCTGCTGCCGGTATATAGCGTCAACATCATGCGCTACAAGATAGATGAGGAACCGCACGCGCTGCGGCGGATTCGGCTGGCAAACGTGGAGACGGGGAAAGTCTTCTACGAGGGGCTTACGTTTGTGTTCGTTGAACTGCCCAAATTTACCCTCACGCTGGAGCAGGTGACAACGCCCACGGAACACTGGCTCTACCTGTTCAGGCACCTTTCCGAAATGGAAGAGATCCCCCCGACCTTCCAGGAAGAGCCGTTCCCGAAGGCATTCGAGATAGCCAGACTGGCCGCGCTGAGCGAAAGAGAGCGAGAACTCTACCAGCACGTTATGAAACGGGTTTCCGACGAGAAAGAGGTCCTGGAGACCCAGTTTGTCATGGGGCGCGAGACCGGGCGAGAGGAAGGGCGCGAGGAAGGGCGCGAGCTGGAGAAACGTGAGATGGCGCGGGCAATGCTGGCAAAGGGGATGGACCGCACAACCGTTGCGGAAATTACCGGCCTCTCAGAAGCGGACCTCGCCACATTGTAATTGTAGTGCCCCGTTCGCACAATTCACCACAAAACTACCAGAAACACAACGAGAAGGCTTTTTCCGCTGTGCATCCGGTGGTTTTGTCGTGTTTTGTCGTATCGTGCTCTGGAACATTCGTTTTCTTTCGTTGCTTTTTCTGTAGCAAGAGGTATGCCACCATTTACAGGGTTACAGGGATGGAAGAAGGGAAGGGTTGTGATGGACGGAGAGGGGGAGAAAACAGGGGAACAACCGATGAGGCAAATACAGGCCTGTTACCTGCTACCTGTCATATCAGTTCGCTGGCAAGCCAGCAAGAAAACCGCAAAGGACGCAAAGGGCGCGAATCATCTAGAGAGGCAGATGGGTTCTTTTTGCAGGCGTTTTTTGCGATTCAAAAACCAGTTTAGTATCAGACCCCCACCCCTCCCTCTCCCTGAGAAGAGGGGATTCGCGCAAGCAACGGGGTGAGGGCAAAAACAATCTGTTTATCCAGGGCCCTACGGCAGAGTGTAGAGACAGCGGCAGCAGGAGCCTCTTCCCCCGTTGTCGCTGGTCTGCGCCGAGCAGGTTGATCCGCCAAACGACACCGTACACCCGGAGAGCTGTGGTTCGCCGACAACTTCTCCTCCCGAACAGGTGCAGAAACGCTCCTCGTTGTCTTCGTCCCCATCCAGACATTCAACTTCTAGCAGCCGGTTGCTCGCAGGTGGGGGAGCGGGGTGTTCTGCTGGTACCTCAATAGAGAGAACAATCGGGATAGTCACGGGTGAGGTCCCCGCGGTCGGGGCCGATATGGTCAGCGGAATCGTCACCGTTCGGGTTGCCGTTGGCGTAATAGCTGCGGTGGGTGAAATGAGATGGGTCGTTGTCATCCCCGCGGTGGGTGAAATGGGGTGGGTCGTTGTCATTGTTATTGTTGGCGTGACAGGTTGTGCTATGGTCAGGGGTGTTGCTTCTTCATCCCCTTCACCTTCTCCATACCCTTCATCTTCTTCGTCCCCCTCAACTGTTTCCGTCTCATTCTGTGGGACAGGTACAGCGGCCAGTGTATCGGTTGTTGATTCTTCTGTGGGAGTTACGGTCGGTATGTCGGTCGGTTCTTCGGTCGGGGGTGTTGTGGGTGCGTCGGTCGGTTCTTCGGTCGGGGGTGTCGTGGGTGCGTCGGTCGGTTCTTCGGTCGGGGTATTCTGCTGCGCTACTGGGGTAAGATTCTGGGCTGACGAGGTAGCAGTTTCAAACAGCGTAAATCCGGCGGCAATAAACGCTGGTGCAAGCAAGAGAATAAGCACCACACGTTGGACAAGGGCATGCTCAAATATCCTCATGGTTTCCTCTCTACTCTACATAATATCAGGAGCATAATCGCTCGTGTCTGACATCCAAACATGACAAGACCTCTGACAATGGCTATTGTGTCTTTGGCAGAAACAATTGTAGCAAGGCAACCGGGAGTTGGCAAATGGTTTGAAGAGCGGAAGAACGGAACGTGTGCCTTCGGCGGTGATTATACCTCAACGCCAGATAATGGGTAAGAAGACAAACATTCTTTTCTCTTGCTCCGTCTTTTCTTTTGCTTCACCTTCCTCAGTATTTTTCTCTGGTTTCAGACCTTTTGCCGGAGTTTCCGCTGGCTCCGTGGTTTCTGTTGGCTCCGCGGTTTCCGCTGGCTCCTCGATGGATGGCTGAGGAGTCGGGGTTTCCTCATCCCGGACCTCATTCTCCTCAACCGTTTCGCTCGTTGCAGTGGGGACAATAAATGGCATGGGAGTATGGTTGGGGACGGGGGGTGCCGTTGACTGGGAGACTGGCGACCGTGCCGGCGTGGGGGATGGCTCCGGCTCCGGTGTTGCAGTGGATTCAGCCGGCTTGTCAGTGGGCGATGTTTCTGGTGTCCAGGTCGGGGTTGCCTCAGCGTCGGGCGTTACTGTTGAGGTTCCAAATAGTTCAGGGGTTCTGGCGACTGTTGGTTGTGCTGTTCCATCGGGTGTTGCCGTAAAATCGGGTGTATGCGTTGGGGTTGGTGTTGCAGTCGTCTGCGTTGGCACCGCTGATGGGAAAGTCGTTGCGGAGGGTTGCGGCGTTGCGGTAGCCGTGTCCGTTATGGTGGATGTTGCTGTTAGCGTGGGGGTAGCCTGAACACTGGCCGTCGGGGTCATTGTTTTCTCCGCTGTACCGGTGACATCGGATGTTGCCACGATGACTGGTGTTTCTGTTGCTGTTGGCTGGCGCGTGGGCGTGTTCGTGGGCCTCGGCGTGCTTGTTGCCGTTGGCTGTCGCGTGGGCGTGCTCGTGGGTCTCGGCGTGCTCGTTGCCGTTGGCTGTCGCGTGGGCGTGTTCGTGGGTCTCGGCGTGCTTGTTGCCGTTGGCTGTCGCGTGGGCGTGCTCGTGGGTTCGGGCGTGCTCGTTGCCGTTGGCTGTCGCGTGGGCGTGCTCGTGGGTTCGGGCGTGCTCGTTGCCGTTGGCTGTCGCGTGGGCGTGTTCGTGGGTTCGGGCGTGCGTGTCTTTGTCATTGCTTCGTCTGTCAACGACGCATTGGCTGGACCCGTCGTTGCATCCCTTGTCGGGGTTGGTGTGACGGATACAGACGGGGTGGGAGTGGCTGTTGGTGTTACAGCAGACGTATTGCCTGGCGTTGCGGTGTGTGTTGAAGCCACAGCTACTCCTTCTGTTGTTTCTTCCCGCGATTTTTCGACCACCCTGGTCCGTGCTTCCGCGTTCGATTCGTGGGCCTGCTCAATGGCCGACTGCGCCTCTGGCGGCGTTTTTTCGACAAGGATAATAATAACATTGGTTTGCTGCTGGAGCGTATCCGCGGCCATTTCCGTAGTGTCAGTATCGAGGTTTTCCACCGTTTCCTCAACCGCCCGGCGATACTCTTCGGCAGCAGCAATCACCTGCTCTTCATTGGCCTGGTTCTCGATGAGATGTTCCAACTCATCCAGCCGTCGTTGGGTCAAACGGATGTGGAGCACGGGCCGTTGTTTTGCTGGAGTAAGGGCAATCTGCACTTGCTCGACCCCCCGCTTGATGGGGTACAGATTTTCACCAGGCATACTTTTCTGGGCCATCACATAGCCAGAGCCAAGAAGCACCAGCATCAGCACCATAGCAATAGCCGCAAACCGGAAAATGAGCGGGAAATGGAACCAACCAGATCTAGCGTGGGGGGGCACATCCGTGCGCGGTTCTTGATGGGACGTTTCCAGTTCGGCAATACGCATCTGGAGACGGGCCCGCGCCATCTGCCGATATTCCGCAGACGGTTTCAAGGCCCGCAACGTTGCCAGGCGTTGGGCCATGTCCCGCTCTTCGGTTGTCAAATCAGTGTCGGTAATAGGTGACATCGTGTTTTCAAAAGATGGTTTATGCCCCACAACGTTTTTCCTCCAACGGGAGAATTTCTCGCAACCGGGCCAGGGCCCGATGTTGAATCACCCGGCACGCACCGCTGCTTTTCCCCACAATCGCTGCAACTTCTTCAAAAGAAACCCCCTCAACAAAGCGAAGTAACAACACTTGCCGCCACTCTTCCGGAAGCTGGTTGATGGCCCGCAACAGAGCTTGTTGCTCTTCTTGCAGCTCAACAAACTCTCCTGGTGCAGGGGCCGACGATTCTACTATATCGGTTTCTGGGAGCGGGGTCGTATTCCGTTTCTTTCGATAGTAGTCGGTTACTTCGTTGTGGGCCAACCGCAGCAACCAGGTACTAAACGCATACCCGCGATCCTCATAGCGATCTATGGATTTCCAGGCATTAAGAAAGACCTCCGATGTCAGGTCTTCGGCAATTGCCTGGTTCGACGTTTTATACGCAATGTACCGGTAGACACGATCCATATACCGTTCGTAGAGCACCCCGAAGGCGGCAGCATCTCGTTGGCTGGAGCGACGTATCAACGTCGAATCATCCAGATCTTCTACCAACAACGACACGCCGTCATTCTGCTGCGGTACTGCACGAGAATGAAACGGCCAGAACATCAGCCGCTCCTTTTCAATGAAAGGAGACATATTGTCGGCATTACTGTACTTCACCTATCTATACTAACGAGCAACGAACGGGTATGTTACAGTGTGCTGGTTACGTTGTACTACGAATTATAGCGTACATTGGCCAGTTTTTCAGGGTGAATTTTGTCGGAATTTTGCACTGTGGATTATGGGCGCGTGCCGGTTGGTGTTCTCTCTTCTCCCCGCTTTCCCACGGCCAACAGCCCATTGCCAATGAGTGGCGGGTAGGGGATAGGTAGCCGGAGGCGCAACCGCCGCGATGAGAGCCAGAAGGCTGGCTTGAGGCCGCTGTGCCAGCGTACCCGCTCAAACCCCGCCGCTTGCATATCGCGCACGAGCCGGGGTGGAGTATAGAGGTTGATATGGGTCGGGTCGGTATCGCCGCTCCAGGCCTGCCCCAAGAGCGGGGACAGCAGACGGCGCACGTCCCACAGGTTAGGGGTTGTCACCAGCACATACCCCCCCGTTCGCAGCACGCGGTAGCATTCCGCGAGCAGGGGTCGCCCGTCGGGAAGGTGTTCAATCAATTCGCTCAGCAACATTACATCGAAGCTCCGCTCAGCAAAGGGTAGACTATGGGCAACATCGGCCTGCACAACCCTGGCCCCTGCTACCAACTTGCCAGCCTCTGCCAATGGATAGAAAACGAGATCAACTCCCACGGGTTGCGCCCCCTGCGCCGCAAGGTAGCGCAATCCCGGCCCCGCTCCGCACCCCACGTCGAGCACACGTCCTCTGGGAGCAACCCCTGCCATCGCAAAGATACGCCCGTATTGCCAGGCAATTTTTGCTTCCGACTTGCGAACCTGTGCGGCAAAATAGGCTTCATCGTAATGGGTTTCATTGCCACCAGTACCTACTCTGGACATGGCTCCCTCTCAACATCCGGTGCGCTCGTGAGCAGCCGGGTGATCTCTTCCTTCCGCGAGCGTTGCAGCAGGAGGTTGACATGCTTCCCAAGCGGGTTTTCACTTTCCACAAACCGAAAGACAACCTCATCATAGGCCTGCCCGAATGCGTGGGAAAAATTGCACGCTGGGCCTTCATCGAAGCCGCGTCCGCTCAGACTGACGATGGCTGGCTCACGCTTGATAAGGTATTCGTTATCATACGAATTGTTCCAGGGGTACTTTGTCGGATCGCTTTGCCCTTCGCGGGCAATGTGCTCGTCCGTCAGGCCCACCCAATCTATCATCTGGAGCGAGACTCCGGCATAGTAGGAGAGGGCCCCGTTGGCATAAACGACGATCTCCGTCCCCGGCGGCAGGGTTTCGTGAAACCAGCGTCCAATTTCTGCCAACCCCTCAACCTGGTGAGTGAGCAAGCGCACCCGCGGAATGAGCGAGGGATGCAGAAACGATCCGCCTATCATCACCGCTGCAACAAGCACATGCAGCAGCGGGCGAGTGCGGGGTATCAGGTTGACGCGCACCTGGCCAGCGTTGGTGTGCCACAGGTACAGAAGCAACACACAGGCCAGTGGCACCGTGGGTGCAAGATACCGCCAGCCCGGCATCCAGTCCCCTCCAACGTAGATTGCAATTGCCAGGTAGAGCAAAAACGTGCTCATCAGAAACCATCCCACGGGCCGTATCTGGATGTGCCGCCGCCCGAACAGGCGGAGCACCAGCAGGATCAGGACGATGAGCACAAAGGGATTGGCCAGCAGAAACTCGGCAGCATTGTTTAGCCCCAGGGTTACTTGTTTGCTCAGGGGTATCCCGCTCTTGGCAGCCACGGCGTTTGGTATGAGATGGCCGTAGTACCACACCCGCCAGATTGTCCAGGGCCCGATGAGGAACACAAAGGGCCCCGCCATTGCCACACTGTGCCCCACGCGCTGGCGTAGGGTGCCCGGCTGCAACAGCCACACCCACAGGGCCAGCAAGGGGACCAGCAATACCCCCTCCGGGCGGGTCATGGTGGCCAGCGCAGCGACAAGCCCCGCCAGCAGATACCATCCCCGCACGGCACAGAGCAGCGTCAGCATGAGCAGCAGGGTGAAGAATGTTGTCTCCAGCCCGCCGGGCCCGTGCGCAACAAAACTCCCCGAACTGGCGAGAAAGAGCGCGGCCAGCAGCGCAGAGTAGCGCGATCCCTCATTGATGCGAAGACTCAGCCAGTAGCTCACGATGATGGTAGCCAGCGTGGCCAGCACTCCGAGCACCCGCGCTGTTATGGGGATGGGCAGATCTGACAGCGCGTGTAGCCCTCCCAGGATGATCATCCAGAGAAAGTTGGAATACCCTTCGACCTGCTCCCCCACATTGAACACGGGGCCGTTGCCGAGCGCGAGGTTGAGCGAGTAGCGAAAGGTGATAAACGCATCTTCGGCAATCGTTCGGTACATAAGCTGATGAACCAGTCCGAACAGTACAACAGTGGACAGTCCCCCCCACGCACACCAGCGGTTGCCACGCACGAGCGGCCACACCCACGCGAACACCGCCAGCAACACGACCGCGCACCCTACCAGCATCCCATCGAAAAGACTGAATATCATCATTTCTTATTCCTTTGCCTCCGCCAGCCACGCCTCCGCCAGCGCAAATCCCCGCGGATAGGGCGCGTCGGGCGAGACGACCTGTGTCGGTGCTCGCAGTTCGAGCACCCCCGGCATACTCCCGGCCTGTTCCCCGTCCGGACGCTCAAGCGAAAATGTGAATTGCTCCCACGCTGGCCCGACCAGCACCGTCGCCAGCAGTTTCGCTGGCCTATCCTGCCTATCTCTGCTTTCCCTGCTCTCTTCCCATTGCCAGAACACCGCCACCGGCGTATCAGGCCGGTCGGCTCGCAGCACGAGCGAGAGGCGGGGCCGGTGTGCGGTATGCATACTCATTCGCACCTGTGCCCGATCCATTGTCCAGCGAAACGGGTATACCTCGTCGTATTCAACGGCGTATACGCCACGCATCACGCCCGGCGCGGGAGCAGCGACATCCAGCCGGGCCGGTGCGGGCGCGGGGGAGATGTGCTCCCAGGCGTGGGTATAGGTCAGGTTGTTGTCCCACCCGGCGGCATCAATCGCGGCCATTGCGTTGCTGGTCCGGATCGTGTCCCCCAGGCTGCGGGCGAGATCAAGCCGCTGGAGGTGGATGATGGTGTTCTGCGGGGCCCGTTCGGCGGCGGCATCGAAGGCGGCCAGAGCTATCGCCCTGTCTCCCCGCTCGCGCCAGAGTTGCCCCCAGGCCATGTAGGGACGGTAGCCCTCCGGGTTTGTGGCAATCGCCCGCTCTATTGCCTGCTCTCCCCCCCCGATGCGTGACATAGCCAACCAGAACTCGCTTCGCAGAAAGGGCCCGTAGGCCTGGGCATAGATGAGAAAAGCAAACAGACCAAACCCGACCAGCAATCCCCCTCTGCGCCACCACGAAGCCGCACGCAACCGCTCCCATAGACGGCGTGGGTGGGCCAGGGGTAGCGCAGCGTAGACAATCGGGACAACCAGGAGCGGGAGCCGCAAGCGGGGATGGCCAAGCGACATTGCGCTGAGCAGCGTTCCATAGAAGGGCCAGAGCAGCAGGGCCGTGTTCCATTCGGAGCGGCTCGCCAGCGCAACCCCGCAGATGGCCAGCAGCATCATGAGCACATACTGCCCATCGGAAGCAAGCGCAAATGGGAGCGAATGCTCATCAAGCGTGACCCCGACCGGCGCATTGGCCACAAAGAGCCGCGTATCAAGTTGCCAGAGCGATACCGTTTTGTAGCGCATGCGCTTGAGGAAGGTCAACGGTTCGCGGCGGATGTTGTCCAGGGCCCGCGCCATCGCCACCTGCTGCCGCTCCGCCGAGTTGGGAATGGTGCGGTTCCAGACCCCTTGCAATTCACGCTCGCCCGGCTCCAGCAGGTTTCCAAGCCAGAAACTTATCCCGCCATTGGTATCTACCAGCACAAAGCGATGGTAGACCGCGTAGTTTCTCGCAGTCCAGGGCCCAACAACCAGCACAAAGCCAACGAGCAGCACAAGGGCCAACTGCCCCGCCCGGAGCCAGGAACGACGCTCGCTGTGGTGCCCACGCAACCGCACCCAGACCACCCAGAGCATCAGGAGTGGCAGTGCATAGACCCCCACCGGGCGGGTGAGGGCCGCAAGCCCCCACACAGCCCCGCTCGCCAGCACCCATGGCCAGTCTATCCCCCGCTGTCGTGTCACCTCGAAGAGGAGCAGCGCAAGCGCAATCCAGAAGATATAGAGCGTTTCGGAAAGAAGCTGGCTTGCATAGCTGGCGTAGGGCAGAAACAGCGCACCAATGAGCGCGGCAACCACGCCGGCCCGCCTGCTGGCAAACAGGCGGCGGGCTATCTCGGCCAGCACAATCACCGTTGCTGCGCTGAGCACGCACTGTACCAGCATCGCCAGTGGCAGATTGACCCCACCAGTGAGAAAAAACACCGCTGCGAGAAAGAACGAGGGCATCGGCGGGCGCAGCCATTGCCCATCGTCGTAGTAGTCGCCCTGGAGCAGCAAATGTATCGCCCCACGATAATACTCGTCCTGGTCGCCAGGCAACACCACACCGGCCCGTCCCTGGTCGTGCCAGAGCCACAACCGCGGAACAAGAGCCAGCGCAACGACCAGCACGAGCAGGCCGATATACTGAACCCGGTCTTTGTTGTGGGAGAACTCCTTCCCTGTCATCACGGGCATTATAGCACCTTATCAGAACCTTAGAGGATCTTCACGAGCCATCGTCGCAGGGGCAACCGGCTTTCGAGAACATACTGGCGGTCTTCCGGCTCCAGCCCCCCGAACAGACGCAGCAACAAGGCAAAACAGGCCGCTCCCCCCCCCGCCACAACAAGCAGCAGCAGGGCAGCAAGGAGCCGCTCTCCCAGGGCCGGCCCGATGGTATGCAGCCCGACAAGTTGTTTGATACCGAAAACAACGCCGGCCATGCCGAGCGTGGCCAGCGACACCCGCCCGAAGAATCTCCACGAGTAGCGCAGGGGAAACGCCCGTTGTGCGACCAGCGCGGTCAGCAACCCAATCAACACCCGCCCACCCCCGATAACCAGCGTTACCCCGACCAGTCCATAGCGCGGGGCAACCCATACGAGCAGCGGCAACACCAGCAACGTCAAGAAGCGCGGCAACACCAGCAGCCAGTATCGCTCATAGACCTGCAAGACAATCTGGGCACTGCTCAGAAACGACTCCAGGAACAGAAAAGGGGCTAAGACAGAGACAACCAGGGCTGCGCTGGCGTAGTCGGGGTATTGCACCAGGATGATCTCACGGGAGAGCAGGATCAGCCCTACCCCGCCGGGGATGAGGATGGCTGCCAGGATGCGCCCGACAATGGCATAGGTTGACGGTAGCTGCCCGTCGCCCCCTCGTACCCGCGTAAAGAGCGGCACCTGGATGCCCACGAGCGGGGTATAGAGCAGGGCCAGCACCTGCCGCACAATAGCTGTGCCCGTGGTGTAGAGCGCAATTTCGGCCAGGTTGCTCAGCAAAAACGCAGCAAAATACCAGCTCAGGAAATAGTCACCCAGATTGAGAACATTCGACATCCCCGTATAGAGGAAAAACCGCCGCCAGAAGCCCGGCTGTTCCCGTCGTTTGTGTGGCTCCCCCCCCTCGCTCTGGAGAGATGGGGCCGGGAGGGATGACAAAACGCAATGACGGGAGACCGATTTTTCTCTCAGGCTGCCGAGCACCTGCCAGCCGGCCAGAAAAACACTGATGACCGGCGTGACCACCATCGCAACGAGCACCCCACCTATCCCCTGCTTTGCCAGTACAAGCACCGCCGCCAGCGTCGGTTGCAGCAGGTTGCCCACCAGGCCGATGAGGTTCCAGGCCCGCTGGCGAAAGTAGCTGATGAGGTAGGCCATCAACCCATCGTAGAAGCTCCCCAGAATGACCAGGGCCAGCACCGTGCCCACAAGCCATGGCGCAAGCTGAAAGATCGTGGTTTCGAGAGCTGTGCGGGCCGCCTCGAACCGTTCGGGCAGGTCGTGTACTCGCGACAACAGGTAGCTTGTGAAGAAGGGGGAAAGGGCCAGGAACACCACACCAAAGAGCACAAGCAACGCCCCCTTGAGCAGGAAGATCGCCAGCATAAACCGCCCCACGCCCCCGCGCCCCTCCCGCTGCTCCAGCTCCGGAATGAAGCGCGGGAGCGAACGATCAATTCCCACATCCACCCAGATACCCAGGCTTGCTGCCGCCGAACTGACCAGCCGCAGCAAGCCCACATGGGGCAGCGGGAGCACATTGAGGATAATGATATTGGAGACCAGCTCGGTGATTGTTTTGAGGGGGGCAAGCAGGGTATTCCACGCGAGGGCCCGTGAGATCTGATGATGGAGCCTGGGTTTTCCCGTTGGTGCGGGTGCGTTCTTCTCATTCAAAGACGTAGCCGTTTCGTTTATTCCTCTGGCGGCGGCAGGTCGAGCCGTATCAGCGCGTGGTCCCGTGTGACAGGCACCTGGTCATCTACCTGTAACAGCAATGCTTGTGCATCCCTCGGAACGTCAAATATCATCTGGCACACCCGCGACTCGTGTGGTGGCAAGAGATGGTGCTCACATTGATGCTCGTTTGCAATATGGGACAGGATACCATAGTCTGCCGGAACTTCAAACGTCTGCCCCTCATTGTCGCGCAATGGGATATGGCGAAACGTCAATTGCTGCGTTCCAACATTTTCCACTTCGACAACCACGCGGATAAACCGCCCCTTTGCCTGCAATTCGGGTCGGCCTTCATCTGCATTCGCCGGCAATGTCGCCCCTTCGTCCGTCGCCGCAATGAGCCGCCAGCGCATGTGTTGCACCTGGACCTCGTGCTCCGGCGGGTGGATAGTCGCGGATGGGGATGGGATGGGCATCGGAGACGCAACCGGTGTTTCTCCTCCCTCACCGTTTTCGGGCGCATTGTCGGGAGCAATGAAAAGGCTCCAGACGGAGAGGAGAAACGCAACAACGACAATGACAAATGTGCCATAGAGGAAGAGGAATGGTGGCGACAAGAACTTGATGTCTTTGAGTTCGTGCAATTCGGGGAGAGACAGGGAAAACGAGTAGACCTCTCGTGCTTCTCGTGTGGCTCGTATTGCTTGTTGCTCTCTCGCAGCAGGTGGTATTGTTGCGGTCTCCTGTCCTGCCGCAACCGTCGGTGCATCTGGCGAAATAGTATGGGGAGGCGTGGTGTCGGGAGCCGCCGTCGTATCGGGAGGTTCCCCCGGAGCCGCGGTGGTGTCGGGAGGCGTGGTGTCGAGAGCCGCGATGGTGTCGGGAGGTTCCCCCGGAGCCGCGGTGGTGTCGGGAGGGGTTGTGCTGTCGAGAGCCGCGGTGGTGTCGGGAGGGGTTGTGCTGTCGAGAGCCGCGGTGGTGTCCTGTTTCGCCGCAACTGTCGGAGCATCCGGCGAAACAGTATCGGGAGCGGCCGCGCTGTCGGTTTCCCCCGGAGCCGTGGTGGAAGCCACCTCTACATCATCCACATCAGCGGTCTGGGAGCTGTTGAGTGGCAGCGAGGGGATCGGCGTGGAAGGAGTATCAATGGGCGAGGCCGGGAGCGGCGAGTCTGTCAGGGGAACAGATCGCTCAAACCACTTTCGCGCAGCCACATTCTCAGGGTTGATCTCAAGCACCCTGTTCAAAAATTGTTCCTGTTCTTCCTCTGTTTCCACTGTCCAGGAGAGCCAGAGCCAGAAACGCTCATCATCCGGGTGTTCCCTGACAACTTGCTGCAAAAGCGTATGCGCTTTTGTTTTGTCACCTTTCTGGAGCGCAACAATGGCCTGGTGGACCGTCTCCGGCACATCGGGAAAAATCACTGGACTCTACCCTGAAAATCTAGCGAAGCGGAATAGCATCCCCCTATTACGGGCCTCAGGTCCGTGGGATGTGCCCTTCCTTTCGTTCTTTTCGTTCTTTTGCTTCCTAATAGACAGGCGATACCAAAGGGAAGTGCTGGTTGAACGAACGACATAGAAAAGCGAGATTCGCGCAATGAGAAGATGACAATATCTGTTGCACCTGTACTCGCCTCTTCTGTGCCTCTTGTGAATTATACCGCACAGTGTGGTAAACTATGCTATGATATGGGCGAGTGAAAGGGAGCAGGTTGGATAGTACCGAAATCTCACATCAACGACCGGGTTGGCGGGCCTTTGTCCTTTTCTGCTGGGCGGTTGTCTGCTGGGCGGTTGTCTATCTCAGTCCTGTCGGTATTGCTCAGGCACAGGAGACCCGACAACGAGGGCCGGTCTATCAGGTCGAAATTGAGGGCATCGTCACGGTGATGACGGCAGGCTACATAGAGCGTGCGCTGGATAGGGCCGAGGACAATGATGCAATGGCACTCATTATCCGCCTCGGAAACGGCGGAGCAGTATTGCGCGATTTGCGCCCCCTGGCGGTGCAGCTTGTCCAGGCAACCGTGCCGGTGGTTGTCTATGTTGCCCCTCCGGGAACGGAGTCGGGCGCAGCAGGGACCTTTCTCCTGAGTGCATCCCATATTGCGGCTATGGCCCCCGACACCAGCTTTGGCATATCGGAGCCGCTGACTGAAGTGGACCAGGTGCTCAGCGAGCAGACACAAGACCTGCTCCTTGATAGCGCAACGCAACAGCTCCGCGAATGGAACACCCGACGCGGGCGAAACGGAGATTGGGTGGGCCGCGCCGTGCGTGAAGGCCGCATTTTTACCAACGAACAGGCCTTCACGACTACCCCCCCCTCCATTAACATTGTTGCGCAGGACACCACCGAATTGCTCACGCTGCTTCAGGGGCACACAGTGACACTGGAAAATGGGCAGCAAGTGACGCTGGAGACCCTGGGGAAAGAACCTCGTCCCATTCATCCTTCGCTCTGGGAGCAATTTCTGTTTTTTCTGACCAACCCGACCACCATGTTTCTGCTCCTGGTGATGGGACTTGTTGCGCTCTACGCCGAATTTGCCCAGCCGGGCGTGGGGATATTTTCTGGTCTCGGTCTCGTGCTGCTGATTGGTGCGTTGTTTGGTTTAATCGTTTTGCCCATTCGCTGGATCAGCCTGGCCGGATTTGTGCTGGCTTTTGCTATGATAGCGGCTGATCTGTTTGTTCCCACACACGGAGGATTGACGTTGACCGGATTGGTGTTTCTGGTGATAAGTGCGTTTACACTGATAGATACCGCGCAAGCCCCCGGTGTGTTTATTGCCCTGTGGGCCATTCTCCTGGTGGGGGTGACGGTCGCTGCTTTTGCCGCAATCGTTATCTGGCTCATTGTGCGGCTACGGAGCCAGCCCGTGACCACGGGAGAAGAGGGGTTGGTTGGGAAGCTGGCCGAAGTGCGCGGGCGATTGGACCCCGAAGGGGTTGTCTTTGTCGAAGGGGCCCTCTGGCGGGCCATATGCGAGAATGGCGAAGCGGAAAAAGGGGAATGGGTGCGCGTGGTTGCGATCCATTCGTTGCGGCTGGTGGTCCATCGCCTCAACGTGAGCGGGGCCCAACCGCTAGATACAAACGAAGACGAATAATTTCAAAGGATGTCTGAAGGGATGATTGTGAATCATCCCGATTGCACGAGAATGTTCAGGATAAGGTAAGGAGCAAACACATGGAAGGCTTGTTTGAATCAATCGGGTTCGGGTTCGGGTGTCTTATCGTGCTGGTTTTTTTGTTGCTGGTCATTGCTATCTCCGCTATCAAGATTGTCCCGGAGTATGAGCGGGGGGTCATCTTTCGTCTGGGGCGACTGGTGGGGGTGCGGGGGCCGGGCCTGTTCTTCGTTATCCCTATTCTCGAACGCATGATGCGCGTGGACCTGCGCGTTATCACGGCCGACGTGCCAGCTCAGGAGGTTATCACGGGCGACAATGTGACCATCAAGGTCAACGCGGTACTCTACTTTCAGGTGGTTAGCCCCAATGATGCTGTCACCAAAGTGATGGACTATGTCCGGGCTACCATGCAGATTGCCCAGACCACGCTACGAAGCACCGTTGGGCAGTTCGATCTCGACGCGCTGCTGGCCCAGCGCGACACCGTCAACCAACGGCTCCAGAAGATTATTGATGAGCAAACAGAGCCGTGGGGCATCAAAGTAACGATTGTCGAATTGAAAGACCTGGAATTGCCCAACTCGATGCAGCGGGCTATGGCCAAGCAGGCCGAAGCCGAACGCGAAAAACGGGCCAAGGTTATCCACGCCGAAGGGGAGTTTCAGGCCTCGAAAAAGCTCTCGGAGGCAGCGCGAGTCATCGCCAGCGAGCCAGTGACCCTCCAGCTTCGCTACCTGCAAACCCTGACCGAAATCTCCGTCGAAAAGAACAGCACCATTGTCTTTCCGCTGCCGGTTGACACCCTCAGCCCGTTTATTGCTGGCCTCGAAAACCTGAAACTGCCAACAAGCCAGCCAGAACCAGCGGAACAGGACCGCGGAAAAGAATAAGCAGGTACAGGGATCAATTCATATATCTATCTGGAAAGACTATACTATGTCTCAAAGCAATCTCCTCCTCCAGGCAATGTTGAGAACAATCCTGAGCGTTTTTCTCTTTTTCTATCCCTGGGGGGTTGCGTTTATTGCCTTCGGGTTGCTGCCTTTGCACCTGGCCTGGTTGGGGAGCATCTTTCTCATTGTAATGGGGACCCTCTCCGGCCTGTGGCTGGTCATCAACTATGGCCGGTTGGGGCTTGTCGTTGCTGCCATCATCTTTAGCTCGTCGTGGCTCATCGAACATATTGGCGTTACCACCGGCTTTCCCTTCGGTGTCTACGAATATACCGATGTGCTTGTTCCAAAAATCATGGGGGTGGTGCCGATGGCGATGTCGTTTGCCTGGTTGCTCGTTGTGCCGGCCTCTATCGGGGTCACAAACCGGTTGCTCGAAAAGGGGCAAACATCCCCTCCCCCCCTGACCCGCGAGCCACCGGGCCGAAAAGTGTTTTCTATAGGCATGGCTGCGTCGCTGGCAACCCTGCTCGATATTGTCATTGAGCCTGCCGTCGGCCATGTTCCTATTACCAACTACTGGATATGGATGGACGAAAACGGTGTGTACTATGATGTTCCGCTGAGCAATTTTGTGGCCTGGTGGCTGGTGAGCCTGGTGTTTGTGTTGTTGCTGCGCTGGCTCCACTGCTACACCATGCAGAGGGACAGTAGGCCGGAGTCGCCCCAACAGCGACAATTCATTTATCCCTGGCTCCCCCCCCTGCTCTACCTGTTGCTATTGACCCAGTTTGTGCTGGTCAATCTGACCCACAACTATATTGCCGCCGTCGTCCTGGGGGGGCCGGTGATGATTTATCTGACGGTTGATTTTCTTATGCCCTATCTGGTGCGCCGCCGGACGCGGCAGGCCCGGGGCCAGTGAGGGGTAGCGTGAAAGGAGAAAAACGATATGCGAAATGTTGTTCATACATCGGAAGCACCGGATGCGGTCGGCCCCTATTCCCAGGCCATCAGCACCGATCAGTTCGTCTTTGTTTCCGGGCAAATCCCTCTTGACCCGCAGACGGGCGAGCTGGTGGGTGGGGGAATCGAGGCGCAAACGCGGCGCGTTCTCGATAATGTTCACGCTGTGCTGGATGCAGCGGGAAGCTCGATGTCGCTGATTGTCAAGACAACTGTTTTTCTCACCGACATCAACGATTTTGCCGCGATGAATGCGGTCTATGCGGAATATGTCTCCCACGACCCGCCGGCCCGTTCCACTATCCAGGTTGCCGCGCTGCCAAAGGGGGCACAGGTAGAGATAGAGGTTGTTGCTTTGCGGTAATGCCGGCTCATCACCAGGGCATTCCTCATATCCCTCCTATTTGAAACTCGTCTGCCAATGTGCTACTATAGATATTGAGGTAAGAAGTGGTTTTTTCCTGAGAAACAAGCACGGAGGGAGCATCAGGGTATGGACTATCTGGAAGATCAGCCGCTCCATGAACATGATGAGGAGTCACAGCAGAATAATCCACGACGGACGCGCCCCTTGCCGTCGCAGGACCAGCCAGAAGAAGAAGGCTCCGCCGCACCCGGCGATTTTCCCGATCAGATAAACCCCGGCTGGCGCAGCCGGCGCAGAGACTACCGCGCCCGCCGGCGGCGTTCTCCCTCTTCTTCCCCGCAGGAGCTCCAGCTCTGGCTCCAGCAGGGGGGGTGGATCTATATTGCTGCGGGGGCCTTCCTCTTTGTGACTGCTCTGGTGGGGTTGCTCATTGTGACCCGCAGTTCGCAGAGCCAGGCCGGGCAACAACAACCCGCAGCCAGTGCTCTTACCTCGCAACCGCAACGCGAGCCATCGCTGCCGGGCCTCACCCTGACCCCGCTCCCCTCGGTTACACCCATCCCGACCCCGCTCCCCCCGGCCCCTCCGACTCCCCAGAAGTTTGTTGTTGTGGGGACAAACGGGCTAGGGTTGTTTTTCCGCGACAGCCCCTCGACCAATTCGACCATCCTGGAGACGCTGCCAGATGGGACCGTTGTTGAGCGGGTGGACGAAGATGATGTCCCCGGAGCCGAGCATGTCTGGCGCAAGGTGCGCTCACCGGGGGGCCAGGAGGGGTGGGTTGCGGTAGATTTTCTCCAGCCGGCTCCCTAGCCAGTGTCGTCTTGTTTGTCCTGCTTCTCGTCGTGGGTGGGTGATGGTTCCTGCTCCTGCTCCTGCTCTTTCTTCTTTCGCGTGGTTCGCGTGGTTCGCTTGCGTTCTGGCTTTGGCTCCGGTGGGCACAATGCGGCTTCCAGCACCTCGTTGATATGCGAAACGCAGAGAAACGAGAGTTTGCGCCGAACGTGGGCAGGAACTTCTTCCAGTTCGCGCTCATTCTTGTGGGGCAAAATGATTGTGCGGATGCCGGCCCGATACGCTCCGAGCACCTTTTCCTTTATTCCCCCCACGGGCAGGATATGTCCCCGCAGCGTAATCTCGCCGGTTATTGCCACCTCGCGCCGGACGGCCTGCCCTAGAAAGGCTGAAATCATCGCAATAGCCATTGTCACGCCTGCCGATGGTCCATCTTTGGGGATGGCTCCCTCCGGCAAGTGGACATGAATATCCACCTTGTCAAACCGCTTGCTATCAATGTGTAGTCGCTTTGCATTGGCACGGGCATAGGAGAGGGCGGCCTGGGCCGATTCCTGCATCACCTCGCCAAGTTGCCCCGTGAGCGTCATATTTCCCTTGCCCTCCATCAGGATAACCTCAACGGCTGTAATATCTCCCCCGTTGCTTGTCCAGACCATGCTGGTGGCAATGCCCACCTCATCCTGCTCTTCGCTCAGGTTGTGGGTGTAGCGCGGGGGGCCAAGGTATTTTGCAACAAGCGATGGGCGCACAACGTGGGGGTAGCGTCGCTTTTCGGCAATGCGGCGGGCCGTCTTGCGGCAAATAGAGCCGATTTCCCGTTCCAGGTTGCGCACCCCGGCCTCGTAGGTGTAAGAGCGGATGATCTCACGGAGTGACGATTCGCCAAAGCGGATGGCGTTGGGGGCCAGACCGTTGATTTCCAACTGATGGGGAACAAGAAACCGCCGGGCAATATGTAGCTTCTCTTCTTCGGTGTAGCCAGAAAGTTCGATAATCTCCATGCGGTCGAGCAACGCTTCGGGAATGGGATCGAGCAGGTTTGCCGTGGTGATAAAGAGCACCTTGCTAATATCGTAGGAGACATCGAGATAGTGGTCATTGAACGAGTTGTTTTGTTCCGGGTCGAGCACTTCGAGCAGTGCAGCGGCCGGGTCGCCGCGGAAGTCGCTCCCCAGTTTGTCTATCTCATCAAGCAGAAAGACCGGGTTGGTTGTCCGTGCGTCTTTCATTGTCCGCAGGATACGCCCCGGCATCGCCCCGATGTAGGTGCGGCGGTGTCCGCGGATTTCCGCTTCGTCGTGGATGCCGCCAAGCGAGAGCCGCACAAAGTTGCGCCCCAGAGCTTCGGCAATGCTCCGCCCCATGCTCGTTTTGCCCACGCCGGGCGGCCCGACAAAGCAGATAATCGGAGTCTTGAGCCGCGGACCGGCCAGTTGCCGCACGGCGATAAATTCGAGAACCCGTTCTTTTACCTTTGCCAGCCCGTAGTGGTTGCGGTCCAGGGTGCGGGCCGCGGCGTGAATGTCCGGGTTTTCCTCAACCGTCACCACCCACGGAAGATCAAGGAGCCAGTCTATGTACGTCCGAATAACCGAGTATTCGGGGGCGTTGATGGGCATGGTTTCCAGCCGTTCGAGTTCTTCGTTTGCTTTGTCCCGCACCTGGTCGGGCATCGCACTGCTGGCGATTTTTTCGCGCAGCAGCATGACCTCGCGCTGGACCGGGTCCATCTGCCCCAGTTCGCGCTGGATGGCCTTGATCTGCTCACGCAGAAAAAACTCGTGTTGGCTGCGATCAACTTCTTTCTGCACCTGGTTGTGGATGCGGCTCTCCAGCTCAAGTACATCGAGTTCTTGCGAGAGCATAATGCTGAGACGACGGAGTCGCTCTTCCGGGTCGAGCGTTTCGAGAATCTCCTGGCGGCGGGCCACCTCCAGCGGGAGCGTTGATGCGATGAGATCGGCCAACCAGCCGGGGTCGTCTACATTCATTGCCAGCACATAGGAATCGTCGGGGAGACTACGGTTGAGCCGCACCACCTTCTCGAAAAGCGAAAGGACGGCCCGCATCATGGCCTCAACCGAGAGTGTGCGTTCTCCCGCAGGGGCCAGCGGAATAGCCCGTACATACAGCATGGGGGCCCGGGTTACTTCCTCAAGAATTTTCATACGCCGCTTGCCCTGAACGACAATACTGGTTGTGCCATCGGGCATCCGCAGGATGCGCTGGACAATGGCCTCAACCCCTATTTGATAGAGTGCGCTGGTCCCTACCTCTTCTTTTTCGTCATCTGGATCGTGCTGCGCCACGGCAAGAACCGTGCGGTCTTGCTCCATCGCCTCCTCGACCGCCAGAACCGAAGCGACCCGGCTGACAAAGAGCGGAGCCAGCATATGAGGAAAAATGACGGTATTGAGGAGGGGCAAAACAGGGATCTCGCGATCCTGGAGTTGCTCGTCATCCAACATCTGCCGATATGAGGGAAAATCAAACAAAATAAGTGGATCTTCTGCCATCAGTGCTCTATACCCCGTATACGGTTTTTCAGGTGGCTCCTATTGTACCACATCCCGATATTTGGTTTCTGCATTGCGAGCGTGCTATAATGGCGGCAAGATGATCGAGATAATCGAGATTGACCAGGATTGATCAGGATAATCGAACAATAGACGAACGAAAGGAGAAGAACAGCATCCCTGCCTGTGGCCAGGCATTTGCGCCCCCGTGCGGGCCTGCGCGGAGCAGGCGATGCTCATACCCATTATGCCTACGAATCTCTGGCACGATTTGAGTCCGGGCAGTTCGCCCCCTGACATCATCTATACCATTGTTGAGATACCGAAAGGCTCTCGCAACAAATACGAGTATCACAAAGAATCAGGGGCATTTATCCTCGACCGCGTGCTCTATTCACCAGTCCACTACCCCGGCGACTACGGGTTTGTTCCGCAAACCTACTACGATGACGGCGACCCGTTGGATGTTCTGGTTATGACAAACCTTCCGACATTTACCGGGTGTATTGTCGAAGCGCGCCCCATCGGAATGTTTCAGATGCTCGACAAGGGAGAGCACGATGACAAAGTGCTGGCCGTGCTTGAGCATGATCCTTTTTTTGGCGATTATAGTGATTATACCGACCTGCCTAAGCACTACCTTCGTGAGGTGGAACACTTCTTTACGGTGTACAAAGACCTGGAAGGAACCCGCGTCGAGCCGATTGGCTGGAAAGATGCCGCCTATGCCAGAGAGCGTATTTCCTATTCCATAAACAACTACTGGGATATGCGGGCTGGCCGCATGAAAAAGGCATAGAAGAAAGCAGAGCCATTGTGACGCTTCCGATTGTTGAAATACAGGTTGCCGAGCCGTTTGCCGAAAAGGTTGATAGTGGGGATTGTGCGCTCATTGAACGGACGATTCTTGCGGTGGCGGCGTACGAGGGCGTGGCCGAAGGGGTTGAGGTGAGCGTGCTCGTTGCCGACGATGCCACGCTTGCCTCACTCAATCGGGAGTATCGTGGGATAGATGCTCCGACCGATGTGCTCGCCTTCCCCGGCGGCTCTCCCCCCGGCGGCGATGCAGAGTCCACATTTGCGCTGCCGCCGGAGGGTCCGCGCCATCTCGGAGATATTGCCATTTCATATGAGCGGGTGCTGGCGCAAGCCGCCGAATATGAACACTCCACCCGGCGCGAGTTAGCCTATCTTGTGGCCCACGCTATGCTGCATCTGCTTGGCTACGACCATCACGGCTCACTCGAAGCAACAGCCGCCATGCGGGCCCGCGAGGAAGCCGTGATGGAAGAGCTGGGGCTGGGACGCAAAACGAGCAAGACACCAGACGGTGTTCGTTAGCGGCCCGGCTTCTGCGTGCGTCCCCACCCCAGGTAGAGACCAAGTCCGATAAGCAGCAGCGGCAGCAACACAAATCCACTGGCAAAGAGCGCGGGCAACTGGGCAATCGCGCCGATGGCTCCGAGCGCGAAGAGCGGCACTGCCGGGTAGACCGGCCAATGGCTCTGTTTGTTGAACATCCGCTCTCCGAGGGAGAGAATGGCCAGGAACCCCACAGCCAGTCCCCATAATACCGACACCCCGCCAGTGATGGGCGCAAATGGCACCCCCAGGCTAAACCCCGCAATGATGCAGCCGGGAATAAGCAACCCGTAGATGTGTTTCCAGAAGGCAAAAAACAGAAAACAACTGGCAATCGTCAGAAAGACCAGTCCGCCCGACAACTCGATTCCAATCGGGACAAGTTTCCCCAGAAGCATCAGCACTCCGGCAACAATCAGCACCACAGCGATAGTAGTATTGCGACGGCTGGTTTGCCGAGGGGAGTGCGGTTGCTGTGGTTGCTGGTGGGGCCCGACCTGAGCCTGGGGACCGGAGTCCGGTGAGCCAGCGGGGGGGGCATCTGGCAACCGATGGGTTTTTAGCCCGGCAGAAGAAAAGGTCCCCCTGCCTCCCTGTGAGTGACTGGTATCCGACCCGGTAGAAAGAGGTGTATTCCTGGTTTGCATATCCTTTGTTCCTTTATTTCTGTTGTCATAACTCTCGACGATGGTATATTCCTGATTTCATGGAATGAGACGGGCCGAAGCAGAAAAAGGTTGCAAGAACTTCAGAAGAATAGCGGCTATCTGCTCAGCCCCATCGGATGGCACCGCATTTTCCAGGCGGGCCACGGTTTCAGCGTAGCTTCGCTCGTCGGAGAGGGCGTTGATAGCCTGAATGATTTGCTCGTCGGTCGGGCAGAAGAACCCCAGTTTGCGATTGACAACAAAATCAATGTTGCCCTCTTCCTGTGGTCCGACAGCTTCGGTGATGATGACCGGGCGGCGCATTACCAGGGCTTCCATCAGGGTACCGGGCCCGGCTTTGGTGACAACAATATCGCTGGCCGCCATCAAACTTTCCATGTTGTTCACAAAACCATAGACTATGGTTTGCTTGTTGCGCGGGCCGGAGGTCAGGCTTGCGTAGAGAGCATGGTTTTGTCCCGTCACCACAAGGATCTGTTTTTCGGGATAGGTTTGCTCCAGCTTGAGCACGAGGTCATTCATATGTCCTGCCCCAACACCGCCGCTGGTGACAAGAATGGTTGTACAGGCTTCGCACACCCCCAATGCCCGGCGGGCCTCGGCCTGGCTATGGGGGTAGTGGGCAAATTTGGGATGCACCGGAAAACCGGTGTGTTCCATCCGCTCCGTCGGTATCCCGCGGCGGCGGATAATTTCGTAGGCTTCGTCGGTGGGCAGCAGGTGCAGGTCAACCTCTGGATGGGTCCAGGCCGAGTGGATGGAAACCAGGTCGGTGACAACGGTGACAATCCGAAACGACAAACAATAAGAGCGGCGCGTCAAACAGAGGAGGTGTTGGAGAAGCGGATGGGGAGAGACCACAACCTGGGGTTGTGCGGCCAGAACGGCCCGCAACACCGGGTATTGCGACCACCAGAACACGAGATGAGCCAGAGCGGTTATCCGTTTCTGACTATTGGTTATCTTGTAGAGCATATTGTAGAACGGGAGCCAGCGGGTAGAAAGTTTTTTGTAAAGGTCGGGGGCCTGGTGCAAAATCGGAAATCCTGTGGCCCGTAATCCATCTACCATTTCGCAATGGACCGCCCCATCGCTGAGTTTTTCAAGGGCAGCGATGATGGCGACGGTTGCACTCCGGTGCCCGCCGCCCGTATCCGAAAACGCAAACAGTACATTCATTTCTTGTTTTTGCCTTCTTTCTGCTTTTTGCAAATGGTAGCATTGCAATGGGGAAAGTGTCAAGCAGCAAAAAAGTATGGTATATTTGTGCGGTAGGTATTCCGTTGATCTTGCAAGCCGTTGACCTTGTGAGCAGAGGAGGTCTTGATGCACAACCATCAGCGAAGCAAACTTGGCGTTGTCACCAGCGGTTCCTTTGTCAAAGGGCTGACGGTGCGTTTGAGTGCCAGTGTTGAAGATATACGGGTCGGGAAGTTTGTCGTTATTCAGGGCGAAAAACACGAGTTTTTTTCAATGGTGACAGATGTTGCGCTCGAAGCGACCAATCAAAAGATTTTGATTGACCCTCCTGCGGAGAGCGCGTTTGTGAGCCAGGTGTTGTCGGGCACGCTGACCTACGGGAGCATTGTCCTGATGCCGCGGCTAATGCTGCCGCGAGATATTGAGCAAGGCTTGCTCCCCGTCAAAACCGTACCGCGCCACTTTTCGTCCGTCTACGATGCCGAGGAAGAGGATTTTACCCGTGTGTTTGGCGGCAGCAACGAAAACTCGTTTGAAATTGGCCAGCCACTTGATATGAATGTGCCCGTCTGCATTGATCTCGAACGGTTTGTCGAGCGCAGCAACGGCATTTTTGGCAAGAGCGGCACGGGCAAGAGCTTTCTCACCCGGCTGATCCTCAGCGGGACGATTTCGGCCAATATCGCCAGCAACCTGGTCTTTGATATGCACAGCGAGTATGGGTGGGCTTCTGCTTCGGAAACGGGAACGACCGTCAAGGGGTTGCGGCAACTTTTCGGGAGCGATGTCCGCGTCTACACCCTGCACGACCCGAAGCAGACCCGCCACCGCAGCGGGCTTGATGGTGAGGTCGCTATCGGGCTGAATCAGATCGAAGTTGAGGATGTGCTGCACTTGCAGGAAGAACTTAACCTGACCAACGCCGCCGCCGAATCTTCCTACCTGCTGGCAGACCGCTACAAGGTGCAGTGGCTCCGCGAACTCCTGAAGATGGACAACGAAGCGGTCAGAGAGTTTGCCGAAAGCACCGGCGGGCATATGGGGTCTCTCACCGCGCTCAAGCGCAAGCTGGAGATGGTTCGTCGTCTTGATTTTGTGCAAGACGAAGCCGATTTCTCTTCGATTAACCGCATGATTGACGCACTGGCGCAAGGGCAGCATGTCGTGCTGGACTTTGGCCGCTACGATGACGTGCTGACCTATATCCTGGTTGCCAATATCATTACGCGGCGCATCCACCAGCGATGGGTGCAACAAACGGAGACATTTCAGCAATCGGGCAACCCGGCAGACCGCCCACGCCAGCTCGTGATTACGATTGAAGAGGCGCACAAGTTTCTCAACCCCGCCACGGCCCGGCAAACGATCTTTGGCAAAATTGCCCGCGAAATGCGGAAATATGGCGTGACGCTGCTGGTTGTAGACCAGCGGCCCTCGTCAATTGATACCGAGGTGATGAGCCAGCTTGGAACTCGCATCACGGCCCTGCTCAACGACGACAAGGATATTGATGCTGTGTTTGCCGGGGTGAGCGGCAGCAGTGGTCTCAAGGCGGTGCTGGCAACGCTCGATACGAAACAGCAGGCGATGGTCCTGGGGCATGCTGTGCCGATGGCCGTTGTGGTCCGCACCCGCCCCTACGACGAAGCCTTTTACCGGGCGGTCGGGCGTAGGGAACACCGCGAGCCAGCGCGGGGAGGGGATGGCCCGCCCTCCGGCGGCCTGGAGGAACTGTTCGAGCAATAGGGAATAACGATTATTGGAGAGGGTTCAGGGTTCGGGGTTCAGAGTGTAGGGTCCGCGGTTATCTTGCCTGCCCGAATGTAAGCGAGACGCTTACGCTCCCAGGGGATTACCCCCGAATCTGAACAGTTACGATTATTGCAAATCGTGACGCAGATAGCGTCCCTGTGGTATAATCAAAAAGCATATCTGGCGTTTGTGCATAGGTGTGCGTAGTGGTTGGGCATAAATAAAAGGGAGTCGGTATGACATCCTATACCCCCCGATATGATCGTATCGCGTCGCTGGTCCTGGTTGTCGTTCTGGGACTGGCAGTTGTGCTGCTGGTTGATGTGAACCCGAATATCCTCCGCGCCCATCTGGGGGGCGACCTGCCCACGATAACCGTTTCGTGGGTGCTGATTGCGCTGCTAGTGGTGATAACCAGCACAGGGGCCGACCTGCTGGCCCGCGCCCACCCCGCCATGCAAACTCGCACACTCCCCACGCTCAATCTCCGGTTTATCAAAGTTGAGCTGGTGCCAGGATTCTGGATACTCCCCTCATTTACCGTTGTCAGTTCGTTTGCGTTTTTCCGCCTGTTTCGTGGCAACATACAGGGGGTGGCATTTGTGCTGACGCTGGTTGCGGTAGGGGGGCTGCTGCTGGTGGTGTTGGCAAGCCAACTCTACGCGCTCAACCGTGAGCAGCAAACCCGCCAGCGGGCCCAACTTGTGCTCCAGCTTGTCACCTATGCGCTGGCCTTTGGTTGCTTCAGCGCAGTCTACTACACCCGCTTCCGCACGCTCTATGCCGCCACGCTGATAGGCGGGACGGGGCTGTTGCTGGCCTACGAGGTGCTCCAATGGACCCGTCAACGGCATGTGTTGCTCCTGTCGGTCATTGTCGGGCTGCTGCTGGCCGAAGCAACCTGGCCCCTCAACTACTGGTCTGCCCATTTCCTCATCGGGGGGGTGCTCCTGCTCATCCTGTTCTATATCGCGGTGAGTTTGCTCTGGCACCAGCGCATGCAAACACTCCATCGCAACGTGCTCATTGAGTACGGGTTGCTTGGAGGGGGGCTGCTGGCCGTCGTTATCTTCCTTACGTTCCAGAGTTCAGGGTAAGTCGGGCTATTCTTGTGAAACCTTCTCATTCCCCTACCACTATTCCTATCAACGCACCGGAGGCAATAGCCGCTGCGCTTGAGCAATTGTATGCGGGGCAACCCGTGGTCTTTCCTACCGATACGGTCTATGGTATCGGGGTGCCAGCCTTCAAAGCCGCCGCCGTCGAACGGCTCTACGAGATCAAGCAGCGTCCGCGCACGCAGGCTATCCCCGTGCTCCTGGCAGAATACGAGGATCTCCCGATGGCGGCGCAGACCATCCCGCCCCTTGCCGCCGACCTCGCCCGCCGCTACTGGCCCGGCGCATTGACGCTGGTTTTGCCTGCTGCATTGCATCTGCCCGCTGTGTTGCTGGCCTGTGGCGAGAGTGTCGCGGTCCGCATCCCCGACCACCCCTGGTTGCGGTTGCTCATCCGCCGGCTGGGCCAACCCCTTGCTGCGACCAGTGCCAACCCCCACGGAGAACAGCCGCTTGCAACCGCCAGCGAAATCGCCGCACAGCTTGGCGGGCAGGTAGGCCTGGTTTTGGATGGTGGGCAAGCCAGGAGCAACACCCCCTCAACAGTGGTAGATTGCACTGGCGGAGAGCCGCAAGTGCTACGAGCAGGGGGGGTGCGCCTGACCGACCATGATTACTGACCTGATCACTGAAGCGATCCCGCAAGCCTCAGACCAGTTCGCTTTCTCGCGCCATCGCCACAGATTCCTGGAATTGATGGTCGTGATGAGCCTGGTGGTATTGTTTGGAGGAAAGCTCAAGCAGAATTTGTTCCAGTGTGGCCTCGGCTTCCTGGACGGTGCGGGCAAATCCTATCAATTCGCCATCGAGGTGCATTGCAAAGCCGTGTATCTCGCTATCATAGGTAACAGTTGTGTGATACATAGGAACATCCTTTGCCACAATCTTTGCCACAATCAGAAAAATCAGGAGCCTCTCGTTGTATGGTTGTAGTATAGCACGAACGTTCGGTTTTTGCAACTATGGCCTGTTGTCATTCGTCACTGGCATGAGCAGGAGGAGAAAGCGGTTTGCGTAGCTGGAAATTCTGGTTTGGGGTGGTAGTAAGCCTGGTCTTTCTCTGGTTGGCCCTGCGCGGGCTAGACCTGGGGTTGTTCTGGCAAACGTTGCGAGAAGCAAACTACTGGTGGGTTATTCCGGGGGTTGCCATCTACTTTGTTGCGGTGCTGGTGCGTACCTGGCGTTGGCACTATATGCTCCGCCATATCAAACCAATACCAACGGTGCGCCTTTTTCCCGTGGTTGTCATTGGCTACATGGGCAACAATGTTTACCCGCTGCGGGCCGGCGAGGTGTTGCGGAGCTATGTGCTCCGTCGCAAGGAGCAGGTTTCGATGAGTGCCTCATTGACAACCGTCATCCTGGAGCGACTCTTCGATGGGCTGGTGATGCTCCTGTTTGTGTTTGTCACGCTGCCTTTTGCCCCCCTCCCCGCCGAATACCAGACAATGGTTATCGGGTTTAGTGCGCTATTCGGGGTTGCCTTGCTGGTCTTCTTTGTCATTGCGGCCCGTCCCCGCCGGTTGCAGGTGTTCTATGGCGCGGTCGTGGACCGCTTCCTCCCCGCAGCCATCCGCCCGCGGGTGCATGGTCTGTTTGACCACGTTATCGAAGGGTTGCAATCGCTCCGCAGCCCCCGCGAAATGGCCTACATCTTCATCTCATCCACGCTGGTCTGGCTCACCGAAACAACAAAATACTGGTTTGTGATGCATGCATTCCCAATGGACGTGTCGTTTCCGGTGCTCATGTTGATGACGGCTGTGGTCAATCTCTTCACCACGATCCCCTCAGCACCGGGCTATGTGGGTACATTCGACGCGCCGGGTATCGCTGTGCTCAAGCAGTTCGGCGTGGGGCACGCCATCGCCACGGGCTATACGCTGGTGTTGCATGTAGCCCTGTGGCTCCCCATTACGCTGCTTGGCGCGTTCTACATGTTGCGAGAGAGCATCGGATGGAAGGATATTGAGCGGGCAACCAGAGAAGGTGAGGCAATAGAATCAGGAGAAACACCATGAGCGTCGGGATTGTCGGCGCAGGGATTGCCGGGCTTGCGGCAGCCTACGATCTGGCGGGGGCCGGGCACGAGGTGACGGTATACGAAGTTGCTGCACAGGTGGGGGGGCTGGCTTCGGGGTTTCGCGCTCCGCATTGGGAGTGGCCCCTCGAACGGTTCTACCATCACGTTTTTGAGGGCGATATCGCTATCCGCACCCTCACGGAGCGTATTGGCTACGGGGACAACCTCTTCTTTCGCAAGGGGGTGACGGCGCACTACTGGAACGGGCAGTTTTACCCACTCGACGGGCCGGTAGAGGTGCTGCGTTTTCCGGGGATCTCGCTGGTTGACCGGCTCCGCTTCGGGTTGGCCAGCTTCTACCTCAAGTATGTCACGAAAGACTGGCGCAAGCTGGAGGGGACAACGGCGGTTGAATGGGCGCAGCGATGGATGGGCCGGCCCGCATACCAGGCAATTATGCAGCCATTGCTTGAGGGCAAGATGGGCCCTCACGCCCCGGAGGTCAACATGGCGTGGCTCTGGGCCCGGCTGCGGGCCCGCTCATTCAAGTTAGGCTACTACGCGGGCGGGTTTCAGGGGTTCGCCGATGCCCTGCTGCGGGCCGTTGAGCAGCGCGGGGCGCGGGTCCACCTGGAAACGCCGGTCCAGGGGATGGAGCCAGCAGAGGGAGGAGCGGAAGGGGGATGGGTGGTGCAGAGTCCGGCGGGGTCGCACCACTACGATCAGATGATTGTCACGGGGTCGCCGGGGTTGCTCTCGCGGCTGGTGCCGCAGTTCCCGCCCGACTACCTGGGCCGGCTTGCCACGCTCAAATCGCTTGGCGCGGTTGTGCTGGTGCTTGCACTCAAACGAAACCTCACCGAACGGTTCTACTGGCTCCAGGGCATGCGGAAAGATGCATTTCCCTTCCTTGCACTGGTTGAACATACCAACTTTATCGAGCCGGAGCACTACGGGGGGGACCACCTGATCTACTGTGGCGACTATGTCCCGGCGGATCACGAGTATTTCCGCCTGAACAAAGAAGCGATACTGGAGCGGTTTTTGCCCTCGCTCACGCGGTTCAACCCCCATTTTCGCCCCGACTGGGTGCGCGAAAGCTGGCTCCAGCGCGAGCCATACGCCCAGCCGATTGTGGGGATCAATCATAGCGAGAAAATCCCGCCGCTGGCCACCCCGCTGCCGGGCCTCTACTGGGCCAGTATGAGCCAGGTCTACCCCTGGGATCGCGGGACAAACTACGCGGTTGAGCTAGGGCAGCGCGTTGTTCAGGAGATGCTGGCGGGATCATAGGGGAGAGGGAACAGGGGACAGGGGGCGAGCTGCGGTTTTTTTATAGCTCTGGGAGCAAATTGGTATGAGGAGAATTGACTGATGACAGAGAAACTTGAACGGGTTGGAATGGGGTTTTTGTTCCTCTGGCTTGTGGCCAATGTCGTGGGGTGGGTTGCGGCCCAGGGAGTGTGGTCACTCCTGAAGGTCCTGAGCGAGATGTTACCTGGCTACGCAGCTGGCTTCCTGGCGGGGGCGACCATCGGAGCGATGCAATGGCTTGTGTTGCGTAGCTATATCATCAAAGCAAAGCAATGGATTGTGGCAACGATTGTCGCATGGGGGATCGGACTGGCTATTATGTACTATCTCTCCAGAATATACGGCGAGTATGGCTACATCATCGGGGCGGCTATCACGGGGGCCATCGTCGGTCTGGGTCAGTGGTTGGTCCTGCGTTCCGCTATCCCGCGCACCTGGCTGCTCATCCCCATCAACACGCTTGGCCTGGCCATCAGCCTGGCCATCGGGGTGGGCGGGAGTATTGCCGTGCTCAACTGGAGCGGCCTGCCTGCGCTTGTGGGAATGATGGCCCTGGGGGGGATGCTCTATGCGGTTATCTCTGGCTTTGCCCTGATGCTGCTCATTGAACGGGCCCTCTGGCGAAGAAAGAAACGATGAAAGAAATCATGAAAGAAGCAATAGACGCTTGCCTGAAATACTGTTCGGGTGTAGGATAGGAACTATGAAGGATTTCAGCAAACAGAATGCAGGGTTGCCCGCCAGCCCCACCCGCCACGCCATCATTCTGGCCGCGGGCGAATCAACGCGCACCCGTCCGCTCACGCTCAACCGCCCCAAGCCACTCATCTCACTGCTTGGGCAACCGCTCCTTGCCCACATTCTCGATGAACTTGTCGGGTTGGTGACAGAGGTGACGCTCGTAGTGGGCTATCGGGCCGAGGCCATCCGAACCGCTTTTGGTTCCAGCTACCGGGGAATAGATCTGCACTACGTCTATCAGCACGAGGTCAACGGAACCGCCGGAGCCTTGCTCACCGTGGCAGCGCAGGGCGGAGAGCGGGTGCAACAACCATTTTTCCTGCTCTATGGCGACAATTTGATCAGCCAGATTGATCTCCCCGACCTCTGCCAGCATCGCTATAGCCTCGTCGGGTTGCGGGTGGACGACCCGCGGGCGTTCGGGGTGCTCAACATCGTCAACGGGCAAGTAACGGGGATACTCGAAAAACCCGCCGATCCTCCGCCGGACGCAGTGGCAAACCCTGGGATCTACCATTTTGATGAGCACGTCTTCCCGTTGCTCCAGCAGATTTCCCCCTCTCCCCGCGGCGAATATGAGCTAACCGACCTTATCGCGCTGCTTGCCCAGGAGCACGCGGTCCACTACCAGATGGCGCAGGGCTACTGGATTCCCGTGGGCACCCCGTGGGATGTGCTGATTGCCAGTGCGTTTTTGCTGGAGCGGGGAGCTGCATTGCGTCCCGCCATCCACCCTGACACGGGCCTGCAAGGGTGTATGATTGAAGGAGCGGTGCGTATCGGGCCGGGCCAGGTGGGCAAGGACACGCGCATTATCGGGCCCTCGTTCATTGCCGATGGGGTCATCATCGGGTCTGATTGTCTTATAGAGCGGTCAGTTCTCGAAGCCGGAGCAATCGTCAGCAATGGTTGCCATATGACTCGTTCGATTGTCGGCACCCAGGCCCGCATAGGCGCGAACTGTCAGATAGCAGATAGCCTCATTGACGATGGGGTGCAGGTGGGCAAAGAAAGCCGGCTGCAATCCCATGGCGATGAGACGATACGCCCCATTGCAGAAACGAGAGGACTGCTCGAACCAGTGGCAATGCAGCGGCGCGGGGTCATTGTGGGGCCGGGCGTTGCGCTGCCGGCGGGGAGTGTGGCCGAGCCGGGCACCGTCTTCTTTCCGCAGTAACCGCGACTCAGGGTGTTGAGAGATCGGCCCGAATCCTTGCCCCTATGCTGGCAGGATAGATGGTACAATAGGAGTCTAGAATTAAGCGTTGAGCAACATCCTGAAACCAATCGTACCGGTTGACACAGTTCCTTTCTCTGGCGTAGAATAGAAAGGTGAGATGCAGGCAATAGCATGGGGCAACGTGTGTCTATTTTTTCTTGTATGCTCAATGAAGGTGTGCAAGAATTTCCTTGCTGCTCGTTTGTTTAGGGTACACAGATTGATGTGTTGAAGAAAGCAAAGAAAGCAACGATTGTTATGAATATAACAGTGTGCGAAGGGGTTGCCTACCAGGAGCCGTCGTCACTTGTGGCCATCGGTGTTTGTGAAGAAGAACCCCTTGAGGAAAAGATCGCCAGTCTCCTCGAAGCCGATGACTTTTGTGGGAAGCCCCAACAGGCTACCTTGATCTACCCACGGGGAGAGCTTCCACCAAAGCGTGTGTTGCTGCTTGGGCTGGGAAAACGAGAAAAGCTGACAACCGACACGGTCCGACAGGCCGCCGCACGAGCGGCCCGACGAGCGCACGAACTAAAAGTCGCTGATGTGGCTATTCAGATGCCCTTCCCAGAGGGGGTCTCCCCCGACACGGCAGCACAGATTATCGTGGAGGGAGCTAACCTGGGCCTCTACCGCTATCTGAAGTATAAGAGCGAGCCAAAACCTGAAGAAACCCACCAGGTTGATCATCTGAATGTGTTTGTTGAAGGCGACCAGGAAGCCGCACGCGATGGCGCACACATTGGCCATATCGTCTCCGATGGAGTGATGTTTGCCCGCAATCTTGCCAATACGCCTCCCAATGACCTCTATCCCGAACGGTTGGCCGCGTTGGCAAAAGAGATGGGCGAGCGGTCCGGGTTGCGTGTGACGGTGCTTGAGCAGCACGAACTCGAAGAGCAGGGGTTTGGAGGATTACTCGCCGTTGGGCAGGGTTCGCGTCGTCCGCCGCGTTTTATCATTCTGGAGCACAACGAGGCCAGCCCCGAACGCCCCACGATTTGTCTGGTGGGGAAGGGGATAACCTTCGATACAGGCGGTATCTCTATCAAACCATCGTCCAAAATGGACGAAATGAAATTTGACATGTGTGGAGCCGCGGCGGTGCTTGGAACGATGCAGGTTGTGGGCGAACTCAACCTCCCGCTGCACGTTGTGGGGTTGGTTAGCGCAGCCGAGAATATGCCCGATGGAAACGCCTATCGCCCCGGCGACATCATCAAAACGTTGAGCGGAAAAACGGTTGAGGTGCTCAATACGGACGCAGAAGGAAGGATTGTTCTGTCGGACGCGCTCTTTTATGCCCAACGGTATACCCCGAAGGCGATTGTGGACCTGGCCACCCTGACCGGTGCTATTGTTGTGGCCCTGGGATCGCACGCTGTCGGGTTGATGAGCAACAATCCGTCGCTTGCAGAGCAGATCATCCAGGCCGGCGAAGCCACGTTTGAGCGGGTGTGGCAGCTTCCCCTGTGGGAAGAGCACCACGAAGTGATGAAAAGCAAGGTGGCCGACCTGAAAAATATCGGCGACCGCGAAGCCAGCTCTATCACTGCCGCAGCCTTTCTCGCCGCCTTTGTTGGGGACTATCCCTGGGTGCATCTCGATATTGCCGGCACAGCCTGGATCGAAAAGCCGAAGCAAGCCTATAATCCCGGTGGAGCAACAGGTATCGGGGTGCGGTTGCTTACCCATGTTCTGCGTAACTGGAAAGATGATTGATAGCTAGAGTGTACGAAAAGGCAATTGGTAGAAGAGGGTCAGCCAGATGGAAAAAGAACAATTTGTTGTGCGTTTCTGGGGGACGCGAGGGAGCTACCCCGTTCCAGGGCCGAGTACCGTGCGGTATGGTGGAAATACGACCTGTGTGGAAGTGCAGGTCGGGAATCAGGTTATCATTATAGATGCGGGGACGGGCATTATCAACCTGGGCCATGAGATGATGCACCGGGCCCACGAGCATGGAAACAAGCCGATTGTTGCCACTATTCTCCTCACCCATATGCACCATGATCATACCCAGGGTTTTCCCTACTTTATCCCTGCCTATGTTGGAACAAGCACGCTCCATATTCTGGGACCGCGCACTTTCGACCAGGAGATTGAGGAAATCCTGAACCACGCGGTGTTGCCACCAAGTTTCCCTGTGAGTTTGCACGAAATGCCTTCTATCAAGGTGATTCGGAGCTTGTTGGGGTCGGAGATGGTCTTGATTGACCAGGAACACGGCGGGGTAAATATCCACAATATCTACCATGATTACGTTGAACACGCCCCGGAGATGATCGCGATCAAGATTCACAAGAGCTATGCCCACCCGAAGAGTGGAACGTATATTTATCGGATTGACTGGAAGGGAAAGTCGGTGGTGTTTGCCAGCGACACCGAAGGGTATGTAGATACCGACCGGCGGTTGGTAAATTTTGCCAACGACGCGGACCTCATCATCCACGATGCGCAATATACCGAAGAAGAGTATGCGTTGAAGAAGCAGGGGTGGGGGCACAGCACCCCTCAGATGGCCTGCGATGTGGCACGTCTGGCGAATGCGAAGCGACTGGTTCTCTTTCACCACGAACCGCTCTACAACGACGAGAAGATTGCTGAGATTGAGCGGCAGGCCCAGGAACTCTACCCCAACACGATAGCGGCCTATGAAGGGTTGGAAATTGCTCTCTGATACCAGTGGTTTTGTAAGGACGCAACGAGCACGGCAGGGAGACAATGGCCGCTGAGCCGGTCCGCCAGGTGTTGGCAATGTCGCTTGCACCAGTTGCTGGCGTTGCCCCTCCTCCCCCACTGGCAAGCAGTTCAGGCGACTGGCTCGGAACCAGCGAAGCACGAAAAGCCCGCCTGACCGTATCCCCCTCGCCCGGCCCCCACAATAGCCTCTGGTATTTTCCCCGCGCCACTGGCGGCTATCTCACGGTTTTCCGTAATGCGCTTGTTATTCAGATGGCTCGCTACACCCCCCTTCTTGTGGTCAAACAGTTGCTCTATCGGCTGATCGGGGTGCGGGTGGGGAGCCACGTCTCCGTGGGTCTCATGGTGATGCTCGACATCTTCTTTCCCCAGGATATAACGCTGGGTGACAACTGTATTATCGGTTACAATTCGGTGCTCCTGTGCCACGAGTTTCTCCGCCACGAGTGGCGACGCGGGCCCATATGGGTCGGGCACAATGTCACCATCGGGGCCAACACAACGGTTTTGCCCGGTGTGGTCATTGGCGATGGGGCGGTTGTGTCGGCTATGAGCCTGGTCAACCGCGACGTTTTGCCTGGGGCAATGGTCGGCGGGGTGCCGATACGAACCATTCGCTCGCCTGGGGGCGAGCAGGGAGAGAGGGAGCAGGCGGAATGGGACGCATAGAGCGATTGTTGCAGTGGACGCTTGATTTCATCATTCGCACGCCAATCATTTTCTGGAGCTGTATCCTGGCCAATCTCGTTGGTACGGTACTTGGCGGGGTGTTCTGGTATGGTTCGATGTTGGCGCGCTCGCCCCTGTGGGCCGCCCCCTTCATCCCCGATTGTCCGCTGGCCGCGCTCCTGGGGAGCGTTGCGCTGCTTGCGCTGTGGGCCCGCAAACGCTGGCCCTTGCTGCTGGCCCTCGCGGCCTTTGCCGGTATGAAATATGGTGCATGGACCATCGGCTACTGGCTCTGCCACTGGGCAAACACGGGGACGCTCCAGCCGCTTGCCATGCTCATGGTTGTCACCCATATCGGGTTGTTTTGCGAGGGCTTGCTCCTGCTGCCCTTTGTGCGTTCGCTTGCGCTGCCCGGACGGGTAGGGATTGTAGCCTGGTTCGCGCTCTCCGTTTATGTTGATTATGGTCTGGGCTACCATCCCCCGTTGATCTCCTCGGTGCCCTTTGCGTTTGCGCTCTGGGTGGCGATTGGCCTGACGGGTGTTATCGGGGGGATTGTTGTGGGGTATGGGGTACGGGGAAGGGGAAAACGAGGGTAGGATAGCCAGTTTAGATGCTGCATAGCCAGGTGCCCAGGGAAGAAACTTGACTTGCGTCCGTAAGATTCGCCGCATTGCTCAGAGAGCCACGCTCTAATTGCTCCCAGATTTCGTCTGCCATTCTCTTTTCAATAGCCGCACCAACGAAGAAGGTATGAGGGAAAAGCCCTTCTTCTTGAAAGGCCCGGTTGATACGGAGCAAGGCAGAACCCGCTGTTTTCCAGTGTTCATCAGCCCCGGCGGGATCAATACCGCCTTTCAATTCGCCCAGGGCAATGTAGCGAGACGGTTCAAGAAAATTTTTTATCAAACCCTGCATCGCTTCCAGTTTGTGCTCTGGTAACATATGACCGGCTGCCTTGTCGGACACACCGGCTGCTGTGAGTACGGCTGATTCTATGGCATCTATTTTGAGAAGTTCCGTTGGAGATGAAGCCTGAGAAGCAAGCGTTTTTAAGGCCCTTGCTTCTTCAACATAGGGAGTAGCCCGCCGGTTTCTCTCAAGAGCCAGCGCAACAAAACCAGCACGCACGGCCTCATATGTTGTGACGAGATGTTCGCTGCTGTTCAGGTGCCAAAGGTACGGTGGTGTCTCAGGCATCAGGCTTTCCTCCAAACATAGACGCATTTCCGTAGGACATCGCGTCCATGCTGCCCCATTTGCTGGCTGCTGTTTCCTTTGCCATTGGGCAATATCAGGATGGTTTCAACAAAAAAACCCAGTTGCTCGGCCATGTGAGACAATATCATATCCACCGATATACTCACCCCGGCGTACCGAACATTGTCGTTTACCATAAAAAGCAGCGAACCTGACTTGAGGACTCTGGCATATTCTGCAATAACGCACGCCATTTCATAGAAGTACCCGCGCACCATTCGGGGGATACCGGCATTGTTCAGGTTCTTTTCTTCCTTCTGCGTTTCCAGATACCGCAAAATCACCTGGAGGAGTTCCTGTTGATCGGCTACCGTGATTGCCGTTTGCCAGTCGGAATTAAGGTGCAACAGTCCTTTTTCCCTGTTCTCAACGGTGCAACTGATCATTTGTTGTCGCAAATGAACAAGAGTCTGCTCATCTATGCCCAGGAGAGCTAACTCCAGGGCATACGTCCTTGTATAGTCGTAGCGGTTGCAGTATGGGGGAGACGTTATGATCGTGTCATATGATTTCGGGGGTAATGCAGGAAGAATATCCAGGCAGGAACCGCTATGCAACCGAATATCGTTTCCGTGCTCAACGGGGTCAAAAAACGACACCTGTTCATCGTCTTGCTGGACATCGGCAACAATTTCGTGCAACTTTGACTCTATGGCCTGGCGAAAATCGGGGATATACCCCTTGTTAAACGGTTTGCTCCCCTGGCGGCGAGTGGAGCGGTAATCCCACCGGAGATATTGTCCATCCTTGCGGGTATAACTAACAGATTCGAGAATACAAAGGAGCGCGAAGCGCAAAACGGTTTGCACTCGCTCATTTTCCTGTTGCATTGCTCCCAGGTAATGCTCAATAGCTTCCACTGTCTGAGGAGGATATGCTCCGTCAGTTATCCGCAGGGTGGGAAGAGTGTGTTTTGTCCTGGACTGTTCCCAGGGGTGTGTGATGGCCCAGTGTTGAATAGTTTCAAGATCCTGTGAAGTGAAGTCCCTTTCTAAACATATTCTTGTGGAGATGATCTGTTGCCCTATTGGAAGCAGCTCGATACCCTCGGCATCGAGACCAGCCGATTGAGCGGCAAAGAGAGCCGTACCACTGCCCGCGAAAGAGTCTAAAAGCCGCCCCTGCCTCACTCCGTATAAATTGAGCAAATACTCAACCAGGGTGGCAGAAAATGCTTCTTTGTATTTGTACCAGCGATAGGATACTCTCGTTTTATTTGCCTGAAAGCTGACGAGAGGTCTCGACAATGATTTTTCTGTCCTGAATTTTCCCTGAAAATGTTGTTCCAGTTGACTATCAATCTCGTGAAAATCGTCTAGGGTTCTTTCTGGTGTTCTGTCTTTCATGAAGACAATCCATTCTTTTGTTGAGATAAGATAGTGTGGATGGAGTGCCACAATCCTCCACACACCGCCCTCACCGCTGGCGTTGCCGCGGAACAAGCAACGCAAACACCCCCCCCGTCACCGCCCCATAGACCAGTCCCGGGCCGAGAAAAACACTGACCATCGCAACCAGCATCGCCAGACGCGAGGCCCCGATCATTCCCATGACATCAAACGCCAGCGTATAGACATAGCCACCGATACTCCCGCCGATGCTCCCGCCAACAATGCTGGCAACAATCCACCAACCCGCCCCGCGCACATGGCGGCGCAAGATGAACCAGCCCGACAACCCCACCATTGCCCCGATGATGGCCCAGGCCAGGGCCCAGGCAGCGACCGAGCCGAGCGAATCGCTCAGGCGGTCCTGCACGGCCCAACCAACCTCCCACCCGATGGCCCAGCCGACAGTGTTGGCCAGCATCCAGAACGGCTCCCGCGGAAAGTAGTTGCGGAGCACAAGCCACTGGGCAAAGCCAACCGTTGTGCCAATGATAATCCCCCCGATAAAGTTGGAGAGGAAGGTAAACATTGTGCCCGAAACCGGGTTGCCTATGAGCCGTCCCAGGAATAGTCCGACCCCCAGGCCCAGCACACAGGCCCATATCCATAGCAACCACACAAAGCCGCGGTCCTTCCAGGTCAGCGTGTCGGGGGGACCGGCGGCTGCATCCATTTCCGGTGTCTCCGTTGCCATTATCTCTCCTCTATTACAACTATCAAAACCTTATCCCGGTAAGCGTTCACAGTGTTCGGGCAATCCCTATCCCTGGGAGCGCAAGCGTCTCGCTTGCCCCGATGTGGGCGTGCCCCCCCTCCCAATCCCTCCCCCCAGTGGGGGGCTGACAGGTGGGGGGCTGAATGATTACTTATCCCTTATTCTGTTGCAGTTTTCCCAGACGCTTCCCCTTGTATTCCTTCGATAGTTCGTCCAGCATCGTTTCGCGGTGGTCGTAGAGCCGCCGTAGCGGACGTGCGGGAACCTGTGCCAGCGCATAGGAAGCAAGAACAGGCAGCGCAATGGTGCTGTCGCAGTAGCAAACGACCGTATCGGGAAGCTGTTCGGGGTCAACCTTGCCCCAGGTAACGGCTTCAGATGGGGTCGCGCCGGAGAGTCCCCCGGTGTCCGGGCGCGCATCTGTTACCTGGATAAAGTAATCGTGCCCTTTTTCTTCCAGCCCCATCACCTCTTGAATTTGCGGTTCGGTCTGGAGCGCAAAGTTTTTCGATGCTCCCCCACCCAATATCACCACGGCACTCTTGCCGCCCTGCCGCTTGGCGTGGTAGACAATGGCGGTTGTCTCATTGACATCACGCTCTACATCGAAACGAAGTTTGTTGCCCTGCAGGGCGAGAGCCGCCACATTCATCCCGATGGTTGAATCGCCGGGACTGGCGGTGTAGAGCGGTACGCCTGCTTCATACGCGGCTGTCAGTACAGAGACATAGCCACTGCCCAGGAGTTTTTCTCGGGCCTGGGTGTAGCGGCCCAGGCGGTAGTGCAGTTCGGCGGTGCTCATCGAACGTTGAAATTCCTCCTGGCGCATACATTCATAGAGAAACGCATCACTCTTGAACAAGACTTCCTGATCAAACAGGACATCGTAGATACGGATGATGTTCTTTTCCCGTAGCTCCCGGTCATCCAAAAACGGCGTGCTCCCATAGAGATCGAAGCCAAGCGAACGGTGGATGTCGTGGTAGAGATTTGCGCCCGTACTGACGACCCAGTCTACCAGACCGGTGCGAATGAGCGGCACCAGCGCAGCCGTGCCCAGTCCGGTCGGCGTGAGCGCACCGCTCAGCGTGACCCCGATGGTGACATCGGGTTGAGCTATCTTGCGGGCAAAGAGCTGGCACACTTCGCGCAGCCGCCCCGCATTGTAGGAAAAGAAGAAGCTATCTACCAGCTCACAAACCCCTATATCTCCCGTGATGGGACGTGGGTCGAGTTTTCTTCCATATGTCATCTGGTTACTATTCCTTTCTTTTTCAAGGGTCAGAAGAGGCCCCCCAGCATATCTTCTGGCTGTGGCTGAAAGGGCCAGAGAATGATCCCGCTCACTGGTCTGCTGTGGGAAATATCTACTACAGTGCGGATGTCGCGTTGTGCTTCTTCGAGTTGGCGCAGGGTGCCCTCGCCCGATGGAAACCCGATCTCCGAAATGACCACTACCTTGTGCAGGTTTAAACCGGTTAGCTCATCAATCGAACGCTCCAGGTCGCGGGGGAATCCCTCGCCATAGTACCAGTGCTGGGCATAGCGGCCTGCATCAAAGGGATCATTGTCGAAATAGTGAAACGAGTAGAAATCAACAAGATCGGCCAACCGTACAGAGTAGGCCCCGTAGGGGCGGAAGTAACTCTTGGCAAAGGCAACGCTTATTGTGAGCAGACGGTGGGGATCGAGTTTGCGAACCTCGTCGCGCAACATATTGAGGAAGAGGAGTCGCTGTTGTGCCGCCCCAAAACAGAGCGCAAACGAGCTATTGTCCCAGTCCCAGCAGCGCGGGTCCAGGGGTCCGGCAATATCTGGTTCATTGAAGAGATCCCACGCAAAGATACCCGGACGGTTCCCGAACCGTTTGAGGATAGGCTGGACATGCGCATCCATCGTTTGCCAGAAATCTTCGGGGGCAAAGTGGGTATCTTGTGGATACTTGGCCATCAACACCGGCATAACGTAGATATGGTAGCGGTTGGTAATGGTGATGAGTTCGTCGAGGTGGTCGAGGGCCCCCTCGATGCTGTTGGGCGACAACGTGTGGTCTACCTCATCAGGCGGCAGCGGCAGGATGGTTGTCCCCCCGAACTCGTAGAAATTCAAAAAGACGCGCACGGTATTCACGCCAAGCTGGCCCAGTCGCTCCATATCAGCTTCGATAGCCGCACTGTCCCAGGGGCAGTCGGTGTTGTCAACAAAGCGTAACTCCGGGCACTGCTCCGGGTCAAAGGAAAAAGGGCGAATGTAATTGATACCGCGAACCTCAAACGGTTGCCAGGTTGCGCTATCGCGCAGATGCGGCCCATTGGCCACAATATGTGGCAGACTGCTGGTGGACGGCGTAGGAGTGGGGTCTGGCGTATTGGCCAGAACCCCTCCCCCGCTCCCGCCCCCGATAAAACCGGCGGGAACGAGAAAACTGACGAGAAACAGACACAGAACAACAAGCCGCCGTGCTCGTTGCGTGGTTGTTCGTACTAACTGGTTGGACAACACCTCTTTGATTACTCCTCCTCTCTTACCTTCGAGACTTTATCGCCCGTTCAATATCGCGCTGAGCATCGCGCCGGGCTATGTCTTCGCGCTTGTCGTAGAGTTTCTTACCGCGGGCCACTCCTAGCTCCAGCTTGGCGTGCTTCCCCCGAAAATAGACACGCAATGGAACCAGGGTCATCCCTTTTTGCTGCACCAGACCAAGCAACCGCTTGATTTCTCGGCGGTGGAGCAACAGCTTGCGTGGACGGGTCGGGTTGTGGTTGAAGTAGGTTCCCGATTGCTCATAGGGCGAGATATGCATGTCGAAGACAAACACCTCTTCATTCACCACCCGCGCAAAGCTGCCGCGTAAATTGACACGCCCCCCGCGCACCGACTTGATCTCGCTCCCCGTGAGGGCGAGGCCCGCCTCATACGTCTCCTCTATCTCGTAGTCGTGGCGGGCCCGCCGGTTGACGGCGACCGTGCCGGGGGGGGTATTTTTGTTTGACATAGTTGTACCCTTCAAAAATACGACGAGAAGCCATTGGCCCTGGCCCCTTTATACCAGTTTGCTCCCAAAACAGCAACATTTTCTGTACCGGTTCATAGAGAAACCATTCTTACGTTGTGCTATGCTTGCTCTTTCCCCTCTGTCCCCTGTTCAAGCAAATGCAGCGCAGATTCGCGCCACCCCGCGGGCAAATCGTTCCGGTTTAACCAGAGCCGAGAGCAGGATATGCGGTGCAGCGAGGTCGCCAAAGAAATAGCCGGGGTGGACAAGCACATGCTGCTGGTCAAGGAGCGTCAGCACCAGTGTTTCTTCATCGGGCGTGGTTGTGCCGCCCCTCACAGGGGTGTGCGGGGAGTGGATGGTGGGAAAGAGGTAGTAGCCACCATCGGGAGCGTGGGCCTCAATGAATGGGCAATGGGCGAACTCTTCCAGAGCCATATCCAGGTTTGCCCGCACCCGCCCCGCCATCGCTGCAACGAAGTCCATTCCCTGGGCAAAGAGGGTTGGTAACATCGTCTGGATCAACCCGCTGGCTCCCAGAAAGGTATCGTTCAGCAGTTCGAGCCGCGGACCATAGGTGGCCTGCGCGGCCGGATTGAGCGCAATCCACCCCAGTTTCAGGTCGGGCAGGGCAAAGAGTTTGGAAATGCCATGCAGGTGAAAGACAGGCAGAGTGGGGTGGAGCGTGGCGAGGGGGGGCGCAGCAACCACGCGATAGGGAAAGGCGGAGAATACCTCATCGCATAGCAGCGGGAGCCTCAGATGGTCGAGCACGGGCAACGGCGCATGCACAATGGCCCCCGTCGGATTGTGGGGCGAGATGAGGAGCACCGCCCGTGTGCGAGCATCGGCCTGCGCGGCCAGGCTTTCCTCATCAATAGCCCACCCGCGCCCGGCCTCAAAAACCATCGCATAAGGACGCACTTCAACATGGTGAATGGCGGCCAGGTAATCTACGAGAGGGTAGCCCACACCGGGCACCAGCACATTGTCGCCTGCATCGGCAAGCAACGCAAGCAGGATGCCATAGGCTTCGCTCGTGCTCGCTGTCAGGTAGAGTGCGTCGGGCGGCAACGCGAGCGGGGGCGTTCGTGTGGCATAGAAGTGGGCAATGGCGGCGCGGGCTTCCATCGCACCGTGGGGCGAGGGGGTGTAGCGGCGGGTCTCCCAGTAGGGGGTTGCCGCTGCCCGTAGCACCTCCGGGGGAAAGAGCAACCCCTGATGGGTCGGATTGCTGCTGGTCAGGTCAATATAGTCGGGAGCAGATTGCACCTGCTGCCGTTTTTGCTCAATCGCGTTTGGGGAGAGATCGAGGTTGGCAAAACAGCCCGCACCTGGATGCATCATTACATTACATTGCAATACAATAACAAAGCAGAGGAAAAGGCAAGGGGGGCAACAATACTCCCCCCTTGCCTGCCGGATACTGAAAGATACGCTTTTTTTAGAATGGGTCGGGAACGTTGGGAGCCGGATCAATTTTTATTGTGGAAGGCGGAACGTTTGTTTCGAGATCAATCCGTCCATCCTCACCGACTTCGTAGAATGGCTTGGGGCCGGTGGGGCGAGGATAGGGGTAGGCCCAGAGTTTGCCATCGCTGATGCGGCCGCTGTAGTACACTTGATTCTGGGGAACATAGTGCTTGAACAGCATGCGTGGGGTATGGTATTTAACTGGATAAACACCGTCTTCCTCATCCTCAGCGTCAGCCTCATCCTCAGTATCGGCTTCTTCCTCATCAGCCTCATCCTCAGTGTCGGCTTCTTCCTCATCAGCCTCATCCTCAGTGTCGGCTTCTTCCTCATCAGCCTCATCCTCAGTGTCGGCTTCTTCCTCATCAGCCTCAT
>DAOTUE010000176.1:0-37675 GCA_034436975.1 Chloroflexaceae bacterium
CAGCGCAAGCACCAGCGCGAGGGCCGATGCCATTGCAACCGTCATTACCCGGCGTTTCCGCTGGTGTGCCTGGGAATCGGCGGGCAGGCCGGGGCGGGCCTGCGGGGCCGATTGGGTCGGCTCCGGGTCGGGGGCAGTCGCTGGCAACAGAGCAATCGTCTCGCCAGTGCTGGCGACCGTGGCGGGGTCTGGTTGCGCTTCCGCGCCCTCCGCGGCCTGTTGCAAGGCTGTAACCATTTCCCCCGCGCTACCAAAGCGATCTTGCGACTCCCGCGCAAGAGCTTGCATCACCACAGTGCTTACGGCGGGGGGAATATGGGGGCAAACCTCGTGCAGTGGTCTGGGCGCACGGCTCAACCGCGCCGCCAGCACTCCCATCGGCGTATCCGCATCGAAGGGGAGCGTTCCGCTCAACATCTCATACGCCACAATTCCAAGCGAATAGAGGTCAGACGATGGTTCCAGACTGGTCCGCCCTTCGGCCTGTTCGGGCGAGAGATACTCCGGCGTGCCGAGAACCGTCCCCGTGCGGGTAAGGTCCGCCGTGTGGCTCAGGTTGCGGGCCAGGCCAAAATCGGTGAGGTAGACCCACCCTTCCCTGGTCATCATGATGTTCGAGGGCTTGATGTCACGGTGAATCATTTCGCGGCGGTGGGCATAGTCCAGGGCTTCGCCGGTTTGCGCCAGAATGTCGAGCACCTGAGCAAGTGGAAGCCCTTTTCCTTCCCCCGCTGCCTGCTCCTGCACCCAGGCTTTGAGCGTTTGCCCTTGAATGTATTTCATCACAATGGCATGCAGCGGGGGCGTGGCGGGAGCGTTGGCAGGAGCGTTGGCGGGAGCGGGGAACGTCCCCACCTCATAAATCGGCACAATATGCGGGTGCTCCAACTTTGCCGCACTCCGCGCCTCCTGCAAAAACCGCCGAACTGCGCTATCGTCGTGGGTCAGCTCAGGCCGCAACACCTTCAGCGCAACCATGCGTTCAAGATCGGGTTGATAGGCCTTGTAGACAATGCCCATCCCCCCCGCTCCCAGCAAAGCGCGGATCTCAAACCGTCCGCAGGTTTTTCCAACCAGATCGTGCTCGGTCATTCTAACCCCTCCCTATTCCTTTCCTGATACTATGTTCGTCTGAACGCTTGAAAAAACCACAAAGACACAAAGGGCACAAAGACGTTGCGAAAGGGGGGCCTTTGCGTACTCCGTGCCTTTGTGGTGAAACTCTCTATCCGGATTTGAAATAAGGACGCTACGAGCGGAGCCGGAGTTCCCCAATCAAAGAGCTACTGCAACCCCGCAACCAGTCCGGCATACTTCTCGGTGAGGTTGCGGGCGTGGTCATCGCTCATCCCCTCTGCGATAATGTGGAAGAAGGGTCCATCTGTGTCGGGGAGAATCAACACCCACTCCCCACCCAGGTCAATTTTAATGCCGTCTACATTATCAAAGGAGCGGTCCTGATATTGCTGGTTGAGAATACGCATAATTTTTCCCTTGTTTTCCCAGCGGCAGGGCACCCGCGTTTGGTTCAGGTAGTAGAGGGGAATCTGGTAGACCACATCGCTGAGTTTCGTATCGTTGAGCGTGAGAAGTTCCATCAGTTTGACGATGGCAAAGAGGCCATCGGCAATAGGGTAGAACGAGGGAAAAATATAGTGCCCGGCCCCGTCGCCAAGCAGGATCAGGTCATTGTGGGCGACAGCACTCTGCATAATGCCACCAAGCGTAGCCCGCGTGCGGATAATCTTCCCGCCGTAGTGTGCGGCCAGCTCCTCAAAAGCGCGGGGGGCTGTGACGGGCACCGCCACCGTGCCACCGCCATTGGCCTTGAGGGCCAGGGCCGTGACGACGGCGAGAGCCTGGATACCATGCATATGCCGTCCCTTGTCATCTACGAGGTAGATTTTCTCACCCCCGTCGTCAATCCGCACCCCCATATCGGCATCAAGCACGGGGGTAATCTGCGAGAGGCGGTAGAGACCCTCCTGGATCTGTGTGTTGGTCTGAACCAGACGGTTCTCATCTATATTGGCGTTGAGTTCGACAACGTCCACCTGGAGGCGGCGCAGGATGTCGGGGAGAACCCGGCTGCCATTGGCACTGGCGTAGTCTACCACCAGGTTGAAATCGTGGGCAATTCGTTCGAGGGCATCGAAGCGCAGGGAGCGTAAAAAGCCCTCAATATAGGTATCCTCAATGTTTGTTCCGTAGGTAATGCGCCCGGTCTCGTCGAGATAGGCGCGGCGGTAGTCTTCTCGAAAGAAGATGTTTTCAATCTTGCGCTCCATCTTGGTACTGATGTCCAGCCCGCGCTCATCAAAAAACTTGATTTCGGCCATGCGGCTGTCGGTGGGCGCAAGGCGCACATGGATACCCCCCACAGCGTTGCTGGCCTGAATGGAGTAGCGGGCAACGGGGATGGGGACCGCCTGCAAATCAAGCACATTGACCCCCGCCGAGGGGATGCCCGCGATAACGGCCCGCTTGAGCATCCGTGGGGTGTAGTGGGCATCGCGGTTGATCGTCACGACGGAGTTTCGGGGGAGACTGGCCCCGTAGGCCGCGCCAAGCCGGGCACAAAACTCCGGCGTAATCTCAATGTTGACCAGCCCGCTCACGCCGTGGCGACCAAAGAGCACCCGCCGCGCCTGGCTCCCCCAGATAATGCTGCTATTGACGGTTGCGCCCTCATCCACCTCTTTGCTGGGCCAGATTTTTACATTGGGGCGGATGACGGCCCCGCGCCCGATTTGCACGCCATCGCCAATGACCACCCCCTCAAACAACACGGCGCGGCTGCGGATATTCGACTGGCGCAGCACAACCGCGCCACGCAGTTCGGCCCGCTCCCCAATGTAGGAATTGCGCCAGATATACGAGCGGTCTATATTCGCATGGCTATCTACAATTGTGTAATCTCGGATGAAGGTGGGGCCGTGGATAATAACCCCGTTGCGGATTTTTGCCCCGTGGCCAAGATAGATGGGGCCGTGGATCTGCGCGTCGGGCGCAATATCCGCATCCTGGTCTACCCAGATATTGCCGCCGATGTGCTGACCGACCCGCGGGAGGTTGACTTGCCCCATCAGATAGTCGCTGCAGGCCCGCATATATTCGCTGATATTGCCAACATCGGTCCAGTAGCCCTCGGCAATAAATCCAAGCAAATCTTCTTCCCTCCTCAACATCTGGGGGAAAACATCACTTGACCAGTCTATCTTTTTGCCCTTTTCCAGGTAGTCGAGGATCTCCGGGTTGAGCACATACACACCAGTATTGACCGTATCGGAAAAGACTTCGCCCCAGCTTGGCTTTTCGAGAAACTGCCGTACATACCCCTGCTCGTCAGTAATGATAACGCCGTAGTCGAGCGGGTTGGGGACACGGGTCAGCGTCATTGTGGCAATGGCCCGATTGCCCAGATGGTGGTTGATGATTTCCGTCAGGTTAAAATCGGTCAGCGCGTCGCCAGAAATGACAAGGAAGGGTTCGTCGAGGAGGTGCTCGGCGTTTTTGACACTGCCAGCGGTGCCCAGCGGTATTTCCTCCAGCGAATAGGTGATAGTAACCCCATAGTTCGACCCATCGCCAAAATAGTCCTGGAGCACATTGGCCAGGTATTGGACCGTGATGATAACATCGGTAATCCCGTGGATCTTGAGGAGTTCGATAATATGGTGGATGACCAGACGATCAACAATAGCAACCATTGGTTTTGGACGATTGATCGTCAGTGGGCGCAATCGCGTCCCTTCTCCCCCGGCCATAATGACTGCTTTCATGGCTGCTTTTTCCTCCGGTCAGTATCCTCCAGAAACAAACAGGAGCGGGAGAATTAGCGAACGGCCTGCCCCTCCAATTCAGTATATCATGGGGTGGTAGTAGGGGCAAGATTTCCGCACCATAAAACCGCAAAACCACAGCAAACACAACGAGAGAGGTTCACCCATTGTGTTCTCTGTGGTCCGGTGGTTGTTGTTCGGGCGCACGTGAGACATCCCACCGCTAAAGCTGGTGGGCTTTACGGGTTATTTTTGTAATACGCACATTAGAGCGTCAGGAGATACGCGATAATATCCTGAACATGCTCATCTGACAGCCGCTCGTCATACTTTTCGTTCATGGTTCCTGGCGGGAAACCCCTGACCGTATACGCCTCTGGCTCACGGATGGAGCGTTCCAGGTATTCTATGGCCGACTGATCCGGGACACGGCTCCCCGCTACCTGCGAAATGCCATGCAAGTTGGGCCCGACCAGTATCCGCTGGTCGGCTTCGACGTAGTGACAGACACTGCACGGCACAACTCCCTTGAGCTTCTTCTCCCCGTGAAAGATAGCGCGTCCAAGATGCCGGTCGCCGGTTATCTCTTCCGGATCTATGGTTGTGGGTGACGACGATTTGAGTGCAACGGTGTTTGCTGTTGGGATACCAGTGCAAGCCGCGACTATGGGCAGCATGATGATGAGAATGGCAAAACAGACCATACCCATGGTCCCCGTTTTTTTTGTTTTCATTGTTTTCCCCCTTTTCTACTTTGCCTGTTCCCATCTCTTCTCTTGTGTCGAACTTTTCCAGCATCGGGAAAACCGGTCAGGATATATCGCTCACTTAACCGGCACTTCCTGATTTCTTCACCTATTCTTCATTGTTCTTTACATGAATTATACCATGCAGGGCAAATCAAGCTACATTTGAAGTAGGCGTTCACTGGGTTCGGGCAGTCCCTGATCCCTGGGGAGCGCAAGCGTCTCGCTTGCCCCGATACGGGCACGGTTCCCTCTCCCAATCCCTCCCCCCACCGGAGGGAGGCCAGGTGGGGGGGGCCTGAACGATTACCATTTGAACAGGTACGGCCGGAGAGAAACCGATCTGGTTGTGCTATAATAACAAGGTTTGGGAAGCATTTGATTTCTCTCTTCAACACAATGTTTTTATTGTCAAAATGAAAAGTAACGTTCAGGAAAGGAAAAAGGTGATGTCACAGCAACTCCTTGAAGAACTGGCCCAACGCCAGTATCGCTCCGATGTTCCCGATTTTCGCGTGGGCGACACCGTGCGCGTCGGGGTGAGAGTGGTTGAGGGAAACCGCGAACGAGTTCAGGATTTTGAAGGCGTGGTCATCCGACGACGCAGCGGGGGCATAAACGAGAACTTCACCGTGCGCCGCATAGCATCGCATGGGATTGGCGTTGAGCGCACGTTCTTGCTGCATGCACCGCGGGTAAGTCATATTAAGGTGCGCCGCCGCGGGAAGGTCCGCCGCTCCAAACTCTACTACTTGCGCGCTCTGACGGGCAAAGCAGCCCGCATTAAAGAACGGCGATAATCAGGTGGTAGGGAATAGGGAACAGGTGGTAGGGAGTAGGGAATGTGTTGAGGGATCATGTGGCATATGTTGTAGCTCGTTGGTATCTCCTGTTCATCCGCCGGGCATTTGACCTGTTCTACGGGGAGTTTGCCTGGACCTACGACACAGTTGCCTGGCTCGTGTCCCGCGGGCTGTGGCGACGCTGGACGCTGGCTGCACTCCCCTACCTGCGGGGGCGGGTGCTGGAGACAGGCTGCGGCACGGGTTTTGTTCAACACGCGCTGGCCCGCTCACAGTGGAGCATGGCCGTGGGGCTGGACCGTTCGCCGCAGATGCTTGCGCGGACACACCAACGGGCCCGGCGCGATGGGCTTGAGGTGCGGCTGACCCGTGCCCTCACGCAGCGGCTCCCCTTTCGCCCGGACTGCTTCGATACCGTGCTTGCTACCTTTCCAAGCGACTACCTCTTCTCGCCCGAAACCCTGCACGAGATCCGCCGGGTGCTGGCCCCGTCGGGGCGGTTTGTCATTGTTGATGCCATGTGGTTTCTTAACAATGGGGTATATGAGCGGGTGGTAGATACGGCGTACCGCTTGATCCTGCGCTCTTCGGTGAAACGCCCAAAAGGGTCAGGAGCAGCAGAAGATGCCATGTTCCCCCGCCTGCCCTATCAACACCTGCTGGAGCAGGCTGGTTTCTCCTGCAAGCTCCACACCGAGCGCGTCGGGGTAAGCATAGTCGTGGTGATGGTCCTTTCCCCCACAGGTAATGAGGGGTGATTGATGGCCCCTGATGTTCGCTATGAGCAAAATCTGCTTGCCTCCGGCTATCGCCACATTGCCGGCCTTGACGAGGCCGGGCGGGGGTGCTGGGCTGGGCCTGTGGTGGCGGCGGCGGTTGTGCTCCCCCCACACGTTCTGGCCCGGCCCGATATGCTGGCAGGGATAGATGATTCCAAGCTGCTTTCGCCCCACCAGCGAGAGGAAGCCTGCCAGACAATCCTTTCCCTGGCCAGAGGGGTGGGCGTAGGCATTGTCGGGGCGTTTCTCATAGATGCGTGGGGAATTGTCCCCGCGACACGCCTGGCAATGACCGTGGCTCTCCTCTCGTTGCCCTGCCTGGCCGACGCACTGCTCATAGATGCGCTGCCGCTCCCGACCTGCGTGCTTCCCCAGGAGGTCCTCATCAAAGGTGACTCGCGCAGTCTCGTCATTGCTGCCGCATCGGTTGTCGCCAAAGTGAGCCGCGACCACCTGATGCACACGGCCCACCTGGCCTACCCTGCCTACGGGTTTGCCAGCCACAAAGGGTATGGCACCGTGGCCCACCGCCGCGCCCTCGCCTCCTGCGGACCCTGCGTTCTGCATCGCCGCTCCTTCCGTCCCGTCGCCGCATTGGAGCACGCATCGGACCTCGCGGAGCCGTGCAACCACACAACATGCCCCTGAACGAGTTTCTGCATTCTGTGCTACAATGTCCCATGTATGAGCAGGCAACCGTTGCCAGCAGTCCAGGCTCCACATGTCCTGGATTTTATCAGTCACAGTCAGGCCCAGACGATCCGTATCGGGCAGCGCATGGGAGAGCATGTGCAGGCAGGCGATGTGCTGTTTTTTTACGGAGGACTGGGGGCCGGCAAGACGCAGCTTGTCAAAGGGATCGTGCAAGGGTTGGGGTCCGAAGACCTGGTGACAAGCCCCAGTTTCGTCTTGATGAACGAGTACCGGGCGGGCCCACAGCGTCAGGCTATGCATATTTACCACGTTGACCTCTATCGAATTGGCGAACCTGGCGAACTTGCGACCATCGGTTTGGAAGAAATCTGGTATGATAGGGGCGTGTTTCTCATAGAGTGGGCCGAACGGGCCGAGGACTGGTTGCCCGATGAACACCTGGCTATCTACCTGCAACATCTGGATGAAACCAAACGGGTATTGCGCTTTGTTCCCAGGGGCGAACGCTACTACGCCCTAGTTGAGAAATTTAAGAATACGGCTTTTGCTTGAGGGATATGCTGCTCGCTTGTTGGGGATCATAGGAGCGCACTGGTTGAGGATATGCTGCTGGCTATAGACACCTCTACGACACTCACAGGGATAGCCTGCTATGATGAGAGCGGGCTACTTGGCGAGTGCACCTGGTATTCAGACCGCAACCACACCGCTCAGGTGTTGCCCCAGGTACACCTCCTGTTTGAGCATCTGAGGCGTAGCCCGGCCAACTTGCAGGCCGTGGCGGTGGCCCTGGGGCCGGGAAGCTGGAGCGGGCTTCGCGTGGGACTCAGCATGGCCAAAGGGTTGTCCGTGGCAGGAGGGTTGGCTCTCATCGGCGTGGGCACGCTCGATGCACTGGCCTACCAGCATCAACGCCCATTTATGCCCATCTTCCCCATTATCCGTCTGGGGCGGAGCCGCTTCGCTACTGCCGAATTTCTGGCCGCCAACGAGTGGCAGCGGCTCAGCGACTACCGCAATGTCACCCTCCAGGAGCTATGTGCCAGCGTCACCGACCACGCCCTCTTCTGTGGCGATATTGATGCAGAAATGCAGGAACAGATCAGCACCTCGGTCAGCGTGCAGACCTACTTTCCCTCCGCGCCCGCTGCGCTCCGTCGGGCCGGCTTTCTCGCCTCGCTGGGGTGGGAACGGTTTGTGGCGAATGACTGGGACGACATCGCCAGTCTTGAGCCGATCTATCTTGGTGAACCGCTCAAAGAAAAGAAACAAGAGGAATAACAGGTCAGGCAGGGGGGAACCATGTCAGCACTCAACCGATTTGAACAATTTATGGAAAATATCGTTGAGGGGTCGGTGGCGCGAATGTTTGGGAGCCCGGTCCACGCCGCCGAAATCGCCAAGCGGCTGGAGCGGGCAATGGAAAGCCAGCAACAAATTAGCATGCGCCGGGTTATTGTCCCCAATGTGTACCATGTCTACCTCCATCCGAACGACTTCACGGCCTTTCAACCCATCCAGAAAGAAATTGAGCAGGAGATGGGAGTCTACCTGAGCGAACTGGCTCAGGAGCGCAGCTTTACCATGCTGGAGCATCCCCAGGTGGATCTGGGAGAAGATGCCGCGGTGCCGCGCCGCACCATCCAGGTGGTTGCAGAAACAAGCCGCACGAACGTTGAGGGAGCCACCCAGGTGATGTCGGCGGACAACCAGCAGCAACCCGCCGCTCAGTCGGGGAGCAAAGCGTTGCTGCTGCTCGAAACCACCCGCGGCACAACCCCTATCCCACTGGAGACAACGCTGCTGACGCTCGGACGGGGGCTGGATAACGACGTGGTGCTTGAGGATTCGCGGGTCTCGCGCAACCATGCCCAGCTTCGCTACAAGAGCCGCCGGTTCTGGGTAATAGACCTGGCCAGTACCAATGGGACATTTGTAAATGGGGAACCAGTGAGCGAAACCGTGCTCCGCAATGGTGACATTCTTTCGCTTGGTGGGCTAGAGCTAATCTTCCGGGAGGGATAGCAGTAATGTTCGACGTGGCCAATCTTTCGCTAGGGGTCATCATCCTGCTGCTGCGAGTTGCTGTGGTATTTTTTCTCTACTTCTTTCTCTGGCAGGTGCTCAAGGTTGTCTCAAGCGATTTGCGAAAGACCAGTCAGGCCCCGGCCCAACAGTCCTATGGACAGCTTGTTGTGATGGCATCGGGGCAAACAGGCCTTCCGGTGGGCAAAGTGTTTATTCTCAACCCGGTCAATATCATTGGTCGCAGCATCGAGTCCGACATCGCGCTCAACGATACCTTCCTCTCCTCACAACATGCCCGCCTGTCGCTCGACGGAAACGAATGGGTGCTTGAGGATTTGAATAGCACCAATGGAACATTTGTCAATGGCTTCGAGGTGCGCGACAAAACCCCGATGAAAGATGGCGATGTCATCCGCATTGGCCACATTGAATTGAAGTTGCTCGGAGGTGCTTCGTCCCCCTCCGCGTAACGAGGGCGACCTCTTTCAAATCATGGCTATAGAATATCAAGAACGAAAGTCTGGTTGTGCATACACTTCCCAAAACGATTGATAGCTCATTGTGTACCTTTTTGCGTGGGGTTCCCTTCTTTGCCAATCTTGGCGAAGATGACCTGTTTCGTCTGGTCAAGATAGCCGTTGAGATACGGTTGTCAAAAGGGGTCTACCTCTTTGAAGAAGGCAGCATCGGGCGATATTTCTTCATCATTCAAGAGGGCGATCTGGAAATCCTGATGCGCTCCGGCGACCAGGATATTCTCATTGCCGTCCGTGGCGTAGGAGAGATTATCGGAGAACTCTCGCTCCTCGACAAAATGCCCCGTATGGCCAGTGCGCGAGCTGCCAACGATTGCAAACTGCTGCTCTTCCCCCGCGAAGAATTTGACCGGATGCTCCTGAACAATCCGAAGGTATCACGCGATTTGCTCTATACCATCCTCCCCCGCTGGCGACATACCGATACCGTCATTCGAGAACACGAGCAAAAGTTCCGTTCCCAATCGAAAGAACTGGAAAAAGCCCTGGTCGCGCTGCAAAAAACTCATGCCGAACAGGAAGAGCGGGTTACGGAGCGCACAATAGAATTGCAAGAAAAGCTCCGCACGTATGAGGGGATTGAGCAGGAGCTGCGCCAGCAGTTCAACCAGTTGGAAACCCTGCTCCAGCAGCGCACCGACGAGCTGGAGCAGTCCCAAAATCAGTTAAGGATGCTTCAGCAGCGCATCCACCAGGAGCAAACGGCCATCCGACAGATGCAACGCGATGTGTTGCCCGCCGCCTGCCCTCCCTGGCCCGGGCTGGATGTGGTCTGCGCCACCGAGCACGCTGAGGGGTCGGGGAGCGATTTCTACGCCCACCACGTTTTCAAGCACCCCTCCGGGGGAAAAACTTTTGGGGAAAGACGCTACGCGCTGGCCGTGGGGTATGGTTCGGGGCCGGGGGAAATGGCGGCTCTGATGATGCACATTGGTTTGCTCTCGTTTCAGTCGGTTATTGCAGAGTCGCCTACGCCGGCGGTGCTGCTGGAGCGGCTCAACCAGGCCCTCGCCCCCTATACACGGGCAACCCACCAGCATTGCGCTCTGTGCTGTGTCTACCTTGAGGGTAGCATGCTGCGGGTGGCCAATGCTGGCGGTATTATGCCGCTGATTTGTCATCAGGATGGCACGGCGACCTGGGTGGATGTGGGGGGACCGCCTCTTGGAGCATCATCTGGCCTGTCCCTCGACTACCGCGAGATTTCCTACCCCCTGAACCGTGGCGATGTCCTGGTATTGGTGAGCAATGGGGTGCTCCTGGCCTGTGCCGGGCAAGATGGCGAGTCTGGTACCTCGCGCCTGGAACAGGCTGTTGTCAGCGGCCCCAGGGGACAGGCCGCGGCCTTGCTCGACCATCTCCGCTCCCAGGTGTCCCATTTCCTGGGTGGGCAACAACCCCACAGCGATATGACAATGGTCGTTGTGCGGCGATAGGCAAATAGGCAACTTTCGCCTACTTGTGGGGAACCCGGAGGTGTGATACACTGGAAGGCGCGGTAGAAAGCCTTGAAAAAATTGTAATGCCAGGGTAGGAGGAAGCTCTATGAACGTTCGAGATATGATCCTGCGTGCTCAGACCGATGGAACCCTGGTTGACGTGGACCGTCCAATCAGACCAGATCTGGAGATGGCTCGTGTGATCCTCCAATACGATGGGCAGCCCATCCTCTTCCCCCAGGTAGAGGGCTACCCCGGTTGGAGCGTGGTGGCGGGCATTGCCTCGGACCGGGCCTACTTTGCGCGGGCCCTCGGTGTCCAGGTCAAAGATCTTATCCACACGCTGGCGATTGCGCTGGACAACACCGTTGCCCCTTCCGTCGTCAGCAACGCCCCGTGTCAGGAAGTTGTTGAGCCAGCAGTCAATCTGTTTCACCTGCCTATTCTGCGCCATTTCTCCTCCGATGGGGGGGGCTATGTCACGGCAGCAATCCTCATCCTGGACGATCCCGACCACGGCCCGAATGTATCGTTTCATCGGTTGCTGCGGCTGGACGAACGCCGCTTTGTGGCGCGGGTGGTGGAAAACCGCGGAACCGACACCGCGCTACAAAAAGCCACCAGCGATGTGCCCGTGGCTATCTGCATTGGCAATTCGATCCCCGTGCTGCTTGCTGGCTCGATGTCCCCCCCGCCCGACGTAGACGAACTGGCTGTTGCAAACGCGCTCTCCCATATGCCTGTTGTCCAGTGCAAAACGAACGCGCTTTATGTGCCTGCCGAAAGCGAAATTGTGCTGGAGGGTCGGCTGACGCAGTCCACTGCGCCAGAAGGCCCCTTCGTGGATCTCACCGAAACAATGGACTTTGTGCGGCAGCAACCCGTCATTGAGATTGACTGCATTACCCACCGCCGCGATCCCATCTACCAGGCCCTGCTCCCTGGCAAGCTCGAACACCGCCTGCTCATGGGCATGCCAAAGGAACCCACGATTTTTGCTGCCGTCCGCAAGGTGTGCCGCTGCACCAATGTTGTGGTGACACCGGGCGGGGCAAGCTGGCTCCATGCGGTTGTCCAGATTGACCAGCAAACGCCCGGCGATGCTCGCCGCGCCATTGAAGCAGCCTTCCAGGGGCACGGCTCGCTCAAGCACGTCGTGGTGGTTGATACCGATATTGACCCCTACAATATGGCAGAGGTGGAATGGGCTATTGCCACGCGCTTTCAGGCTGGAACCGACCTGATCATCCAGACCGACCAGCCGGGGAGCAGCCTCGACCCATCGGGCACCCACGCGCCGGGCCAGAAATCGCGCACAGCCAAAATGGGACTTGATGCGGCGATCCCCTGGGGAGCCGACCGAGATGACTTTGCAAAGGTGCCCTACCGATGAAGCTAACCAACGAAGAAGAAGCAATGTTGGCGGGCGCGGAGGGGCGCGGGGTGCAGAAGGCAATGGAGATTGTCACTGCGCTTGGCAAAATCTACGAGGCGCGAGACCTTGTGCCTGTCTCCAGCGTGCAGGTTGCCGGCGTGAGCTACAAGAACCTGGGAGAGGCCGGCCTGGAATTTCTCCGCGAATGGGCCGCACAGGGGGCGCGGGTGCGCGTGCCCACCACGCTCAACCCCGCCGGGTTGGACCTGGAACGCTGGCAGGAACTGGGCTTTGCGGCCGATTTTGCCCACAAGCAGGACCAGGTGTTGCAGGCTTTTGCGGCAATGGGTATCCAGACAACCTGCACCTGCACCCCCTACTTTGTCGGGAATGTGCCGCGTCGGGGGGAGCACATCGCCTGGGCCGAGTCAAGCGCGGTCAGCTTTGCCAACAGCGTGCTGGGGGCCCGCACCAACCGCGAGGGGGGGCCGGGGGCACTGGCCGCCGCCATCACCGGGCGAACGGCCCGTTTCGGGCTGCACCTGGAGCGGCGGGCCACCCTGGTTGTCGAGGTGCGCTGCCCGGTCGTCTCCGCTGCCGACTTCGGGGCCCTGGGGATTCTTGTCGGGCAGCAGGCCCGCAATGGGATACCCTACTTCCGGCACGACCATATCCACCTGCCCGCGGGCCACGAGCAGCAAAACACCGACCGGCTGAAAATGCTTGGGGCCGCGATGGCGGCCAGCGGAGCCGTTGCTCTCTACCACATCGAGGGGGTGACACCGGAGTCCGGAGAACCTGGTATTATTGCCTCCGATGCCAGAACAATTATTATTGAGCGACTGGACGAGGGCTACAAAATCCTCAATAGTAGCAACAGCAGTGATAGCAGCGGTAGCGACGAGAGCAATGAGGACGAGAGCAATGAGATCGATCTGGTGTGGATTGGTTGTCCGCATTGCTCGATAGATGAGCTGGCGCAGGTTGTATCGCTACTCAATGGGCGACCGGTGCGGGCGGCCCTCTGGGTGACAATGGCGCGGGCTGTGCGCAACGAAGCGGCCCGCCAGGGGCTTGTCGCCGTGTTGGAGCAGGCGGGCGGGCGCGTGGTTGCCGATACCTGCCTGGTTGTTGCCCCGGTCAAATCGCTCGGCTTCCGTCGGATGGCCACGGTTTCTGGCAAGGGGGCCTACTATGTGCCGGCCCATTCCGGGCTTGCCGTGCGCTATGGCCCGCTCGAAGCCTGCATCGAAGCCGCGGTAACGGGATACTGGCCGGAAGATTTGCCGTGGGCGAATATGGTATGATAGGGAAGATACAAGTCGGGAAAGACCTGGAAAAGATGCAATAAGAAAAGAAGGAGAACGGAATGAGCACATTGGCAATGCTGGAAGACACCTCACGCTCTCTGGTGAAGCGGGTGGCAACAATGGTGACAGGGAAAACCTCTCTGCTCAAAGATCTGGAACCCTATTTTGTCGCCATTTCTCAAACGGGCATATTCTACTCGCGCATTGGCGGGGCCATCGGGGGCACGATTGGTGGAGCTGTCGGGAGCGTCCTGAGCACTTCGATTATCGGCTTTGTCTTTGGTCTCATCCTCTGGTCGCTGATAGGCGCACTGGCGGGGGCCCTCGTTGGTGAAATTATCGGCGTTCTGGGGGGGCTGTTTGTTCAGATGTCCGAGGGCACGCCCTACGCGGAAATGTCGCGCAAGTTTAACCGGACTATCGTTGAGGAAGTGCTCTCTGGCCTGGTGCTTGGACTGATCCTCGGTCTCATCAGTGGCCTGGTGTTTGGCCTTGTCATTGGCCTCATTGTCGGGCTGTTGTCGCTCTTTTCGTGAGACGCTTCCTGGTATGGCTGGTATATGAGCACCACACTACACGGGCGCGTTATTAAGGCCGGGCAAGCCAGGGGAGTCGCCCTGGTATCGCCAGAGCCAATCGGTTTTTTTGGCATGGTCAACCCGGAGAATGGGCAGGTTGTCGAGCGCGGCCACGCGCTGGAGGGTGAATCAATTGCGGGGCGGGTGCTGGTTTTTCCCACGGGGAAGGGCAGTACCGTCGGGAGCTATATCCTGTTTCGGCTGGCGCGGGCCAACCTCGCGCCGGCTGCCATCATCAATGCCGAAAGTGAGCCGATTGTTGCCGTAGGCGCGATTATCTCCGACATCCCGATGGTTGACCGCGTGGCCATCGAACGCATCCGCACGGGCGACCTTGTGCTGGTTGAGGGCGAGCAGGTCACAATACAAACCCCATAGCTGGGCCCCTCAGCGTTCGGTTTTGAGCAACTGGCGGAGGTAGCTCTCGTGCCGTTCAGGAGCGACCGCGCCCTGCTCAACCGCTGCAAGCACGGCACAGCCAGGCTCGTGCTCGTGGGTACAGTCGTTGAACTCGCACTGCCCCAGAAAGGGCCGCATCTCCCGGAAACACCAGTCGAGATCCTCATCGGGAATACTCCATGCGGCCAGTTCGCGGATACCGGGCGTGTCGGCCACATAGCCGTTGTGCGGGCCGCTCAACCGGTGCAGTTCGGCAACCACCGTCGTATGGCGGCCCTTGTGCAGCGCATCGCTGACTTCGCCGGTTGCCAGGTGCAGGTCCGGCTCAATTGCGTTGAGCAAACTACTTTTGCCCACGCCGGATGGCCCGCTAAAAACGCTCAACCGTCCATCCAGTTGCTCTCGCAGGTGGTCAATCCCTTCGCCCGTCTCCGCGCTCACATAGAGCACGCGGTAGCCCAGTGCTTCATAGAGACCAAACAGCCCGTGCGCTTGCTCTCGTCCCACCAGATCAATCTTGTTTGCCACAACCACGGCCTCAACCTCGTTGTATTCGGCGACCACGAGAAAGCGGTCGAGCAGACGCGGCTTCATCGGGGGGTTCTCGCAGGCAAAGACAACGACCACCTGATCGAGATTGGCGATCAAGACATCTTCTTTCCACTGCCCGCGGGGGCCTGGCTGCCGGCGCGAAAAACGGCTTTGCCGTTCTGCTACTTTTTCGATAACCCCTTCGTCGGGCGAGGTCTGCGTCACCTCCACCTGGTCTCCAATAACCGCAATGTCGGCCCGCTGCCGTTCTTTCTTGAGCCGCCCGCGCAGGCGGCAGCAGAGCACCCCATCCTCTGTCTGTACCCAGAAAAAGCCGCTCTGGGCCCGAAGTACCCGTCCCTGCATCCATGCTCCCCTTTTTGCCCCACTCTCTCGTGGTCGTGGCTCGTTGCTCATCTGATACCAATGTGCTCCCAAAACCGAAAAATGATACCACAGGCCTCTACCAGACCTCTACCGTATCTCCACTAGAATGCGCTTTCATCTGGATCAAGCCAGGAGTATTATATAGTCGAAAGCACAAAACCGTAAAGTCAAGCAGACGAGATTAGCAGACGAGATTAAGCGAGGTGAGGATATGGCACTGATATTGATTGTAGACGATGTGTATACCACACGGCTCAAAAGTGAACTCGTTTTGCGGCATACTGGCGGGCACAATGTCCGTTCGGCGGGAAACGGCCTGGAGGCTCTTGAGATGGCGCGGGCCGAAATGCCCGATGCGATTGTGCTTGATATTGTGATGGCGGGAATGGATGGGCTGCAAACCCTGCAAGCGTTGCGGAAGCACGCCGTAACCTGCCCGGTTATCGCCTTTACCTCGCGCAAGGAACGGGTGCCCGGCGAGTTTGTGCGGCGCGGGTTCGATGGCTACGTCCCGAAGTCAGATAACCTTTCCGCCCTGCTTGCTTCCCTTGCCAGCATGATTGTGGAGAAATCGGCTTATCCGTTCGCGTCCTCCCGTGGGCTGTCGCGGACGGCTTCTCCAATGCCTCCCCTTTCGTAACACCTGTATCCTCTTCGGGATGCACTCCGCTTGCTCGTTGCTCTCCCTCAATGGCGATGGAGAGCAACCACAAAAGGGAACGAGAGAACATTCAATTTCTTTCGTTCTCTCGTTCCCTTCTCTCTAAATCTCGGTTTTTCAATAGTAGCTATTGCCCCCGAACCGGTACCCATCCGTCTTCAACAACCACTTGCTGTCCTTCGGGGCTGAGCGCAAAATCCACGAACAACTGGGCCTGTGGGCGGCTCAGCGGGCCGGTGAGCAAATGGAGCGGACGTTTCAGCTTGTAGGTGCCATCTATTGCGCTCTGGGGGCTTGGCGCAACATTGTCAATGAGCAGCACTTTCACTTCGTCGCCGCCAACGTGTCCAAACCCGACATAGCCAATAGCTTGCGCTTTTTCGGCAACGTAGGTATGCACCTCGCCCGCCGTCACCTGCGTGGTTGCACTGGCGACAGGCTCCGCACCCTCCAGCACAATATCATCGAATGCGCCGCGTGTCCCCGATGTTACCTCGCGAATGACCACTTCGATAGGCTGATCATTGCCCCCGACTTCGCTCCAGTTGGTGATATTACCCAGGTAAATGTTTTGGAGTTGTTCGTGGCTAAGCTGGTTAATCGGATTGGCCGGGTTGACAATGATGGCCAGCACGTCAACCGCAATTTGATGTATTCCCATCCCCGGTGCTTTCTCTTCTTCCCTGATTTCCCGCGAAGCCATACCAATATCAGTCGTGCCGTTTCGCACCGCTTCGATGCCAACCCGCGACCCGCCGGCCCCAATTTCCAGCTCGATATTGGGGTTTTGCTGCCGATAAACTTCGCCGAGTTTCTGGGCCAGGGGCTGCACCGTCGTGCTGCCCGCAAAGGTCAGCCGCACGGTGGCTGACCCGCTCATTTCCGGATCCGGTTGCTCCGGGGCCGGTTGCTCCGGGGCCGGTTGCCCGACTGCCGGTTCTCCTGCGGCCGGAGGGGCTTCAGTTGTTGTGGTTTCCTCTTCACAACCTATCAAAAACAGCGACAACACTAACACCAGAACCAACGACCAGATAAGCGTGCTTTTCCCCTTGCCTGTCCTCATTTTTCTCCTCCTCATGATCCTTTCCAAACCTGCCTGCCAACCGTCAAACGACTACCAAACGACTATCAAAACCAGGGATAATCTACATTATTCCGCTTCTTGTGACGATTTCCGTTTTCTCATCCCCATTCTGGCCTTGCGCCTGATACTGCCCATCTCCATGTTTTTCTTCAATAGTCATCGTCTCAATTGTTGGAGACGGAAAGCGTACCCAGAAACAGCTTCCCTCATTCTCAACACTTCGGAAGCCAATTTGCCCATTGTGCAGGTGGACAAGCGAGCGGGTGATGGCCAGGCCCAGGCCGGTTCCCCCCGCCTCCACCGTGAGCGGGTTTTCAGAACGGAAAAAGCGGGTAAAAATTTTCGGTTGATCGCGTTCGGAGATACCAACACCATTGTCGCTTACTTGAATAACGACAGAGTGTTCGTCGTCCGACTTCCAGGGTTGCTCGCCCGGTGAACTGGGCAACTGCAACGGATCGTTCAAGGTATAGCTGCGTATCTCCACATGCCCTCCCTGGTAGACGTATTTTACCGAATTGGAAATAAGATTGGTCATAATGCGCCGCATATGGAGCACATCAATCCACACACCAGGGAGGTCGGGAGCAAGATGAATATCAACGGATACCTCACGCTGGCTAATCTGCTGGCTGAGGTTATTCAACACCTCATCAACAACCTGCTTGATTGTGACCCACTGATGCTCAGCCCGCAGCGACCCTTGCTCCAGGCGGGCCATTTCGAGCAGGTCGTTGACCATCTGCACCATATTTTCTGTCTGGCGTTTAATTGTTGTCAGGAAAGTGCGCTGGTTCTCTGTGAGGTTGTCAATTCCGCTCATCATAAAGATGTCTACAAAACCGCGCATGGCCGTCAGGGGGGTACGCATTTCGTGAGAGGCTGTGGCAATAAAGGCACTCTTCGCCCGGTCTGCCTCGACCGACTCGGTAATATCTTGAATGACAACAACGGCCCCGGTAATGCTGTTTTTGCTCCCCAGAATGGGCGCACTCTGGAGGCGAACAATCCGCTCCCCAAGTGAGATATGCTCTTCGGTCTGGTCGTGGTTGGGGTCGGTCAATTCGTTGCGCACTTGCTCGACAATGTGCTCCAGCCCACTGCTCAACACGGGGTCTTCAACATTTGTCAAGGCATTGAGGGGGCGATTGAGGAGCACGGCTGGCGATTGTCCCAACAACGATGCCGCGGTCGGGTTGACCATCACAATCCGCTCATCCACATCTATTGCCAGCACCCCGTCGCCCATACTCTGCAAGATGGCCTGGAGTTCCCCGGCCCGCCGCGCTCGCTGGTCGAGCAGTTCGGTAATCGTTGAGGTTGCCTGGTCGAACACCCGCCCGAGCTGACCGATTTCATCCTGATGTTTCAGATTTGCCCGGCGCGAAAAATCCCCCGCCGCAACCGAGCGGGCCACATTGACTAGCTTGAGAATGGGGTGCGAAAAACTCTGTGCCAGCACATATCCCACAATCATCAGCAATATCAGGGTTAGTCCGCTGCTAATAAGCATCACTTGAAACCCGGAACCAACAATCTCGCGGATTTCCTGTTCACTCTGCAAAAGAAACAGCTGGAGGTTTTTTTGCTGGTCCAGTGTATTCACCGACAGTGAGCGGACGCGGTATCCATTGATAGAAACCATTGCCTGCTCCCCCAGTCCACTCTCCTGGAACTGGGTAATCTGTTCGGGGGGCATGGTTTCTGCCAGTTTTACCTCAGATTTCAGTCCCAGCTCGCGTTGAATACGTTCCAGGCTTCGCGGCATATGTTGAATAGTGTATACCTGTCCGATGATACCAAACCTCGTGCCCTGCTCATCGGTCACGGCCGCACGGATGGGAACACACGCGATGAGGATTGGAATATCTCCTTCTTTTACCAGGTGAATCAGAGATTCTTCGTGGCAACGGGCAAGCATGGGGTTGTCGTAGATACGCATCTGGCTCAGTTCATTTAGCGTCGTGACATTGGCCCAGGGAGAAGCCTGCTCATTGCCAAAGATGATGACCTGGTCGAGCCGAAAGCGGTCTCGAACGATGACAACGCGATCATCTATTGCCAGCAGCGAAGCAACACGGTCAACGGGGATCTTGCGGATAGCCTCAATCAACTGGGGGTCTCTGGAAAGAACTGTGGCTCCGTTGAAGACATTGCGTTTGCTCTGGCCCAGCTCGGCCACAATACGGCTGGCATCTTCATTGAGCTGCCCATCAAGAATATGGTTACGGGTGGCATTTGTGCTGATGAGAAACCCGATGGTACTACCGAGCATGGAGAGGATCATCAAAATGAGCAGGGGCATAAGGATCTTCGTCCGTATGCCCGCCTTCCCCCACAGCAATGACGGGATTGATTGTGGCCCTGGTTGAACTGGAGGATACGTTGGAGGGTGGGTCGTTACCAGATCTTTGTTTGCCACACAATACCTGCTATTATGCTCGTAGTTTGAAACCATTCTTTAATAATACCGACATATTGGCGTACTATGGGTGCTCTCACAGGTAGAAATAAAGAAAGGCCCGCGACTCGCCAGTGCGCACCTTTGCTTTGCCTTCTTCTCAGGGTAACGGAGAACACAAATCTCATATGACAGAACGGAACCTTACCATGTTTCTGGGAGCAAAAGAAATGATCCTTTTTACAAGCAATTTACCAGCAATGGTGGGAGTTTCCGCACCCCGAATGTCTCAAACTATATGCTGCCTCTATTACTCAGAGTTTAGTATACCTGCTTCATATTAAGAAGAGATTAAGGCCGTGTAAATTCATAGCTGTCTATTGTTGTCCACGGCCTCTTACCTTAAATCATCCTATTTCGCCCTCACCCCGCTGGGTTTAGGGGCGGACTGGTGGGGGGCTGAACGATTACTTTTGTACCGATGAATAGCTTCCCTATAGGTGCGCCGTTGTTGTTTGTCCAGGCCTCCAGGAATATATTCACCCTTCACCATCGTTAGCACATCCCCTACCATATTGCGTGCAAACATCGGGCCTGGTGGGAACAAGGCGTGCTCGGATTACTGCCCCTGCTCGCCGACACGAGCGAGAAACGCATTGTAGGCCGCGGCAAACGCTTCGGGTTGCTCAAAGTGGGGCATGGCCCCCGTCTCGAACCCCTGGACAGACCAGTTGTCACGCGAGGCGGCCTTCCTGGTGTCAATGTTGCTAAATTCGCCGCGGGTGCCGTGGGCCACCCACGTCGGCACGGTGAGCGCATCATACACCCGGTCAATATCGGCACTGAAAAGATGCCCGGAGACAAATGCATAGGGGGCGTATTGTGCGCCCGGCTGGTGTGCGGTCAGGTGGTCATATTCCAGCAACCCCTGATCGATTGCCTCGTATGAACCGAAACTTTTCATCAGGAAATACCGCTGGCTCACCTGCGTATTGAGCAAATCGAAAAACGGGACACTCCAGAGCGGAAAGCTAAAGAGGCTCCGCACGAAGGGCACCGAGCGCGTGCTCCCCGGTGCGCCATAGAGCTTCTCCCCGGCGCGAACTCCCGTTGGCGTAATGAAGGCCAGCGAGCGGAAGCGGGCCGGTTGTTCGCTGGCAGCGCGGGCCAGAAACTCACACCCCAGGGAGAGCGCGATGGCATCAACCGGTTCCGTCCCGTGCTCCTGCGCAATAATTTCAAGCGTATCGAGAATAGCATCGGTCATCAAGCGTGGCGTATATTCTCTGTCGGAGCGGTCTGAGAAACCGAAGCCTGGCAGATCGAGGGCATAGACTCGGCGTGACCCAATGTAGTGCTCAAAGATGGGGCGCATCTCGTAGGCCGAGGCGGCCGCATTGACGCTGTGAATGAGCAACAGCGGCTTCCCCTCTCCGGCAACGTAGGCGTTGAGTTTTCCTGCCCGCCGATTGATCGTCATTTGCTCGCCGGAGACGGCGGGGGGCAGGTCCATATTGTGCGAAATAAACAGGTTGCTGTAGACAATCCAACCCAACCCCGCCGCGAAGGGGGGGGCAAAAGCCCGGCGAAAAAGACTCCGTGAGCGTCGTTTCTGGATGGCGCGTATTTCTGGTCGTCGGTGCATAAGCCGTTTTTTAACTCCATTTCTTGTGTTCAACAGGTGTGTTTATTGTACCTGTTCAGAATCAGGGGTATCGTTCCAGGGCATCTTGCCCGCCCCAATGCAAGCGGGACACCTGCGCTCCCAGGGTTTACCCTCAAATGTGATCAGGTACTGTTTATCAATTGTCCCTGGTATTATATCCTATCCTGACCGCTGGTCTACTTCGCGGGGGACGCGGGGAAGAAGGGCAGCAACCACCTCGTAGTTAATCGTTCCGAGCCAGCCGGCCACGTCGTCTGTGGTAATGCTCTCCTTTCCTTGTGAGCCAATCAAGGTGACAGGATCACCCCGTTTCACCTTCTCAATATCGGTCACATCTATCATCGCATAGTCCATACAGACGCGGCCCACCACGGGGGCTCGTCTGCCGCGCACCAGCACTTCGCGCCAGGGGGGAGAGCGGCGGAACCCATCGGCGTAGCCAACAGGAAGGGTGGCAATGCGCGAGGGCCGCTGCGTGACAAAGATCCCCCCATAGGAGAGCGATACGCCCGGCGGGAGTGGCTTGACCTGGGCCACGCTGGTATGGAAGGAGAGTACGGTCTGAAAATCGGGGGGCAGGAGCGTTTCGTTGGAGGGGCTGAGACCGTAGCAGGCAATGCCCGGACGCACCATGTCGAAGCGGGCTTCGGGAAAACGCAGTAGCGCGGCACTGTTGGCCATATGCACCAGCGGGGGGCGCAAGCCCACTGATGTTATCTCCCGAACCACATCTTGAAACCGTTGTAGCTGCGTGCGGGCAAAGGTTTCTTCGTTGCTGTCTGCTGTGGCAAAATGGGAGTAGATGCCTTCGACCCGCAGCCACGGCAATCGTGCCAGTTTGCGGAGCAGTGGGACAGCCTGCTCCGGCGGTATCCCCAACCGGCCCATCCCCGTATCCACCTTGAGATGGATTGCTGCCTCGCGCTGCCCCATTGCGGCAGCATCGGAGATAGCCTGTGCCACGTCGAGATCGAACACAGCACAGGTGACATTGAGGCGCAGGGCCTCGTGGGCCTGCCAGGGCGGAGTATAGCCAAGTACCAGGATTGGTGCGGTTATATCGGCTTCGCGGAGGGTGCAGGCCTCGCTCAGCGTGGCAACAGCCAGCATCGAAGCCTCGCTTGCCAGGGCCGCCCGCGCCACGCGAACGGCTCCGTGCCCGTAGGCATCGGCTTTGACTACGGCCATCAGAGGAACACCGGCTATTTCTCGCAACCGCCGGACATTGTGTGCCAGTGCGTCCAGGTCTATGGCGGCCCAGGTGGGGCGGTCGGGGGTGCCAATCCGCACACTTCGCCAGGCCGGTTCCTGGCGCACAAGCACCTGAGCCGCTTCGAGCGAAGGGGCAAGCAACCCGGAGACAATCCGCTCCATGCGGGCTTCTGCGCTTCCTTTGACAAGGATAAGATCATCCGGCCCCATATCCGGGGGGAGAGCCTGGATAGCCCCCGCCGCCGTGTAGACAACCCGCGTCTTGAGCGAGGGCTGCACCTGACGAGCCATCTGGACGGCTCCATTGCCCCAGTCGCCTTTGCAGATGAGCACATCGGCCACCGACCCGGCCAGCACGCTAATCTCGTGGTAGGTTGCCTGGGCTTCGGCTTCGTCGAGGTCGGCCAGGTGGCCAAGCACCACAATGCGTCGCCGGGCCGGCAGGGCCGCCAGGCTCCGCAGGGCCGCCAGCACCGCGGTGGGCGTGGCGTTGAACGTGTCATCAAGCAGGGTTGCGCCGCACACCGTGGGGAGCGGACACATTCGCCCCGCGACACACTGTACCTGCGGCAGGGCATCGGTTGCCTGTTCAAGCGACATCCCGCAGACCAGGGCCGCCCCCACTGCCGCCAGCGCAATCGGAATCGCTGGCTCACCTGGTATTGAGATAGTGGCCTGTCTTGTTGTTGCGGTGGGGTTGCGGAGCCGCGAGAGCGGGCGGGTGGGCTGGAGCCGAAGTTTTCGGGAGACGCGGCAGCCAATGAACCGCCGCAAGGCTATTCCCCACCGTCGCCATTTCTCGCCCAGGTTCGGCATCTCGCTAGAGGTGCGAGCGAAAGGTTTCTTTCCTCCCCAGTGCAGGGAGAACGTTGTTTCTTGAATGGAAAAGCAAATACTGCTGGCCTGAAAATCGCAATGGGGGTGTTGCCCAAAGGTGAGCACCTGCGCGGCTGTGCGTTCGCGCATCGCGGCAACGTGGCGGTCATCGCCATTGAGAATAGCCCAGCCATCGTCGGGCAGGGCCTCAACCAGGCTGCCCTTCTCCTGGGCCACGCCTTCGAGCGAGCCAAACGATTTGAGGTGGGCATTGCTGACCGAGGTGACAACCGCAATGTGGGGCGGGAAGAGCGCGGCAAGCTGAGCAATTTCGCCAAAATGGTCGCTCCCAAATTCAAGCACAGCAAAGCGGTGTTCATCTTCAAGGCGGGCCAGCGCAATGGGCAGGCCGAGCAGCGAATTGAAGCTCTGGCGGCTGGAGAATGTTGGTTTGTGCGTGGCCAGCAGGGTGGCTATGGCGTTGCGGGTAGAGGTTTTGCCCACGCTGCCCGTCACGGCTATCACCGTGGGGTGCACCTGCTGCAAGCGGCGGGCGGCCCACTGCTGGATCAGCCCCTCCGGGTTGTCCGTGAGAATAACAGTCATTCCCTCGGCGTTGGGCGGCACCCACGAACAGATAACCCCCGTTGCGCCGGCTTCCAGTGCAGCGGGGATATAGTCGTGCCCGTCGGCACGGGCGGTGCGGATGGCGAGAAACAGCTCGCCGGGGTTGGTGAGCCGCGAATCATACGAAAAGTCGGTAAAGCGTTGGGTGTGGGCTTCACCGACCAGTGTTCCTCCGGCGGCCAGAAGATCGTGCAGAAGAATCATACGCTGTCTCTCCAGCGTCCCCGTGTTTCTCTGTTTCTGCGTTTCCGTGTTGCCACTCGTTAGTGGCCCGACGACCCGAACAATTCCTCCGCCTCAATAATAGACTGGGCTATTTCCTTCATCTTGACACGCTTATCGCGGGCCCGCTGCCGCAACCGTTCGTAGGCATCGCGTTCGCTCATTCGCAACCGCTGCATCAAAATACCCTTTGCCCGCTCAATCAGTTTGCGCGATTCCAGCGTGTCCTCAAGTTCGGTTACTTTCGATTTGAGGTCCTGGATTTCTTTGAACCGTTCCAGAGCAATGTTGATGGCCGGCGGCAGGTCGTTTTCCTGGATTGGCTTGACGAGGTAGGCGATTGCGCCGGCCTCTTTGACGCGGCGGATCGTCTCCTTGTCGGCGTAGGCCGTGAGCATAATGACGGGAACCGCATAGATATTCTGGATGTGGGCGGTCGCTTCGGCCCCGTCCATTTCGGGCATGCGAAAATCCATAATGATGAGGTCGGGGAAGAGTCGCCCGGACAGCATCACGGCTTCGCTGCCCGAATGGGCCATCCCTACCACATCATAGCCCAGGCCGCGAAGCTGCTCTTCCAGAGTCAGCAAAACCAGTTCGTTGTCTTCGGCAATAAGTATGCGCGTGGTTGCCATATGTCTCTCCAGTCAGACCAGCAGCAGCGGGCCGACTGGCTCGCTCGTTCGTCAGGCTGCTGCTTTTTCGAGATCTTCGTCCTGTTCAGTTTTGGTTTCCTGCGGTGCAGGTTTGGAGCTATCGCCCGCTCTGTCCTGCTTGCTGCTGCTAATCTGTTTGGCGGACTTCGCCGGTCGGGTGCGCCGGACCTGTTTCGGCTGTTTCGCTGCGTCATCGTCGGCGGAGGCAGCGATGGGGGCGTGTTCGGTTGGCTTTTTCGCCGCAATGGGCTGTTTTTCGAGCAGGGCCTCTCCTTCCTGCTCTTCGCGGTAGTCGCGCAGCGTCGAAAGGTCGCGGATGCGCTCGGTGAAGAACACGCCTTCCAGGTGATCATATTCGTGCTGGATGGCGCGGCCAAGCAACCCGTCAACTTTTCGTAGCCGATGCACCTTGCCGTTGAGATCCTGGTATTCGATTGTGACCCACGAGGCGCGGGGCACATCGCCAAACCACCCCGGCAAACTCAAACATCCCTCAAAACTGATGATTTCTTCCGTGCTCATCTTAACAATGCGCGGATTTATCATAACAAAATCTTTCGGGGGAGCAACTTCAACCTCGGTGCCATCTTCTTGCTTTTCGACCTCGGCGGGCAGCCGGATGACCAGCAGCCGAATGAGGAGGCCAATTTGTGGCGCGGCCAGACCAAGCCCGGAGTTTTCTTGCATGGTCTCGAACATATCGTCAACCAGCCGTTTTAGCTTGTCGTCGGGCAACTTGATCGGACGGCAGCGCGTTTTGAGCGTCTTTCTATCGTTAAGATTTTCAAAGTGTAATACACGACGTACTGCCATAGAGCCTTTCCCATGTTTTCAAAACAATGCTTTCAAATGAGCTTTTCTCACCATGTATTATAGCACATTCACTGGCTCTCCGTCGATCTCCCACCCGTTTGCTGCGGGGCCAATTTCGTCGAGCAGGCGGGCCAGGCTCCGCGCCAGCGGGGTTTGCTGCGGCGGCGTGCGGATGAGCAGATGCCATCGCCAGTTCCCGCGTAGCTGCCGGAGGTAGGCCGGTGCGGGGCCAATGACATCCCACCCTTTCAGGGATAGCCGCTTGATGGTTGCCCGGAGCCTGGCGGCAAGGTTGGCGGCGGCCTGCTGGCAACGCTCACGGTCTTTGTGGGCATAGACAAACCGCACGAGGTGCCCGAAGGGGGGGTATCCGGTCTGGCGGCGAAAGCTGATTTCTTGCACAAAGAATGCGTGGTAATCGTGTTCCTGGGCGGCCTGGAGCGCGTAGTGCTCCGGCGCGTAGGTTTGAATGATAACCTGTGCGCCTGCCGTGCGCCGACCAGCGCGGCCCGCCACCTGCGTCAGAAGCTGAAACGTCCGCTCCCCGCTGCGAAAATCGGGCAGGTAGAGGCCAGTATCGGCGGCGACCACCCCTACCAGCGACACGTGGGGCAGGTCCAGTCCCCGGGAGATCATTTGCGTGCCAATGAGGACATCGGCTTCGCGGCGCAAGAACTTGTCAAACAGGCGGCTATGAGCGTCTTTACCCGTTGCGCTGTCGTGGTCCCAGCGCATGGGGCGGGCGTAAGGGAAGAGACGCACCACCTCTTCCTCAACCCGTTGTGTCCCTATGCCAAACGACTTGATGCGTGGGCTGAGACACTGGAGGCAAAACGAGGGGAGCAATTCGCTATGGCTACACGAATGGCAGAGCAATACCTGCTGTACATCCGTCTGCTTCGCTGTTTGCTTCGCTGCGTCGGGCGGGTGTCGGGACGGTGGCTCCGGGCGGTAGTGCAAAATCATTGGCGTGCCACAATCCGGGCATCGGATGACCTGCCCGCAATCGCGGCAGAGCACAAACTGCGCGGCTCCCCGCCGATTGAGAAAGAGGATAACCTGCTCTCTCCGATCCAGCGCAGTCGCCAGAGCCTGGAGCAAACTCCTGCTAAAGATAGAGTTGTTGCCACTCTGGATCTCCTGGCGCATATCTACCAGGTGGACCCGCGGCAGGGGCAATATCTGCGAATGTGGCAGGCCATCGCTGCCTGTGGTACGTCCGATCCGTTCTGGCATTTCGAGCAAGGTAAACTGGCCGCTTCGGGCCGCGTGGTAGCTTTCGATGGCGGGGGTTGCGCTGCCAAGCACAACAACGCTGCCAGAGATTTCCCCCAGACGAAGGGCCACGCTGCGGGTATGGTAGCGGGGGGTCGTGTTGTTCTTGTAGCTCGGTTCGTGTTCTTCGTCCACAATGATGAGGCCCGGTGCAGCAACAGGTGCAAAAATAGCCGAGCGGCTCCCGATGACCAGCGGAGCATCGCCACGCCGCACCCGCCGCCACTCGTCGTAGCGTTCGCCCGGCGAGAGACCGCTGTGGAGCACGGCAACCTGGCCCGGAAACCGCGCCGCAAACCGCCGCACAAGCTGCACCGTGAGCGCAATCTCTGGCACCAGCACCACAATCTGCCGTCCGCTGCGGAGCACCTGCGCCGCGGCCCGCAGGTAGATTTCTGTTTTGCCGCTGCCGGTCACGCCGTGGAGCAGAAAGACCCGCTCACCTGTTGCCTGTTCCTGCCCCTGCCCCCGTTCCTGCTGTGCGTTGAGGGCCTGGATGGCCGTGGCGAGTCTCTCCCACACCTGCCGCTGCCCCGCTGTGAGGGGAGGGACGGTAGTCTCCTCGTTGCGGTAGTCGTCCGCGTCCGAATCAGGATCGGCGGCGGCCGTCAATGGACCGCGCAATACTTCACGTTTCTCTATGAGCACTATCCCTTTTTTCTCCAGTCCGTGCAAGATGTTGCTGCTTGCACCCGTGGCTTCGGCAATCCAGCTGAAGGGCACTGGCGAGGGTGTGGGAATGGGGAATTGTTCGGCCAGCCAACCCACCACCTTCTGCTGCTTTGTCGCAAAGCGGAGCGAGTCCAGGGTTTTCTCAAGATCTTCCGGGGTAATGATCAAGCGGGCACATTGTTCTCGCCGCGGGCGCACTTTCGGAGGGGTAATCTGCTGTCCACTTTCAATCATTTCCTGCTCGTGCAGGAGCAAACAGACTTTGCGCAGCTTGCTCTTGCTCACCCGTAGCGTATGCAGGAGATCGGGTTCGGTTGTCTCTCCGTGCTGCTGCAAGTAGTAGAGCACCCCTCGCTCGTAGGTGGGGAGCACCGAGGGGTCTACTATAGCCCCGTGGGGGGTGACGCGCCAGGAGGGAACGGCATCTTGCCCCACACCGGGCGGCAACAACGACTGCACCACAACAGCAAGTGGTGCAAGTGTGGTCTCGGCAACCCACTGCGCCAGGAGCAGACCAGTTTCGGGGATTGTTGCTTCGGGGTCGGCAATGTCGGCAATCTCGCGCAACTTGTAGGGGGAAGCTGACGAAGCGGCAGAGGAAGCAGGGGTTATATGCAGGACGACTCCCTGCATAAGCTGGTTTCGCAACGGCACCCACACGAGCTGACCGGGTTGGATACGCTCGCGGAGCCGCGGCGGGATGCGGTAGCTAAAGATGGCACTGGCCCGGCTCCCCACCGTGCGGTTCAGGACAACCTCGGCGATGTCTGTCTCTTCCATGCCCCCATGCCCCCTACCCCTCTGTCCCCTATCCCCTACACGGCCTTCTCTGGCTCACGCCCGATGGACCGAAGTGGGAGCGGCTCCTGCTCTGGCTCCGGCTCTGGCCGTATCTTCTCCAGCCTTCTCCGGAGCACAGCAAAAGCTGCCACACCGACCAGCACATGGGCCACCACCGTCGCGCTAAAAATCCCCGGAATGTCGAGCAGGAACGAGCCGAGAAACGCCAGCGGAATATGCAGCACAACAGTCTGGGTCAGGGACAGGCCGGCGGCATGGAGCGGCTTGTGGAGCACATTGAGCACGCTGTTTGAGAGATAGATGAATCCCTGGAAGCCGTAGCCAAGCGGGACAATCCAGAAGTAGATCGTCATGGTTCGGACAACGTCAGGGTTATCGCTGAAGACCGACGCAATGGGACGGGCCAGCAAAGCCAGTAGCCCGAACACGACAAACCCCCACAACAGCACGAATTGCTGGCTATACTGGACGGCCCGATGCACCCGCTCGTGCTGCCCGGCCCCCCAGTTTTGCCCTACGAAGGGGGCCAGCACCGATGCAAGGGACATGACGATCATGAGTGCAAACGCATCTATGCGCGTGGCAACCCCGAAAGCCGCGACCGCCTCCTTGCCATAGGTTGCAAGTAACCCGGTGATGACCCCGATGGTTATCGGAATGACAATGTTGGTGCCGGCAACCGGTAGCCCGATAGAGAGGATCTGTTTCCACGAGCGGAATAATTCCCTTATGTCTGGAATGGTAAACACGAGCATCTTTTCGCGGCGGATGAGTACCCAGAGCACGCCCCAGAAGACGACTGAGCGGCTTATGAGGGTGGCAAGGGCCGCGCCCGCCATCTCCATCCGCGGGAAGGGGCCAATGCCAAAGATGAGGAGCGGGTCGAGGATAGTATTGATGAGCACAGCAAGCAGCATCACCAGGCCAGGGGTTTTTGTGTCGCCCGTTGCGCGGATAACGCTGTTGCCTGTTGCCGGCACAATCATAAAGATCATGCCGATGTAGTAGATGCTCATATAGGAACGTATCAGCGGTAGCAAATCGGGCCCCGCCCCCATCAGGCGGAAGAGCGGGTCAATGGAGAGTAACCCGGCAATGGCAAAGATGCCGACAACGATGAGCGACAACACAATGGCATCGGTGGTGAGCCGCTGAACCCGGTGGGTGTCTCCTTCGCCGATGGCCCGCGAGATGAGGGCCGAGGCTCCCATACCCAACCCCATTGCAGTGCTGACCATGACCAGCACCACAGGAAAGGTAAAACTGATGGCCGCCAGTTCTTTTGTCCCAAGTTGCCCAACAAAAAACGTATCAATGATATTGAAGAGGACCATGCCAACCACGCCGAGCAACATAGGGAGCGTGAGCGTCACCAGCGTTTTTCCTATTGGCCCTTCGGTCAGTTGTGCTTTTTGAATGTTCTTGCTCCCTCCTGCACTATCCTGCGTCCTATGAGACTACTCGCTCTCAACCATGCCAAACACGGTGGCTTCTTCTTCCCCGTTGGTGCTTGCGCCATCCTCGTGAACTAATGGCATGCCGGTTGTTTCCTGCGGCTCCTCAACCGAGAGTGCAGCCACGCGGTCTTTCTTGCCTAGATTGACGAGGGTCACGCCTTGCGTAGCGCGGCCAAGCCGCGAGATTCCCTGCGCCAGCGTCCGCATGACGATGCCATGTGAGGTAACAAAGGTCAGCAGCGAACTATCGGTGACGACGTGGGCCGCGGCGATCGCGTCATCTTTTCGCAGCTTGATCGTGATAACCCCCTGCGTGGCGCGCCCCTTGACGGCATACTCACGAATCGAGGTGCGTTTGCCAAAGCCTCTGACCGTGGCAACCAGCAAGTCGGCTTCGTCCCGCGCCAGCCCCATCCCAACCACGCGGTCCTGCTCGCTCAGGTTGATCCCGTTGACCCCGCTGGCGGGCCGGCCCATTGCGCGGACCTGCTTTTGCCGAAACCGGATGGTTTGCCCTTGCTTTGTTGTGAGCAAAATATCCTCATGTCCCTGGCTCATGGCAACCCACCCCAGCTCGTCGCCCTCTTCCAGGCCAATGGCAATCAACCCGTTGGAGCGCACCTGGCTATATTCTTTGAGCACCGTGCGCTTGATCTTGCCGCGCACCGTCGCCATAACGAGGTACTCCCCATCGTCAAAATCGGGCACGGCCAGCACCGATGTCACCTGCTCCGCCGGGTCAAGCGAAATCAGGTTGATGAGCGGGAGTCCCTTTGCTGTGCGGCTTGCGTCGGGCAATTCGTGCGCCTTGAGATGGTAGACCTTGCCGCGGTCGGTGAAGAAGAGCAAGCTATCCATTGTGTTGCAGGAGAGAATATGGCGGACAACGTCTTGCTCGCGGGTTTGCATCCCCAGGATGCCGCGCCCGCCGCGCCGCTGCGTGCGGTAGACATCGGGCATCTGCCGTTTGACATAGCCGCGGCCCGTCAGCGTAATGAGCACACGCATATCGGGGATAAGATCCTCGTCGCTCACTTCCCCATCCACGTTGGGGATAATGCGGGTGCGCCGCTCGTCGCCATATTTCTCAATGAGTCCCTGCATGTCCTCTTTTATCAGCGTGAGGATGCGGTGGGGGTTGGCCAGAATATCCTCAAGTTCGGCAATGAGCATAATAATCTGGCGATATTCCTCTTCTATTTTCTGGCGTTCGAGTGCGGCCAGTCGCCGGAGCTGCATATCGAGAATGGCCTGGGCCTGGATTTCCGTTAGCTCAAAACGGCTCATCAGGTTGGTGCGGGCCGCCTCTGCCGTTGGCGATTCGCGGATGGTGCGGATAACCTCATCAAGGTTGTCGAGCGCAATTTTCAGCCCTTCGAGAATATGGGCGCGGGCGAGGGCTTTTTCTAGCTCAAACTCGGTGCGGCGGCGGATGACCTCCTGCCGATGCTCAATGTAGAGCGTCAGGGCCCGCTTGAGGTTGAGCACCCGCGGCTGCGTGCCGCGCTCGGTCAGCGCAAGCATATTCACGCCGAACGAGTTTTGCATCTGGGTGTGTTTGTAGAGCGCGTTGAGAACCTTTTTGGGCTGTGCGTCTTGCTTGAGAATGATAACAAGCCGCATCCCCGTGCGGTCGGACTGGTCCTGCACATCGCGGATACCTTCGATTTTGCGTTCGCGCACCATTTCGGCGATCCGCTCGTGCAGACGGGCCTTGTTCACCTGGTAGGGGAGTTCGGTGACGATGATCTGGTAGGAGTTGCGGGCCCCCTCTTCGATATGAGCCTTTGCCCGCAGAATAATGCGCCCCTTGCCCGTGGTGTAGGCATTGACAATCCCTTCGGTGCCCAGAATGCTTGCGCCCGTGGGGAAGTCGGGGCCGGGGACAATAGTCATCAAATCTTCTACCGAGGCTTCGGGGGTATCTACCAGGTGAATGATGGCTTTGCAGAGTTCGCCCAGGTTGTGGGGGGGAATGTTGGTTGCCATGCCGACGGCAATCCCCGACGCGCCATTGAGCAGCATGTTGGGGAGCAGGGCGGGCAGGACCGAGGGTTCCTCGTGCTCGCCGTCGAAGTTCGGGCGAAAGTCTACGGTATTTTTGTCAATATCTACCAGCAGCTCTTCGGCTATCTCCGTCAGGCGGGCTTCGGTGTAGCGGTAGGCTGCGGGCGGGTCGCCATCTATGCTCCCGAAGTTCCCCTGCCCATCCACCAGCGGGTAGCGCATATTCCAGGGCTGGCTCAAACGCACGAGCGCATCGTAGACAGCCATATCTCCGTGGGGGTGGTATTTTTTGAGCACCTCGCCAACAATACCCGCACATTTGGAGTATCGCTGGTCGTGTCGCAACCCCTCGCGCAACATGGCGTAGAGAATGCGCCGTTGCACAGGCTTGAGGCCATCTCGCACATCGGGGAGGGCCCGCGAAACAATGACGCTCATGGCGTAGTCGAGATACGAGCTTCGCATCTCTGTTGTGAGGTCGGCTGGTCGAACGGTTCCTATTTCCATGCATAGTTCCTATCGTAAAACAGAAAAGCCACGAGAGCACGATGGCTACCTCTCGCTGTGGCTCTTTCTTCTTGCGTATGCTGCTTATTGTACACCCGAATCAGTCTTTTGTCGAGAAAAAGCAAACAGATGTGTTCTATGATGGCTGATAGTTTGCCAACCCGCGCACGGCGACGGGCCCGAAGCCAAGATAGTCGCAGGAGGTGAGCTGGTAGTAGACATTGCCGACGGGCCCCTGCACTGCGCCAGACCAGTCTTCCTCGCGGTGGAGGTGTCCGTAGATACAGGAGGTGGCTCCCGATTGGGCGATACGGTTGGCAAATTCGGTGGGTTGCCGATTGACAAAGGGGGGATAGTGGATCATGACAATGATCGGGCGGCTCCCCCGGGCCAGCGTGTGGGCTTCTGCAAGCGCACGGTCGAGCCTTCCCAGTTCTCGTTGATACACTCGCTCATCGGTGTCGGGGTCGAAACCAGCGGTTTCGGGCGTAATCCAACCGCGGGTCCCACACACAACCGCGCTACCAATGTCTGTTGCGCTGGCCTGCAACGCGGTGAGACCATCGGGCAGGAAGGAACGCAGGGGGCCGGCGCGGTCCCACCAGTAGTCGTGGTTGCCCTTTATCATTACCTTGCGCCCTGGCATAGCGGCGATCCATTGCAAGTCGGGCAGGGCTTCTTCTTTTTTCATCGCCCATGAAATATCACCCGCAATCAGCACCCAGTCATCGGGGCCCACCCGTTCGCGCCATGCAGCAGCAACTCGTTGCGTATGATGTTTCCAATGTGTTCCAAATACATCCATTGGTTTTGGACGTACAGACGAAAGATGTAAATCGGAAATAGTCCAGATCATGCCTTCCTGAAAACGGACTTATCGAAATTGAAACCGTCGTTGTTCTGTAATACGCCTACTATACCACAGGTGGGGGGCAGTCCTGGCCTTCACTCGTCGCGCTTGTGCGAACGCAGCCGTGCGACCAGTTCGCGGGTGCCCTCACGCATGCGGTCGTGGAGCCGCTTGCGTATCTGCATCGCTTCCTCGGCCAGGGGGAGAGCTTCGACGTGCCGTCCCTGTTTTTCGTAGACACGCGCCAGCCCCGACTGGGCCCGCGCCACCAGATCGTGCCGCCCAACTTCCTTTGCCAGAGCCATCTCGCGCTCATACCATTGCTGCGCCTCTTCGAGATGCCCGCGCACCAGCGCAAGATTTCCCAGGTTGCCCGAATAGGTTGCCTGGTCTTCCTTGTCGCCGGTTTTCTCATCCAGGGCCAGCGCATCCAGGTAGCATTGCCGGGCGCGGTCGTAGTCGCGCTGCTGCCGATAGAGTTCGCCCAGGTCGTTGAGGAGCGAGGCTTCGTCGGCGCGTTCCTCAAGGTTGCGACAAGCACTCAGTGCTTCGCGGTAGTAGTATTCAGCTTCTTTCAGGGCCCCGCGTTGTTCGGCCACCAGCCCTTGCAGGCGGGTGACAATCACGCGGTCGCGGCGGTTGCCGCTCTTCTGGACCGAAATTTCCATGCGGCGGGTCCACTCGGAGGCGAGGGCCGTTTCGGTGCGGTTCCAGTGGATGAAGGCCGCATCGTAGGCCCGCCAGCTCGCGTTGTGCCAGTCTTCCAGAGCTACAGCCACCTCGTAGGCCCACATACTCAAACGGAGCCACTCATCCCAGTAGCCATACGAGCGCATAAACGAGCGCAGCGCAAGGGCAAGATCGCTGAACATCACGGCAAGGGTTTTGTCTGTCAGGCGGTCAGGCAGGCCGGTCAGGTCGTAGAGGGCCACGGCGGTTGCCTCCAGGTTGAGCCATTCGGCTTCCAGCCGGGGAAAACGGGAGAAGTTTTTGCTTCCGCCGTGCTCCTGGGCATAGTCCACCCAATAGCGAAACGCCCGCCGATAGGCCGCCGATTCAAGCGAAACGTGCTGGCTGGAGCGATGGGTGGCTTTTTCTCCCGATGTTAGCAGGTCGGAAACGTAATTCCGGGTGAGCGGGTGCAACCCGTAGTGGCCGCCGCGCATATCATACACCAGTACAAGCGTCATCAGGTGTTCCAGGGCAATCTGGACCTCGGTTGCGTCCATCTCCGTTGCGTTGGTCAGCAGGCGCGGCGTGGCCGGGTTCTGGAAAACGGCCAGGGTAGAGAGCACCACCCGCTCTGGCCTTCCCAGGCTTCGCACGGCCTCGGTAAAGAGGATTTCATAGACATCTTTTGAGGACGTGCCGGTATGGAGATGCTCTATCACCTGTTTGAGCGAAAACCGCTGTTGTGCCACCAGGCCAAGCGCACAGGAGAGCAACAGGGGGTTGCCTCCCACCGCTTCGGAGAGGGCCAGGCGGGTGGACATCTCGGCCCGCGATAGCTCCGCCGAAACGCGCAGATGGCGGTTTCCCAGGTTTGTCATCAGGGTGAGCGTTTCCTGCTCGGAGAGCGGGTCGAGGCGGATGGGCACCCCGCGCACCCCCATGCGGTGGCTGCTGGTGATGATAGCTTTGTTGGGGGGAGGCAGGTTGTGCAAAAACACGGCGATTAAATCGTGTTCGGCGGGCGTGAGTGTTTCGAGATTGTCGAGAACCAGCAGGACGCGGCGGTTTTGCAATTGTTCCAGCAGAGCGCGGCGACGGTCCTTTGTATTGGTAATGCGGGGAATATGTTCTTTGTTGAGCAGGAGCGCAAATTCGCGCACAAAGGTATCGAGCGGCGACCGCCCCAGCCCACGCAGGTAGGCTCCGGTTTCCGCGTGCCAGGTAGTCCGCGCCGAGAAGAAAAGGTAGGCATCGAACCAGTCGCGCCGGCGGACTTCGTGGGCCACTTTGATAGCAAGCGTTGTCTTGCCTATCCCGCTGCTGCCATCAATCGCCACCCCCCAGACGCTCTCCTGGTGAGAGAGGTGTTTCAGGCAGCGAGCAATTTCGTCGTTTCGCCCGACGAACGTTGCGGGAGACAGGGGGAGATTATCGGGAAATATCTCCCCCTGCAGGTTGTCAATCTGGGCCAGGCTCCGCTCCAGGTTGGTAATTTCGGCCAGTTGCTCGTGAATATCTTGCTGGAGGTGTTCTGGCACATGCAGCTTGCCAAACCAGGCCGCCTCTTCATTCATGATCATCAGAACGCGACGAGCGCGGGAGAGTTTGCGTTCGAGTTCTGTTCGTTCAACCATTGTTGTTTCCCTCTGTTCCCTGTGGTTCCAGGGACACATACCCTGTCCTTCTATTGTACCTGAACTTGCCAATAAAAGGAATATGAGGACCGAGGAGAGAAAGAGAAAAAATGTCTACGAGTATTCAGAGGACAGTCGAAATGGTACTACTCTGCCGGTGCTTTTTCTGCTTCTGCTCGCGCTGGAGGGCCTGCTGGAGGGTGGCTGCTGTGGCAAGCGTTTCAAGCGACACATCGAGCGACACCAGGGCCCGGGCAATCTCCGGGCGCACCCCCACCAGCACACAGCGGGCCCCAAGCAACCCCGCCGCTCGCACGCCCTGCACCAGGCCGGCGGCTCCTTCGGAGTCGAGCAGGGGCAGGCCGGTAATATCAATGAGCACCACGCGGGCCTTCTCATGTTCAATGCTGTGCAGCAGTGTGCTGGTAAAATCCTGAATGCGCTCGGCATCAAAGTCGCCAATGAGCGGCAGCACGAGCACCCCTTCGAGCACGGGGATCACTGGCAACGAGAGGGCCCGCACGGTTTCGGCCAGCGCGGCCCGTTGTTGTTGTTCTGCTTCGAGCTGGCCCACGGTGGTGGCCAGCCGTTTCCGCTCCTGCTCCAGTCGTTCGGCCCACTGGTCTATCTCGGTCACATCGCGGCCCATCAGCAGCATCCCGACCGTGCGCCCGGACCGTGCTATCACTGGAGAGCGGAGAAAAATGAATCGCCGGCCATCGGGAAGGATAGCCCGCGTTCCCCCCTGGTTGTCCTGAGGAGAGATGGGGGACGAGAGAGTCTCTACCGTTGCATCCTGCAAACCAGCAGCGGTCAGCGCATCGGAGAGCGGTTTGCCTTCACCCACTCCGAGTGTTTTTGCCGTCGGGTTGGCGTACACCAGCGTATTGCTGGTATCAAGCACCATCACCGCTTCGTGCATCGCCTCAATGGCCAGATCGAGGGCGGCGCGGGTGGGGAGAAGCAGACGGGTGCGTATCACCAGGTAGGCCATGGCGATGGTTACGGGCAAACTTTTGATCAATGTGGCAAATACGCTATCAATGTGCAGAACTTCGGCTATCCGGTCGCCTGTCAAAGAAACGATAATGGCAATGGCCAGGAGAATGACAGCAGGGCGGACCTTTGGAAAAAAGAGAAATGCTCGCATGAGAAGCCAGAGATGGACAAGCCAGCTTGCCGAGAGAATCAGCAACAGCACGATGCCCCCTGGCGAGGCAAGCCGCACCCGCAGCATAGAATCCACAACCCGCACCCCATCAAAAATCAGGTTCATACGCCCAAGTATATCCAGAGCCATAATGGTTTCTATGATGGCATAGGGGATGATGAGCCAGCATATCAGACAGCGACCACACCACCAGTGGGGGGCAAAAAGCTCGCTCAGGAGGATGAGTAGGGAAACATTGATCAGGGTGAGATTCAGGAACATGAATGTTCCGAGGGTATAGACCAGGTGCGGGTTGGTAAGGCGGGGTTGGATGGTGGAAACCACATTGAGCAAGGTGAGGATTCCCACAACAAATGCGAACACCCGCGCCGGGCGGTAGTCCCAGGCGCGGGTTGCTACAAACGTTGCCAATGAGGTTGTGGTGATGACGATGATAAACGTCGTGATCAAAGAAATCATATGGTGGTTCTCTTGCGTTTCTGTTTTCTATTAAACGGGAAAACTATCCCGTTTTTCCCGTCTTATACCAAATCCGGATAGATAGTTTCACCACAAAGGCACGGAGGACACAAAGGAACCCCCTTTCACAAAGCCTTCGTGCCCTTTGTGGCTTCGTGGTTTTTTTAAGTGTTCAGGCGAACATGGTATCATATGAGGCTCCTTACCCCGGCACATCTTCCAGCAACCGCACCGATGGCACATACTCTGCTCGCAGCGGTGCAATGGCACTGATCGGCACGGTGACAACCGCAATGGTGTCGCCCAACACGTTGAAGACCTCCAGGATTGCTCCGGCTTCGCCCTCGGCAACCGGCAGATAATCAATGTACATCGCCATATCCCCTTGCTTGAGATTGGCTTCGGGAACCATGCGGGTAAGGACGACCCGCGTATACAACTCAGGGTGTGTCATACCAAATCCGGGTAATCCCTCACACTATCATTATGCCAACAACGGCCACCAGTAGTACAGGGTGCGAGAACGCATGGCCTCTCGTTGGGTGCGGATGTGCATACAATGCTCCTCCTGGGCTTTCACCAGGGCTTCTACGTGTCAAAACACTGGTTGGCCAACGCCTCATCCGAGACTTCCCACAATCGCTCCGCTGGCTGTACTTCGGGAG
>DAOTUE010000177.1:0-10232 GCA_034436975.1 Chloroflexaceae bacterium
GTGGGGATGCGATTGCTTCAGTATTTGACCAAAGAAGAATTGCCCATTCGAGTGGGGTTTGTCTTGATTAACGAGATGGTGCTGTAGCCGATGGTTCTTGAGAAACAAATTTTCTGTAGGGTAGTCAGGCTTATAATAAAACGCACATATATCACTTTTTCCATCAATAGTCATGGTGTAAGGAGCAAAACCATGAGCGATGACCTGAGCCGACGAATACGCAATCTTCAGGAAACTTTTGAACTTGGGGATATTGAACAGGAAGCCTATGAAAAGGGATTGAATAGATTACGTGTGCAGTATGGAGGGGAAAGGGTGGATGCTGCCCTCAAGGATCTTACCCCGCCCAACCCTACCCTGGATGTCAGCGGTGCGGGGGGAGTGGGAATCGTTGGCGATGTTGAGAAAAGCCTCATCAACACTGGGGATCATAGCAAGTTAATTCAATCGGAACGCGACTCCTACTATGTAGAAGGGGATCTCTTCATTCCCGCCTACCCCGAACAGCAAGCCCTCAAAAACTACCTCTGCACTATCCTTAGGGATTATCGCGCTCTCCAGATGGGGCAGATTGACCAGAAGGAAGCGGGTTTCCAGGAGATGCACCTGGAGCAGGTCTATGTCAGCCTGAACATAACCAGACAGGTTGAGATTGAGGGGAAACGAGATACCCGCCCCCTCACCGCCATCGAAGCCCTGAACGCCCCCCACCCCGCCCGCCTCATCCTGCTCGGTGCGCCGGGGAGTGGTAAGAGCACGCTGGTCAATCATCTTGCCCTTTGTCTTATTGAAGCCCATCTCGCTCGCTATCATCCCCAACCCTCGCAACCCGATTCCCCTGAGCAGTGGTTGAACCGCTTGCCAGCCTGGAGCCACGGCCCACTGATTCCCATTCGCATCATCTTGCGTGATTTTGCCGAATTTGAAGGCATACAGAAAGCAACAACAGGGAAGTCCGAGGTATTCCTGAACTATCTCACTAAAATACTAGGGACGCATGAGCAAGCAAAGCCTTTTGTTGAAACAGCCTTGAATGATGGGCAAGCTATCCTGCTTTTCGATGGGCTTGACGAGGTTGTCGGGGAACCAACATTGTCGCGGGTGGTGGAGACAATCCAGGCCGTAGCCACCACCTATCGCAACGCACCCGTATTGGTGACTTGCCGAATACTTGATTATGAAGCGAACCCCCGTCGTCAGATCCCCGGCTTCACGAGGGAAACCCTGGCTGAGCTATCCGATAAGCAGATAGCGGCATTTGTGCAAGCCTGGTATGCAGAGATTGACCGTACCGGAAGGAAAATGCTTGGGAATGCCAACGGGTTGCAACAGGCTATTACCACGCGCCCGGAACTGTATCAATTAGCACGTTTGCCCTTGCTGCTGACGATGATGGCGATAGTGCACGCGGGAAAGGGCGAATTACCCCATGCACGTGCGCTACTCTACTATGAATGCATTGATCTGCTGTTGTGCCGATGGAGACAGGATCCAGGGAAGGGGGACGTACTGGCAAAACTGAAATTGCCCCAATTCCGCGAGCGGGATTTGTGGACGGTTATGGCGCGACTGGGATTTGTGGTGCATAGCAGTGTGGAACGTTCAGAAGGGGAAACATCCGAACGTGCGGCGGATCTGAGTGGGGCGGATGTACAACGGGTGTTGAAAGAGCAATTTAGCCCGTATGCGGAGGGAGATGACCACCGTTTGGGAGAGTTGGTGAACACGATGCTGCATGCGATAGCAACGCGGAATGGATTGTTGTTGAAGAGGAGTAATGAGCAAGGGGAGCAGTATGCATTTCCGCATCGGAGTTTCCAGGAGTTTTTGGCGGGCTATGATTTGAAGAGCCGTTCGCCATATCGTGGAAACTGCCTGAAATACACAAAGGCAATTCACTGGCACGAGGTGTTGCGCTTGATGGTAGGGTATCAGGTGCTTCAGGATGGGGAATTAGAACGTCCGCTTGATTTAGCGAAAGAGTTGCTAGAGCGTAGCGCATTAGAGCAGGTACTGGGCGGGGAATTGCTGGTCTTGATAGGATACGAGCGAGCGGAGCAGGTAGGTTTGGAGCCAGCACCTGTGTGGGAGAAGGCACGTGAACGGTTAATGACTATTGTGACGAAGGGAACAGCACCGGAGCAAGCGGCCCCATTGCGGGTGCGTGCTGCCTATGCATTGGGAGAAATAGGAGACCCACGCATCCCCGTTACAGATGAGCAGTGGCGGTTAGCAAACCAACCAGGCAATGAACCCTTAAGCCGGTACTGGTGCCGCATTGAGGCAGGGGATTTCTGGTTTGGTAATGATGAGAAAGGAGAGGAATTGAAGAAAGTCAGTCTGCCCTACAGTTTCCAGATAGCCCGCTACCCGCTGACGTATGCGCAGTATGCGCGATTCATTGATGCGGGGGGCTATGACCCATCGCAACCCTGGTGGACAGAAGAGGGGCGAAAGTTTATCTTACCTGGAGGGCATGGGCAAGAGCTTGTTGATTTTGATAATGACAAGCCAATAACGCAGCCACGCCTATGGAACGATTCGGAATATAACAAGGCAACGCAACCAGTAGTAGGGATTAGTTGGTATGAAGCGGTGGCGTGTAGCCGTTGGTGGACAATGCAGGGACATATACAGGGATGGCTCCCAGAAGGGGAAGAGATACGGTTGCCAACGTCGTTGGAGTGGGAACGGGCGGCGCGTCACACGGATCGTCGTCGCTACCCGTGGGGGGATGAAAACCCGAGGGTAGAACACGCGAATTACAATGGTACGGGTATAGGAGAACCAACGCCGGTGGGGTGTTTCGCTCAAGGTCAAGCGGAATGTGGAGCAATGGATATGATGGGGAATGTGTGGGAGTGGACGGCAACGCCACAAGGGCAAGATGAAGACCCTTGCCCGCATAGGGATTTTGCCGCACTGGATAGGGTACGGTTGCGGGATGGTTCATATCATGAAAATATAGAACGTTTGTTCTGCGGCTCGCACAACTGGTACTACGCCAGAGGCTGGGGCGACGGCGGCGGGGTGCGATTTTTGCGGTCCCTCAGCTCATCCGAACAATAGTTCTGGTTTCTGGAAAGTAACTGTTCACAATTGGGGGTAAAATCTGGGATTGCAAGAAGCCCGATGGCATTGAAATGTGCAAGACGTTCGCGATCTCTGAAATAATACACCTGATCGTGAACAGTTACTTCACAAGTACTTTTTGCATCAAACAGTAATGTATTGTAAAATTATGTGAGATTGCTCTGTAAGTAAAATGGGGTGGAGGAACTATGAAACCACCGTGCAAGAGAAAAGCAAAAAAGGTACCTGAAGCATCAGGTTATCCAATGACAGGATATATGCAACGCTCCCTATCCGAAGACAAGCAAAGTACGACCACTTCTTTGGGCGATCTAATTTGGTTCCTTCTCGCAGCACTTTTCCTTGCTATATTAGCGGCCTTGTATGCATTTTTGTCGGACTTCTTGTCACGCTTTGGTAGTGTTTTCACTGATGCACTTCAGGTTGTTCTCTCTGCTTTCGGAGTAATATCTGCAACTTTCGGTGTATGGAAACTGGTAGATCTTAAAGATATATTAAAACGTTTTGGTATTACTCTTTTTGTTGTTTCCGGTTTGATTCTTTTTGTTGTTTGCTTGCTTTATTTTCTACGATCGCCTATAGCGGATTTTTACTATCAAAAGGGACTAACTGACTTGCAGACAGGGTTTCTGCTAAATGCCAGAGAAAATCTTGAACGTGCTCTAAGGTTCGATTCATCGCTTGTCGTAGCCTACTACCAACTTGGAAGACTCTCCGAAGAATTGGGGGATTTTGAGCAAGCACGGATGCACTACCAGGTAGCCGCGGCTGAGAAGCTGGATGATAAGACTTATCCGACATTGGATCTTGCCCACAACAATCTTGGCCGGCTTCTTATCCTAGCAGGTGACTATGATCTGGCAATCGGAACACTTAACAGGGGAATCCATGTTGCACAGGATGATCCCGCCAAATACTCTTTATTCAAAAACCGGGGATGGGCACGTCTATGCCAACAGCGTTATCCAGAGGCGAAAGCAGATTTGAAAGAAGCCATCACCCATATGAATAGTGTGAATGAGCAAGCCAGTTATCATCGAGCACCCCATTGTTTGCTTGCACAGGCATTGCTTGCCGAGGCACTACCCAACCAGGAACATCTTTGCCAGAATGGTATAATAGACTGGGATTGGCAGTATATCAAAGTACATTTGCAGAGCACAAAGCCATTAAATAATAGTTGGAGTGATTGTTTGGGCGGCACTCAAAATGATCCGCTGAATTTTGAAGAGGATAAATGGTATGGAATGGCTAAGAAGTATGATCAACTGATTTTAAGGAGGTAACCTTGCTATGAATTATATAAAATACCTGGCTCTCGTTTTCCTTTTGTTAATGGCTAGTTGCGGTAATGGGGGAACAAATCCGACATCCACAGCTACTTCTCCAACGCCGCCCACCTCGCCCATCGCAACCTCCACAGGTACCCCTACGACTTCCCCTATACCAGAATCAGGAGCACCATTAGCATTGATCATCTACAGTGATGGGAATGTTTTTGTTCAACGTAAAGACTGGAATAAAGGGGTTCACGCAGGCTTTGGTACGTTGCTTAATCATGGCGATATTGTCTCACTGGATAATGATGCAACGTCGGTTTTTTTATGCAGCGATCTAGAGACAATTAAATCATTGCCCAGTGGTGATAGTGCAGGTATTAGCAACGAGTGCCCCGGCGAACCGAACCAATTGCTAGTGCGTGGGGGAAAATTGGTTCTACCTGGGCTTGGTGGTGTCAGTGATATTCCAAAGATTGTCCGCCCTCGCGGAACATACCTGCTCGATAGTACAGGAATAAAACTCAGTTGGCTTGACACAAAAAAACCGCCCTATACGGTAAATATCGAAGAGCAGAACAATTTCACAACAGTGTGGGAACAGAAAGAAGTTTCCCAAACAACCACAATATACACTGGCACTGAACTGAAGCCAGACACTACCTACGTTCTGAAGGTTAGTGACAGCAATGGCATGTCATCAACGAAAGAGCCTGCAAAGGGCTTGTTCTTCAAGATAATACCAAAGGACGAGGCAGAGCAGATCAAGCAGCAGGAGACGAAACTTGCCGAAACAATAAACAATACTATCAAGCAAGTTTTACCAGAGAGCGAAAGATTTTTCCGTGCTATGCTTGCTGCTGGTCAGGAACAGCAACGGTACGCAGAGGCAATAGACATCCTGGAGGAGTTGGCGATTAGCAGTGAGCAACCGGCTGTCCATGCCGAACTGTGCAGTCTTTATGTGGATCTTTTGCTCCCAGAACTTGCCGATGCTCACTGCAAAAAAGCCCTGGAACTGGTTGAGCATCAGAAACCGCATATTCTGGAGGGTGCACTTCTGGAGAACCAGGGGAAGATTTATCAGCTTCGAGGCAACCGCGATGCTGCAATTCTATCGTATGAAATGGCATTGGAATGGTACAATGCACAAAATGACAGATCAGGTATTGACAGGGTAAAGAATGAACTTGCTGGCCTGCAATAGGGAAAACTCAGGCAAAAATAGTGGGAGGGGGGATATAGATGAAAATGGGTAAAAGTATGAAGCAACGGGTTCTTCGGCTCTGTTTGATTATCGGTATGTTTGTTGGAGTGTGGGGAGGGTGGGTGCATGCTCCCCCTCCCCCAGCCCAGGCATCTCCCAATTCACAGATCAATCCAATACTTCAGTGTAGTACTAGCATATTGTTGTTGTCTCAAGGTTTGGTACTGAAGGCTCTTCCACAACTTGAAGAGAGCGTAGAAACACTTAAAAAGGATCCCGGCTCCGACCAACAAATGCTTGGAATGTGCGCATTATATCTTGGTGTAGCTCGCCAAAATATAGGCGACTATTATGGTGCGTTGTCACCTTATGAAACAGCACTCGGTGCTTTTCGGGAAAGTGAAGACCAGTACCAAAAACAAATGGAGTGGAGCGCACTTTATGGGATTGCCTCGGTACATCTCGCACAAAGGAACTCGGTACATCTCGCACAAAGGAACTATGTTGTTTCTCAAATGCGATTGGAAGAAGCACTGGGAATATTGCAAGATAGTAATGATGCTTCCTGGAGCTTTGCCAGCATCAAGCGGCTTGCGGAAGGAGCGACTTACAATAATCTTGGCATCGTCAAGGGTATGCAGCAGAATTGGGAAGAATCACGAAGTGCATTGGAAAAGTCCCTGACAATTTTTCGTGAAATAAAGGCTAGTGATGATTCAACAGATTCTCAAGATGATAATCCATTTGCTTCGCTCATACCCGATCTTTCTAAGAGTATTAAAGATACAGCAATAATTCTTGAACCGCTAATTTTGAATAATATTGGCGAGACCTACCGCCGCCAGGAAAACGTTGACGTTGTTGAAGCACGTGGAAAGTTTACAGAGGGATTGGAAGTACTTAAAGCTATAGATCCAAAGTTGCGTAAAGAGGCACCCGGTAGCGTTTTCCTACCGTTTACAGAAGCCACACTCCACAACAACATGGGACTGATCCAGTATTTCCACGACAACGACATTGTGGAAGCAAGGAAGAGTTTCACAAAGACATTGGAACTTCTCCGCGATTCGCCACAGCGTATTGCTCTTGCTTCAGTGCTTGTCAACCTGGGTTTTCTGGAACAGCGAGAAGGTAATCTGGACCCGGCTCTAGAATACTACAAAGAAGCGATGGATCTGAATGACCAGATACGGATTACCGCTGACAGCAGTGCAATTAACATCAACACGGGTGGTGATGGCGGTAGTATTTCAAATGCCTTTGCCTTTCAAGGTTCACTGGTAGATCTGATTGATGTCTATTACTTTGCAGCAGATATTTACGTAGAACAAAAAGAATATGCCGAAGCATTTCATACAACTGAACGGGGACGCGCTCGTCTGTTTCTCGATATGCTGGCCGACGTGCAATTCCAGTTTGAGGATACTAAAAGAGCAGAACTGCTAAGAAAAGAGCGAAAGGCATCCATTGAATGCCAGGCAGCGAAAGACATTTACGACCAGGCAGAGTATTCAAGCACCTTCCTAAGAAGTAAAAGCCAGATCAAAGAGCAAGCTGATGAGGCCTGTGAAATACATAAAAAAGTAATGAACGAGATTAGGAATGGGGATGATCCGCTGTTAAATCAGATGATACTGCAAGAAGGGGTGTTGGACGCAAAAGCTGTTCAAGAATTGCTAGATGAACAAACGACCCTCATTGCTTACTATAGCTACGACCCTCGTCTGGAGGACAACAGGGAGAGGATGGGATTGCAAGATGCCGGGCCGTTGGCATTCGTTCTTACGCAAGGACAAATAAACGCGATAGAACTTTCTTCGGTTGCAACACCTGAAAAGATAAACAATCTGGCACAACAGATCAGAGACAATCAATATACCAGCAAAGACTCGTACAACGAAACTTTGAAGAAACTCTATAACTTGCTGGTTAAGCCCCTAGCGGAAAAGAAGTATTTGAAGACTACACAGATTGCACAGATTGCCATTGTCCCACACCTGCATATGCACAAAGTCCCCTTTGCTGGACTATTCAACGGTAATACCTACTTCGGAGAAGATTACACCCTTTTTACGCTGCCTTCTGCCAGCACGTTACAATTGGTACAACAAAATGCTAATGCGGAAAAGGAAGGTGGAAAACCACTAGTTCTTGGATCTCCAAATGTTCCAGGCCTGCCAACCATCTCATCCTCATCAACGGAGGCAAGAAGCATCGCAGTTATACTCAGCACAGAGGCCTACACTGACACATATGCAACTGAAAAACTCGTTCGAGAAGAAGCAGCAGGAGCAAACATAATTCATCTCTCAGCCCATGCCAGCTATTCTGAAACAGACCCCCTTTCCAGCACTATCTACCTGACACAAGATGATTCTCAGGATGGTAACCTACAAGCACACGAAATCTTTACTATGCGTTTACCAAAGACTTCACTGGTAGTGCTGAGTTCGTGTGAAGCAAATTGGGGAGAGCCATCCAACGCAGACGAAGTTGTCGCGCTTAATCGTGCGTTCTTTGTGGCAGGTAGTCCCAGTGTGCTTGCCAGTCTTTGGGTTGCTGACCCCAAGGCCACACAAATGCTTATGGAAACCTTTTACAAAGAATGGCGTAGAGAGGGGAAGAACAAAGCGGCAGCACTTCGGGCTGCCCAGAAAACTGTGCGAGAAACAAAAGAATTTGAAAGCCCCTATTACTGGGCTGGTTTTGTACTGAATGGCGACCCTGGCACTGGAAACCCCGCTGCTCTCCCCGCCCCAACTGAGCAGACAACATCCACTGCCACTACGGTGGTGAAAGACACGCCCACCCCAACTGAGCAGACAATATCCACTGCCACTGCGTTTGTCACATCCACAATATCCACTTCGACTCCAACCGCATCAATAACCCCGACACCTGTTGCGGGAACGCCCGGTTGTATCGCCAGTATGGTTCTTATTGCAACTATGCTGACGGCAATTGGTATTATGCGGAAGATACCGTAGCGTCCGGGGAAAATCTAATCCGCTTGTTGGTGTGGATCAAGCGGTTGAGCAAATGTGGACCTGCCGGTGCCCGTCGTTACTGCAATTAACAACACAACGGGGGCCGTGCAGGTCTGAAACGTTATGGTGCTATTCGGGCGGGCAGGGGGCCAGCGATAGGCGAAATGCTATTTTTAACATATTTTTTACTCCTGGAACAGGGTTGCTTTCACCTTCGCATTCTTTCTCCTCTACACTACAAGTCCTAATCATGTTTTCTATAGCAAAATCTGATTTGGCTTCATTATCCGAAGAAGAAGAAGGAGAAGAAGATGTCCACTCCCAAAAATCGTCCTGGAACTCTGCATTCGTATGGGCACGGGCCAACTTCCATTCGAGTTCAGTAGGTAGACGAATGCAGTAGTCTGTTGGTATTATCTTAGTAACAGAAATTTCATTGGTTAGCCATTTTGCAAAGGCTGCTGCATAATACCAGGGGGGTTCTTTTGGTTGGCCCGATTGATAAACTGGTTGGCCCGATTGATAAATTTGATAAATTATAGGAAAAGGTGAAATTTCTAGCCTAATTGTATCTGACATATATTTATATCCTTCCGGGGTCCAGTTCGGGATACTGTAGGATTCACTATCGAAAAAGAATTCATTGTATTGGGTAATGTTAATAGTATGCCTGGCAATCCAGTATTCTTTGGGGAGATATATATCGTCTATTTGTCCTTCTTTTATATGGCACCAGTAGCCTTCGCAATTTTTGTTCGATACTGCAAGTGTAGTTTCTGTTGCCCATTGACTGATTGTAATGGGAATGGTGATTGTTGGTGTCGGTGTTAGTGTTGGTGTGAATGTTTCAGGCGGTGGCGGAATGGGTGTGGGAGTAGGATTTTTACACCATTCATACGCTGAAGGAACAAAAATAAACATCGTCATAAGACCAACGACAAGAGAAAAAAGGAAAACTTTACTATGGATTTGTTCCAGTAGTTTCTTTATCTCATCAGGGTATATCGCAGAAATAACTGCCAGTAAAACAAGAATAACACCTATGACTATTCCAGCGTTGGTAATGAGAGGGCTACATAATATATTGATATTTAGAAATTGCTCCATTAAAAATAAAAAAATGGGTAAAGCCAACCACGGAAAGACAACAAGGAATCGTTGTAGTCGTGTATCGGTTTTTTGGGTGGTTTGCCCTTCAGGGGCAGGATCGTTGGGGGGATTCTCAATTTTCACCTTTTTGGGGGCTGCTTTGTCAAAGTCATCCGGATGGTCCTCAACATCCTCGCCCCACGTGCGGAGGTTGGCTTTGATGTTAGCGATTTCGTTGCGGGCTTCGCGGATGCCGTGGGTGGTGCCGGGGGGAGCGTGGGCGGAGCCGAGGATAGCCTGCTGGTAGAGGTGGTTGGCGAGAGTGCCACGCCATTTTTCAAGCCGCTCTTTCTGCTGCTTAATGTCTTCTTGTGTTGGCATAGGCAACCTCTGTTTCTCTCACTCAACGAATCTGTGTTACAATAGTATCAGTATCGGAAGTAATGTATCAGGGAATAGGAAACAAATAATCATCCACCACCGGTCGTATCTGGACTGATGGTCACGAACCACTTGCCGAGTTGCGAGTCACGGACAAAGCAGGATTCAAGGGCTTCCATGGCATCTTTACTCAACTTG
>DAOTUE010000178.1:0-19417 GCA_034436975.1 Chloroflexaceae bacterium
GTCGGCGTTGCTCAGGTTTGCGTTGCTCAGGTCGGCGTTGCTCAGGTTTGCCTCGTTCAGATTGGTATTGCTCAGGTTTGCATAGCTGAGATTGGCAAACAGCAGATTGACAAAGAAGAGATTGGCAAAGAACAGGGTCGCGCCCGTCAACCGCGCCTCGCTCAGGTTTGCATTGCTGAGGTCGGCGTTGCTCAGATCGGCGTTGCTCAGATCGGCGTTGCTCAGATCGAGCCGCGCCAGATTGAGCCGTTGCAGATCGCGGCCCTGTGCTTTGACATGCCCACCAGCCGTGTGGATCATCTCTTCAATCTGTTGTCGGGTCAAGCCGGGTTGCTTTGCCATACGAAATCAGGGTGCAATGGAGCCAACCGGTTACTGGCAATCCAGACGTTGGCGAACCTCTTCCAGGGACATCGTCCCATCCTGTTTCCTCCGTTCCCGGACGGTATCCAGGTAGTCCAGGAATGCTTTGTTACTAGATAACGGTTGTATTCAGCCGGCTGGTTGCGCTTCTCCTTCGGCTTCGCGCTTTTTCCGCATCTGCATACCGAAGAAGACTGCCGCGCCGATAATGGCAGCCGCAACGACAAACAGGGCAATTCCCAGAATGGGCCGGGCCGCTATCCACCCGATGCCAATAACCACAAGGCTGAGCGTCAGACCAATGGCAAAAGAGACCAACCCAAGCCCAAGCCCCACCAGGTCGCCCAGGAATGGGATAACGTCGGATATCACGACGAACGGTTTGAAAAGGGCCCCGATTGAAGCAGACATGATGACAAGTCCGATCAACCGTAGCACCCAGGTCAGGACAGTATTGGCTTGTTGTGCAGCTTCAAACATTTCGTCAGCAGTCACGGTGCCCATTTCGAGCATCTCAAGCGCATCGCCGGCCTTTGTCTGGTAGGGGCGCAAGGTTGCTCCCGACTGCTGAGCAATAATGCTCACTGTGCCGGGACGGACCACCTCAAACGATACGCGGTAATCGCCCACCTGGGGCGACTGTGGCGAGCCAGTCCCAATATACAGCCCGCCATTCTCCCGCGTTGCGGTGCGCCCATCCAGCGTGGGGACTGTTTCAACGGCGAGGGGGGCGGCTCCTGAAATACTCCTCACCAACCCCGGCGACAGCGTAAATGCCCCGACTCGGACCGTTTCTGCCACCTGCGTTTCGTCCTCAAAGTCCATCGGCGGGTTCTGGTGTCCAGTTGGTTCCTTAAAACCGCCGGAATCATTGTAGGTCGAGGTCCACTCTTTCGAGTAGGTGTAGGTTGTTCGCGTTTCTGTGCCTCCCCCGACTTTTTGCACCGTTTCCGTATCCTGATTTTCCACCCACTGGTACATCTGAACTTCGCGCCTTAGCTTGATAACGTTATCTGCCGACACATCAAAGATCGGGTCCGTGAGTGTCTCATCCGTCGTGGCCTGCCCGGTCATATGAACAAGGTTGCCATCGTTGGCCGGGTTGACCCCCTGTGCATTGACCGAGACAACCGCTCCTGCCCCCTCTTCCAGCGATCTGTAGGTTTGAACAGCCCGCCCCTCATTCCAGAAGAGCAGAACAATTGCAACCAGAATGCCAATAAACCCGAAAATAATCCCCTGGATTGAACCAATAAGCCGACTACCACATCCCTCACTGGTGACTTCTGTAATCTGGTCTGCCATCGTTTTCCCTCCTCAACTCCCGTTTACTTGCCAACCGACACCCGACAGGACGAAATGCCAGAATGCTCCCAGGTACAGGGTATCACGGTATTATCATCAAAGCCTTGTACGGCGCAAATAAAGCATGTGTCGTAACTATGGGACAGATTTCCCCCACGCTGTCTGGACAAACGATAGCAACAATGGGTTGGCGTTCGTGGCAGGTCGTTCTAGCTTGCTTTCCTCAATGCTTCTACCAGTGCATCAATGTCACCCTTGCTGTTCATCTCTGTCACACAGAGCAGCATGGCGTTTTTCAGGTGTGGCTCGTCGTGCGTCAAATCATAGCCGCCGATGATGTTGTGCTCACGCAGAGCGGCGTTGATTTCTGCAGGCGGGCACGGGCATTCGACAACAAACTCTTTGAAGAAGGGGGCTTCGTTGTGGACGCGATAGCCCGGTACCTGGGCAAGCTGTGCGGCGGTGTAGTGGGCGCGGTGGTAGCACAGGCTGGCCACACGCTGCAACCCCTGCCGCCCCATCAGGCTGAGGTAGACTGCCGAAGCCAGAGCCATCAACCCCTGATTGGTGCAAATGTTGCTGGTTGCCCGTTCGCGGCGTATATCCTGCTCGCGGGCACGAAGCGTGAGCACATAGGCCATGTTGCCATCCACGTCGGTTGTCGCCCCCACAACTCGCCCGGCTATCTTGCGGACGTGGTCTTGCTTGCAGGTGAAGACCCCCAGGTAGGGGCCGCCCGTGTTGAGGCCCAACCCCAGGGGTTGCCCTTCGGCGGTGGCGATGTCGGCCCCCACCTCGCCGGGAGTCTGAAACAGCCCCAGACTAATCGGATCGAAGTGGAAGACCAGCAGGGCCCCCGCTTCGTGAACGGTGCGGACAATCGAGCGGACATCGTGCAGTCGCCCCAGAAAGTCGGGCGACTGGATAATAACCGCAGCGGTTGTTTCATCAACCTGTTTCAACGCATCGGCTATGGTTGCGCCGGGGTGTTCATCGCCCACAATCGTCACGTCAAGACCGCGGAAGTAGGTCCGCAGCACGGCGCGGTATTGCGGATGGACTCCGCGAGCCACAACAATTTTCTTGCGCTTGCGAGTAGCATTGAGCGCGACAATCGCGGCTTCGGCAACGGCAGTGCCCCCGTCGTAGTGCGAGGCATTGGCCACATCCATACCCGTGAGTCGGCAGACCAGGCTCTGGTACTCGAAGATAGCTTGCAAGGTGCCCTGGCTAATCTCTGGTTGATAGGGGGTGTAGGCTGTGTAAAACTCGCTGCGGCGGAGCACCTGGTCTATGGCACTCGGCACAAAGTGGTGGTAGGCCCCCGCCCCCAGAAAGAGGCGGTGTGTCTGCGCCGAGCCATTCATTCCCGCCAGTTGCCCCGCCTCGTGGAGCAGTTCTGGCTCCGAGCGCGGCGCGGGCAGGTCGAGTGGCGGGAAGCGGTGCTCGGCGGGCACATCGGCGAAGAGTTCCGCAATGGACTGTACGCCAATGGCTTTCAGCATCTTGTCGCGTTCGGCATCGGTTATCGAAATATAGGGAGATTTCGTCATACTCTCAACACTTTCCAGTTGCTCTCTTGATACGAAAATCAGTGGTCTTGCGAGGCGACAACCTGCTCATAGGCCGCCGCGTCAAGCAGCTTCCCCTCTGTGCCCGAAGGCTTCAGACGGATGAGCCAACCCTGACCATAGGGGTCTTTGTTAATTGGTTCCTGGTCGTCTACAAGCGCGGTATTCACCGCGACAACTTCTCCCCCAACCGGCGTGTACAGGTCCGACGAGGCTTTGACCGACTCAATCACTCCAAAAATCTCTTCTGGCCCGAACGTATCGCCCACCTGTGGCAGGTCAATATAGACAATATCGCCCAGGGAGTGCTGAGCATAGTCGGAAATCCCGACAATGGCTTCTCCGTTTTCTTCCCGCACCCATTCGTGCGTTTCGAGATAGCGTAGATTTGCTGGTGTTTGAAAACTCATCCTGTATCCTTTTCCTTTCTCTTTATCCCTATCCCCTGTTCCCTACTTCTTATACCGTGGCTTGTAAAAGGGCATTTTGATAACCCGCGCCCGAACGGGTTTGCCACGGATCATCACGTCAAACTCGCTCCCTTTGTCACTCAATTCTATTGGGACATAGGCCATCCCTAGCGGCTTGCCCAGGGTTGGCGAGGGCATGCCAGAGGTAACACTCCCAATACGCTCACCCATCAAACTGTGGATGGCGTAACCGGCGCGGGCCACCCCGCGTCCAACCATCTCGAAGCCCACAAGCTGGCGTAGCGTTCCTTCTTGTTTGATGTAGAGCAGCGCATCGCGCCCGACAAAATCGCCCTTATCCAGCGAAACAACCCATCCCAGACGGGCTTCATAGGGGGTTGTCTCATCGGAAATTTCGTGGCCATAGAGCGGCAGACACGGCTCGAAGCGCAGACTATCGCGGGCCCCCAGGCCACAGGGTTTTATTGTCCCTGCTTCGCTCTCCAGGTTCAGAAGCGCATCCCACACCTTTGCGGCTTTTCGGGCATCGAAGAAGAGTTCAAAGCCGTCTTCTCCCGTGTAGCCCGTGCGCGAAATGAGGCTTTCATCCACTCCGAAGAGCCGGCACCGCTCCACACTGTGGAAGGGGAGCGTGGCCAGGTCCGTTTCCACCTGGCCAGAAGCAACCAGGATAGCTTCGGCGGACGGACCCTGCACAGCCAGCATGGCCCAGAGTTCCGAATAGTCTACCACTTTGACATTGAAGTTATTGGCATGGTAGAGCAAGAAATCGGAATCCTTCTGCCGATTCGATGCATTGACCACAAGCAGGTAGGCGTTGGGCAACCGGTAGATGAAGATGTCGTCTACGATGCCGCCGTTGGAATGGCACAGGAGCGCGTAGCTCGAAAACCCGACTTCCATGCTGGCAACATTGCACGTTGTGGTATATTGCAAAAAGTTCAACGCATCGGGGCCAATGATGAGAAACCGCCCCATATGGCTGATGTCGAACACGCCGGCCCCGTTTCGCACGGTGTGGTGTTCGTCGAGAATACCGCTGTATTGCACCGGCATCCCCCACCCGCCAAACTCAACCATCCGTCCCCCCAGGGTTTCGTGCGATTTATACAGTGGAGTACGTTTCAGCATAATCCATCCCTTTTTCTACTCGTTGCCGTAATTTTACAAGTTGCTCGCACCGATGGTCAAGGATGAGGGCCAGACGTTCGTAGCCATCATCAAGACATTGCTCAACTCGCTGGCAGAGCACCGTGTCAATCCGCGTATCCAGCAATATCGGGTAATCCTGCATAGCATCGAGCAAATCGTCCGACGTGCCCGCCCGCAGCAGGGCCCGGCAGGCTTCGTCAACCTCCTGTTCTTCCGATAGTTGCGCCGACGGGTCGAACGCATCGTCCACATCGTCCCCCGGTATATCTGGCTCCCTGGTGTCTCCCGCCCCCTGCTCAACCATGCCCGCGTGTCCCGCATGGAAAGGCGGATGGTCAGGTAGATGATCTCCCATACCTCCCGTATTATCTACAGGTGATGGCGACAGAGGCGGGGTAAGCACCGGTGTTTCCCCTCGCTGCATCTGTTGTAACAACCGGCGGGCCTGCCCCAGACTTTCGGCAATCTCATAGTCGCGTTCGCCAAACGCCAGCTCTGCAAGCTGCCCGATGGTCTGGTCGGTCTCCTGCTCCAACAAAAACGGGGAGCGTCCTACTATAGCACGAAATTCATCAATAGTGTTGGCTCTGAGGAGGGCCTGGATTGCTTCGGCCAGGTCGTTGTCACTGTAGGTACGTGAGCGTTCGGCGTGGTCTGGCACTGGCTCAGGCACCGGCTCAGACGCTTGCTCAGACGCTTGCTCGGATGGGGACGCGGGCGAAGTGGGAGGCGAGGGAGCAGGAGATGTACCGTTCTGGCCCTTGCCAACCCCGGACCGCCGGGCGGCCTTGTTGAGAAGGTGCACCACGCCGGCTATCTCCTGCACCACCTGGACCTGGCCCAGGTAGGCGTGCCGCTGCGCCGGCGGGAGCCGCTCAAGCAGCAGCAACAGCAATTCGCGGGATTGTTCTTTTCCCTGGTAGGCTTCCAGGGTGGGTGGCAACGCAACGATAACCTGCTGTGCTGCGCTATCGTGGAAGAGAAAGGGGGTGCGGGCCGGGGTGCTGGTGCCGCACGTCGGGCACGCCACCAGATTGAGCCGCCCCTGGCGCATATCCTCAACTTCGCCGGGGTTTTCCTGGGCATCAAGAATGCTCCATATGCTGTCGGAGAAAACCGCAGCACAGGAGGGGCAGGTTAAAGAAATAGATTTGCGGTATGATACTGTCATCCGTCCTCAATGATTACAATACCCCTGCTCATTCCGCATTTTGCTATCAGGGCTTCCGAAGGATAACCAGGTCTTGATGGTTGTTCACGCCCTGGGGGATGTACTCAAGAATGTTGAAATAGCGGCGATAGTGCCGGTTGATATAGTCGGTGTTGTGGTAGGCTGTGTTGCTCCATACAGGAACCTTCCCCGGCTGAACATCCCACCCGACAAACAGGAATCCCTTGTCATCAAGGTCTAACCGGGCGGCCTGGTGTGGGGGGAGATGCTGCCAGACATGCTCACCCAGAACGGAGAGCAGGAGGTATCCTCCGCGCCGCATTATCCGCCGTAACGCTTCGAGCCAGAGAAATTGCTGTGCTTCGTCCAGATGGGTAAACACCGAGATGGCGTAGACCAGGTCAAACGATGCGGTATCGTAATTAACCGGCGGCAACGCGCCATTCACCCGAAACGAAGCAAAGGGCATATGGCGGCGGCACCAGCCAATCGCCTCGTGATCCACATCCGAGCCGTGGAGGGCCGCTGGCTCCGGCTGGCTGGCAAACCAGCGCAGCACGCGCCCACAGCTACAGCCAAAATCGTATACCTGGCGAAAGGATGCTCGCTCTTTGCCGACTCGTGCCAACCCCTCCCCAATGTCGTGAAAGATGCGTTCTCCGAGGGAGAGAAAGCTCCCGATGCTGGTTGCGCTGCCGGTGCGCTGGCGAAGGTGGACCGGGGGGATAGGCAGATTGTTGTGAATTCCGGGCCCCCGTTCTTCCCAGAAGCCGGCGTAGCGATAGAAGATCCGGCTCCCGACAATGCTGAGGGCCCGCCACGCAACCGCGGACAGCGTGAGGGCCGTATCGGGAATGAGAAAGCGTGGTGGCCGCGCCACCGTTTCTGTTTCTGTTTCCACTGGCTTCCTGTTCTCCACAACTTCTGGTTATCGCTCCCCTCGTTTCAACTCGACTGCACAACGTGACCGCACAACTCAACCATACAACCCGACCCCAACAACCCGACCCCATAGTAAACCAATATGCCTTACTTCGCAACATCAACCTCGTAGGTCTGCTGGAGATCTTCCGTCAGTCCGCGCAATTCGAGTTCCAGGGTATAGGTTCCGGATGTTTCGGGAACGAGCCGCAGCCGGTCAACTTCGCGGGCCAGGCTGTCGGGGGGGAGGGTCAGGCGGTGGCGAATGCTGGCCAATTCTGCGCCGCCGGGCCCACACAACCGCGCCACCAGGTGGACATCGGGGATTGTCTCGTGGGCATCGTTGACAACATAGAGCGGAAATACTATTGGCTCTCCCACACGGTAGGTTCTGGGGAAAAAGAGCGTAAACGCATATTGCGGGCTGAAGGCAAGCCGCAAGGCGTGGTAGGACCGCTTGGGCACGCGCCAGTAGTCAAGCACGCTCCAGAGGATAGCCGGGAAGGAATCGCAGAACATAAACGGCACAATCCCTCCGGTCGGGCGATATTTGTGGTAGCGCAGCCGGTCAACGTAGTAGCGATGAATAAATATCTGGTAATTCTGGGTCATCTCCACAAGTTCAGGTAGCGATTGCGCTTTGCGCCAGTCTATCCACTTGCTCATGATGTCTGGTTGGAAGCTGTGCCGGCGGGCCAGGTGGGCAACGTCTATCTGGCGCAGGTCGGTCGGCATAAACTTCGCGCAGCTCTCGACATTGGGGAAACTCTGGGCCCCGAACTCGGTGACAAAGCGCAGGTTGTTTTTTCCCCAGGAGCGCAGCTTTTCAAAGAGTGGCAGGGGACCGTAGGCACTGTACCAGCCATAGTAGGCGTGGGAGTCGGTGCCAGCACGCAGAAACGGCAGGGCAAACTCGCCCGACGAGCGCACGGCGGGCCGCTCCGGGTCCTCGCGCTGGACCGTCCGCTTGAGCCGCGTATCGAGCACATCGCGGTTCCAGCTAAAGGCAAAGAAGGAAAAGTAGGTCCGCATACGGGTCAGGAGTGTTTCGTCGGAGGTATCGGCAACAAAGATAGGCTCGTTGTGCATACACCAGACGACAACCGACGGGTGATTGGAGAGCAACTGGACCATGGCGCGGGCCTGCCGCTGCGCTTCGGGGATGATTGTCGGGCGGTAGAGCCACTGGAGCGGCATATCTTGCCAGAGCAGGATACCGGCAGCGTCAGCCGCATCGTAGAGCGCGGGATGGTCCACATGGGCATGCACCCGCAAGAAGTTCATATGGCACCCACGGGCCAGACGCATATCTTCTGCGGCCCGCTCCGCGTTCATGGTGGCGATACGCATATCGCCGGGGGCATAGTTGCTGCCCTTGATGAAGAACCGCACCCCATTGAGGTAGGGTATCCAGTTTCGTAGCTCAAACCGCCTCACCCCGAAGGCAAAACTCGTCCTATCACTTATTCCCGCATCGGTGACAAGTTCCAGCGAGAGGGTGTAGAGGTCGGGCCGCCCCAGGTCGTGGCTCCACCACAAACACGGGTTGTGCAGTTTTAGCAGCCCGCCGACACTCTGGGGGCCCGCCTTGAGCGTGTGGTGTTGCTCAATAATTTGAGGGGGGCTGTCAAATGTGCGGGGGGCAAATGTCCAGCGGAAGAGGAGCGGGCCGGGCGTGGCAGTATCCAGGTCCACCGTGTAGCGCACCTGGGCAAGCTGCTCGTCAATTGTCTCGCTGTGGCAGCGCACCGATTGCAGATGCGCGGGCCCGCTGGCGTGGACCTCGACCGGCAGCCAGATACCGCCAGGGTTTGCCTGGGGGTCCAGGCAGTCCCAGTGGGAGAAGACCCCGGTAATCATCTGTTTGCCCAGCTTATTCCGCTCTTCGGGGCAATCAACCTCAATCAGCAGGCGGTTTTCCTCCGGCTGCACCAGCGCGGTAATCTCGTGTTCATACGGGTCGAAATAGCCTTCGTGCCGCCCCAGATCGTGCCCATTGAGGTAGGGTTGCGACCAGTAGAACGCCCCGTTGACTCGCAACCAGTAGCGGGAGGGGGGACAGACTGGCTCCCCATCCTGTTCGCGGTCTTCTCCCTGCTCCTGCCGTCGCAGCGCAAACCCACAGCGGTAGGCCACCTTGCCTGTGTGATCAGCCAGTTCAGGGTGCTGTTGCCAGTGGGCCGGCACTGTGGCCGGGAGCCACCCCGCGTCATCGTCGGCATAGTTCCCCTGCTGAAACTGCTCCAGCGGGCGAATGGACCAGCCATCGGTCAATGTCTGAAAAAGCATCGGTTTGTCTCCCTCTCTCCCTCTCTATCCTTGCTCCTGTATATTTCCACCATGCCTCACAGCCCGCTGTGCAGCAGCTCTGCATAGGCGCGGATGCGCCCGCGGCGCAGGGGCCGGCGGTGCCCGACAAGATGCTTGCCCCCTTCGCTCAGGAGTTCCCACAGGTAGCATAGCAGGAGGAAGGCACGGAGCGAAGCGGCTGTGCGTGGGCCATACCACATCTGCGCCAGCCGAATCTTGCTGCGCTGAAAGTGGCGGTGGAGCACGGCAGGCACCTGTCCACTGCTCCCCCCCTCGTGGTGGATCACCACTGCTGCCGGGTCATAGATGATACTCTGCTGGTGCAAGCCACTGCCGCGGAGCCGATATTGCCATTCCACCTCTTCGCTGTAGAGAAAGAACCGCTCATCAAACCCGCCGGCCCGCGCTATGGCCACGCCACGCACGAGCAGAACTGCCCCCACCAGCCAATCTACCCGCTGCCATGTGGTATCATCCGGGTCGCGGGGTCCGGCGCAGCGGTAGGAGCGGGCCCACGGGTTGGCGGGCCAGAGCCTTTCAAGCAGCGTGCTCTCCCAGAAGAACATGAGCCGCGTGGGAAACCGCCGCCGCGACGACTGGATGCGCCCATCGGCGTAGCGGAGTTGCGGGCCAACCACGGCAGCATCAGGGTGCTGTTCCAGCGAGCGCACTAGCCGGGGCAACGCATCACCAACCGGCTCGGTGTCGGGGTTGAGCAGGAGCACCATGTCCGGGCAGGTCAGGGACAATGGGCGGGAAGGGCCACGCTCCGGGTGGCTCCCGTTGACAAGGCCCAGTTCGCGTAGCGCAAGGTTGTTCCCTGCGGCAAACCCCAGGTTGTCCCCCGCCTCTCGCAGATGCACCTGCGGAAACTCCTCCCGCAACATGGACGGGGTGCCGTCGTTGCTGGCGTTGTCAACCACAACAATTTCGTAGCGTATCCCGCTCCCCGCCAGCGACGCTTCGACGGCCCGCAAACATCGCCGCAGCAGGTCGCGCACATTCCACGACACAATAACAATCGCCAGCGTTGTCGCAGGTGTTGATGATAGTGATGATAGTGATGATGGTGGTGTTGACATCCCCGACTACCCGGCACCTGGCAGGCTATTTGACAATCTTTTGCAATTCCTTGAATGTTGCCCCGCCCGCTTCCTGCATCAATTCAAACAGGACCATCTCCACACTGCCCAGGCGTGCTCCCAGGTCGTGCATTCGGGTCAGGCCAATCTCCCGGTCGCTGGCTTTTCTCGAAGAAACCGCATCGGCGACAATCTCCACCTCATAGCCCCGCCGCAGGAGATCCCGCGTTGTCTGGTAGACGCAGACATGGGTTTCTATGCCGGCAACAAGCACCTGATTGCGGTTTGCGCCATCCAGCGCATTGAGAAAAGTTGCTTCGCCGCAGCAGCTAAACGCCACCTTACTGACTGGTTGCACATCGGGGAGCAGGCTGAGCAGTTCGGGGATGGTCGGGCCCAGCCCTTTGGGATACTGTTCAGTGACGATAATGGGGATTTCGAGCAGCTGTGCTCCCTGAATAAGTTTTTTTACGTTTTCAAAAAGGGTCTCTTTTTCAACCATTGCGTGGGCCAGATTCCCTTGAACATCAATAATGACCAGGATTGTTGTTTCTTTTGCAAGCATCGCATAGCCTCCCAGACCTACCGCGTAAAACACTGCTTCCCAATTATAGCACAGCGATCCGATGGGTGTTCGCCACCTGAAGGGGAGAGCAAAACCATGTCAGCCTGTGCTATACTATAGTCAATGCGGCAACCGCTCTGTTGTCAATGTGTTGTCAATGCACGTAATCGTTCAGGCCCCCCACCTGACCTCCCCCCAGTAGGGAGGGATTGGGAGGGGGGGCATCGGGACAAGTGAGACGCTTGCGCTCCCAGGGATTGACCCAACACAGTAAACGCTTACCAATACACTACAGCAACGCACTCCAGAACCCGAAAGATCTGGACGCTAATCTGGTGAAGGTATGAGTCAGAAGAATACGGGTACCTGTTGGCAGTGTGGAAAACCTATTTCGGCAGGGGCGTATTTTTGCCCGGATTGCGGCGCACCAGCGAGAAACGCACCGGCAGAAAGCGTACCAGACACCACCCGCCACCCGCAAAAAATAGAGCGGGGAGAGCCTGATGAGATTCTCCTCTCCGGGGGCAAGCATCTGCACGTATCGGACGATATGTTTGCTCTGCGTGAGCTTATCACGGTTGTGGAAGAAGGGATTGCGTGGTGGGAGAAACATCTCCGCGAAGCCGAAGGAGTGAGTCGGGCCTATGCAGCTACGGTTATTGGTGAGCTGTCGCAGGTTCTCGAATCCCTGTCGCAGCAGATTGCACAGGGGCAGGAGACAGCGCAGATTACGGCTCGCCTGCCCTCACAACGACGGTACAGCGTGGGATGCCCGGTGTGCGGGCGCGGCAACCGTGCGGGAGCGCGATTTTGCCCCTCGTGTGGTTCGCTCCTGCCCAGTCTAACAAAACCCCAGACCCGCCCGCTCACGCTTCGATACGCGGGCCAGAGCGACACCGGCCAGGTCCGTGAAAATAATGAAGATACATGGTATACTGGAGTGCTGCCATTGGCGACAGGAGCCACAGCAACGTTGCTGCTTGTGGCCGATGGTATGGGGGGAGCACAGGCCGGAGAGGCAGCCAGTGCGCTGGCAAGCACGGTTATGCAGCAACAGCTTGCAAATGCGCTTGCTTCCCACACACCCGATAATGACGAAACCTGGCAAGACATGTTGCACCAGGCTGCCCTGGAAGCCAATCGGCAGATTTATGCCCAGGCACAACGCCACGAGGGGAAGCGTGGGATGGGAACAACCCTGACAGCGGTGCTTCTGGTCGGGTCGGGGACCTCTATGACCGCTCATATGGTCCATATAGGCGACAGTCGTTGCTACCTCTTCAATCCGGGTGGTGTTTCGGAAGATGGGCGGGCATGGCTCCAATTGAGTACCGATCATACGCTTATTGCTCGTTTAATAGATATAGGACAGATTACGCCGGAGGAAGCGCGGCATATGCCCCAGCGCAATATGCTCTACCGGGCACTTGGGGTCGAAGCTGTGGTGGAGGGAGAAACCAGCAGCCACCACCTGAATGGTGACGATATGCTGCTGCTCTGCTCCGATGGGTTGATCGCCCATGTCGAGAGCGCAGAACTGGCCCGCGTTGTCCTTGCTGCTTCCACCCCGGAGCAGGCGTGTGAACAATTGATCCACCTTGCCAATTCTCGTGGGGGGAAAGATAATATCAGTGTCATTGTTGCAAAGTTTGAGCAAAGTCAGGTGACATCCAGATGACAGGAGATACGAAAGAGAACGGGGCCCCAATGGAAGAACACGGAACAACAACCCGCTTTGGAGAACGCTACGAAATTCACCCGACACCGGAAGGGGACCAGGACCTTCTTGAGGTGATAGACCAGAAACCGTGGCTTCGCTGCTGGTCGTGCGGCTCGACTCGCAACGAAGCCGAAGAAGCCTTCTGTATTGATTGTGGAGCCGATTTGCACTATCGCCGCTATAAGGGGATTGTCACCTCGGAAACCGAAGGGTTGGCCCTGGTTGCTTCTATTGAAGATGACCAGGCCCGGGAGATGCTCCCGCCAGTCTGGGATCAGGTTGAAGAGGGCGACCAGCGGCTCATTGTGCTCAGCCAGAACGATGCAAGCCCGGTCACGCTCCCGCTCACAGAGCTGGCGGCGTTTCGCGTTGGCCTGGCTCTCTCCCGTCTGCTGGTTGTGCTCCACCGGCAACACCTGGAGCTAGGTGTGCTTGTGCCTGCCGACCTGGGATTGACGGAATCCGGGCAACCGCGCCTTCTCCGCGTTGAAAACTTGCGACGGATGAACGATGATGAGCGAGAAGAAGCCATTCGCTCCGACATTCAAGCCATGGCCGGGTTGCTCGAATCGTTGACAAGCATTCCGCGCAAAACCCAGCGGCTTGATAATGAAACGGTGCCAGTCTCCCCATCTCAGCCCGTTGATGTTGATCCTGACCTCTCGGTTGTCTTGCGCGAAATTCGCACCGGTATGCTCGAACAGGCCACCGAACTGGTCCGCCGCCTGGAAAACGTGTTTGATATGCGTACCCGTCCGACGTTTCTCCGCCAGAAGATTGGCTCATCTACCCACACAGGGTTGGTGCGCGACCACAATGAGGACAGCCTGCTGGCGATGAAACTGACGATGAACAATACCTCGTTTGAGCGCATCTGGGGCATTTTTATTGTGGCTGATGGGATGGGCGGCCACGCGGGGGGGGAGGTTGCCAGCGGGTTGGCCATCCGCCGTGCGGCCGAAGTGCTGATGAACGAGTACCTTGCTCGTTCGCTCGATCCCGACGCGCTCTACAACGAAGAGACCGCACGGGACCTCGTTCATCAGGCCGTCTTGCAGGCCAATGAAACCGTTCGGCAGGAGGCTCTCACCCGCGGAAACGATATGGGAACAACGCTGACGATGGCTCTTGTGATTGGAGACCGCGCCATCATTGCCAATGTTGGCGACTGCCGGACCTACCTCTACCGCGATGGAAAACTCCACCGCATTAGCAAAGATCATTCCCTGGTGATGCGGCTGGTCGAACTAGGGCAAATCCGCGATAGCGATATTTATATCCACCCGCAGCGAAACGCTGTGCTGCGCTCACTCGGAGACCGCCCATCCATTGAGGTAGATACTTTTACCCGGCGGCTCCGCTCGGGTGATGCCTTGCTCCTGTGCTCCGATGGGCAATGGGAAATGACCCATGACCCTGAAATGGAAGAAATCCTGGCCTCGTGCGATGACCCCAACCAGGCCTGCTACAATCTCATTGCTGCTGCAAACAAGGCCGGGGGAGAAGATAACATTACGTCAGTCCTGGTCCGTTTTGTATAACACATTTGTATGTAACACAGGAGGGAGAAGAACGTTATGGCTGATATGGTAACACTGACCTGCTCCTGGGGACGTGCGCCCCTGCCCAATCCGGGAACCCCTCAGATCAATTATCTCCTGGTGGAGGCGCAACCAGCAGCTCCTCCCCCTCGGACGATGCCGCTCAATTTTTGCCTGGTGCTCGACCGTTCTGGCTCGATGCAAGGGGCCAAGCTGAACAATATGAAAAAAGCCACCAAACGGGTCATTGAACAGCTTACCTCCCAGGATGTTGTCTCGCTGGTGGTGTTTGATGATACGGTTCAGGTGGTGGTGCCCGCAACGCCCGCGATGGATAAGGAAGTGCTCCTTGACCGCATTGATACGATTGAGGAAAATGGTGGTACCGCAATGTCACTCGGCTTGCAGGCGGGTCAGGACGAACTCCGGACGCATGCCGGTCCTGGCTACCTCTCGCATATGCTGCTCCTGACCGATGGGCAAACCTGGGGCGATGAGGATACCTGTCGCAACATTGCCGAGAGCCTGGGAAAAGACCAGGTCCAGATAACGGCCCTGGGGTTGGGCGATGAGTGGAATGAGGACCTGCTCGACCATATTGCTGACCTGACCAATGGTTCGTCCGATTACATCGCCGACCCGAATACCATAGACCAGTTTTTCCAGCGCACGGTCCAGGCCGTGCAGGGGACGGCGGCCCGCGATGTGCGGCTCCTGCTTCGCCTTATCGGAGATGTCACGCCGCGAGCCGTTCACCGGATTACCCCCGGCATTGCCAATCTTGGCTATCAACCGATTGGACAAAACGAGGTTTCTGTGCGGATGAGCGACCTGGCCTATGAGAACCAGAGCAGCGTGCTTCTTGACCTGATGATCCCCCCGCGGGCCGTGGGGACGTTTCGGATTGCCCAGGCAGAGCTTCACTTTGTGCCGGTTGGGTCGCAGGCCGAAGAGATGATCAAACAGGATGTTTTGCTTGATGTGGTGGCCGAGGCTAGGCAGGCGGTGTATAACCCGCGGGTGATGAACCTGGTTGAGAAAGTGACCGCGTTCAAGCTGCAAACCCGCGCCCTGGAAGAAGCCGAAGCCGGAAATATGAGTGGGGCAACCCAGAAGTTGCGAGCGGCGGCGACCCGTTTGCTCGATCTGGGAGAGCTTGAACTGGCCGAAAAAGCGCAAACCCAGGCCAACCAGCTAGAGCAGGGAGCAGATCTGAGCAGTGAAGACCAGAAAACATTGCGTTATGCAACCCGGCGGTTGACGCAGCGACTGGACTAGAGGCAACGGTTCAGACCAATTCGGTTTCTGAAGTGCAAACAAGCTCCAGGGAGCGCGGGTATCCTTGCCCCGATGCTGACGCGGCCCCCCTCCCAATCCCTCCCCCCGCCGGGGGAGGACAGGTGGGGGAATTATGCGGTTTTGAAAGCAAATCGGTATCAGAAGCAGGGGGTGCTCCTGGGAGCGCGGGCATCCTGCCCGCCCCTATGCAAGCGAGACGCTTGCGCTCCCAGGGTGTCACCCTCAAAGGTGAACAGCTACGATGCGAGATGGACGAGAATGAGACAAGAAAAATTGTACAGAGCCAGGACAGGAACGGAAGCGTGAAAGAGCAAAAGAGCAAAAGAGCAAAAGAGCGAAGGATGAAGCAAGGAGGATAGAAGAATGATTACGTGCCCTATCTGTGGAGCGCAGAATGATCCGTTAAACCGCTTTTGTGATCAGTGCGGTGCCCGCATCGAACCTGGTAGCAATGCCCCCGCGGCTCCCCCTCCCCCCTCGGCAGCCCATCCTGCTGCGATGAACTGTCCGCAGTGCAACACGCCTGTTTTGCCTGGCCAGGCGTTTTGCGATAATTGCGGTTCTGACCTTATAGCGGTGAATACCGGCGCGGTGGTTGCGCCGGAAGATGAGGAAACGGTGATAATCTCCCATCCACCCACAGGAAAGTCTCGCTCACCGGAGTCTGAGGAAACGATGCTGGCTCCCCAATCGCCCACGGAAACAGATTCTCCGTCGCCCCCCTCGTCCTACACTGAGGAGACGATGCTGGCTCCCCAGCCACATGCAGACGAGGATATTGCTGCACCACCCCCGGCTGCTGCCCCCCCTCCCTCGTCCTACAACGAGGAGACGGTGCTGATTCCGCAACCCCCGGCAGAAACCTCGCCCCCTCCTGCGTCCTATGCCGATGAGGATGAGACGGTGCTGGCCGAGCCATCTGCTCCCCCACCCGAACCACCCCCCCAGACAGGTGCGCCTGCTCCCGAACCACCTGAACCATCGGCCCCGCCTCCCGCGCCAATAGATCCGTCGTTGTCTCCCACGCCACCTGAGCTAGAGGCGGAGAAAGGAGACGAGCGAAAGCGATTGGAAGATGAGGTCCAGCGTCACCGCGGAACCGTGGAACAAATGGAGAAGATGCTGCAATCGTATCCGACAGGTGGACAAACGCCGGAGTTTCTCATCCAGGGGCTTGAGGGGGCCCGCCGCGCTCTGACCCAGGCCGAGGCAAGGCTGGCCGCTCTTTCCAGCAAAGCCAAAACACCCGATCCTGCTGAAATCCAGCGTCTCCAGACGCTCATCAATGTCCACAAAGATACCATTGCACAATTTGAGCAGATGAAGAAAGGGTATCCGCCCGATGCGATTCCATCGTTTTTGATCGAGGGGCTGAACGAAGCCAATCGCGCCCTGGTCAAGACGAAAGCAGACCTTGCCGCCCTGCGGGGAGAGGCAACCGAGCCGTTTGCTGGCCCTGCACCCGATGCGCCAGAGCCAGAGCCAGAACCTGCCCCCACGCCTCCACCAGCGGAGCCAGCAGCCTCCTCCACACCAGCACCAGAGCCGCCCTCTGCTCCCGCAAAGGGCCCACGTCTGGAACTGTTTGAAGGGAAACATGTCTTTCCGCTTCCGCAGGATAAAGCCGAAATTATTGTCGGGCGGGCCGACCCGGTGAGCTACATCTATCCCGAAGTGGACCTGACCGCTGTCGGGGGGGAGGCCGGCGGGGTCAGTCGCCAGCATGCGCGGATCGTTTTCAACGACGGGCAATGGACCATTACCGATCTCCACAGCACCAACCATACGCGAGTAGAGGGAAAAAAGGTAGAGCCAGATACGCCTACGCCCATTCAGGATGGAACACGGTTGCAGTTCGGGCGCATTGCAGCGATATTCCGTCTGTAGTAAAGAAGGGAGTATAGCGCGTGGCGACCTATGTTGCAGCCATTGACCAGGGAACGAGTAGTACCCGCTGTCTGATTTTCAACCACGCGGGGCAGATTGTTTGCTACGACCAGCGGGAGCACGAACAAATCTACCCGCGCCCCGGACTGGTCGAGCACAACCCGCAGGAAATCTGGCAACGGACCCAGAGCGTCATCCGCGGGGCCCTTGACCGGGGGAACATTGCCTCATCTGAACTTGCGGCTATCGGTATTACCAACCAGCGCGAGACGACCGTTGTCTGGGACCGCACCACTGGCCAGCCCTACGCCAATGCCATTGTCTGGCAGGATACGCGCACAGACCAGCTCTGCAATGAGCTGATGCGCGAAGGTGGGATAGACCGCTTTCGGGCGAGAACAGGGCTACCCCTGGCGACCTACTTCTCTGGCCCGAAAATTGCCTGGTTGCTGGAGCATGTGGACGGGCTGCGGACCGCCGCTGAACGAGGTGACGCTCTCTTTGGCACCATTGATACCTTCCTCATCTGGCATCTGACAGGCGGACCGGATGGCGGGGTCCACCGCACCGATGTCACCAACGCCAGCCGCACGATGCTGATGAACATTGAAACGCTCGAATGGGATGAGGAAATCCTCTCTCTTCTGGCGATACCACGGCAGATGTTGCCACGTATCTGCTCTAGCAGCGAGATCTATGGGGAGGCGCGGGGCGACCTGGCGGGAGTTCCTGTGGCGGGCGACCTGGGCGACCAGCACGCGGCAATGGTGGGACAAACATGCTTTCGCGTGGGCGAGGCAAAAAATACCTATGGCTCTGGTTGCTTTGTGCTACTCAATACCGGTCCCGATATTGTCCACTCTCAGCACGGCCTGGTGACAACCGTGGCCTACAAACTGGGCAACGCTCCCGCCGCCTAGCCCATGTTGCCCGGGCCGTTTTGGAGGCAACCGCTTTTCAGACCCGCGAGGTGATGGACGCAATGGAGCAGGATGCAGGAGTGCCGATGCAGACACTCAAGGTAGATGGCGGAATGGTGAAAAACGATTTGCTGATGCAGTTTCAGGCTGATGTGCTCGGTATTCCCGTCATCCGCTCGGCGGTAGCCGAAACAACATCGCTCGGCGCGGCCTACGCGGCAGGGCTGGCCACCGGCTTCTGGAAGAGTACCGATGAACTGCGCCAGAACTGGCAGAGCGACCGCACCTGGCACCCCGCAATTGACGAGCAGCAGCGTAGCAAGCACTACGCCGGCTGGAAAAAAGCGGTGACGCGCACCTTCGACTGGCTTGATTGATTGGGTTTATGTAAAATTACTGGATACCGTAGGCAACGGCAAAGGCGACCCCAGCCGACACGAGAAAGACATCTATCAGCGTTAGAAACCAGTCGCGGATGTAGGCTTTGTTTTCGACCTGGCGCATTTCCACACGGATGATCTTGTCGGAAGACCAGACCAGGAATATCGCAACAATCAGATAGAACATACGGATCTCCATATTGCTCCCAATCCCCATCCTCGTAAGCGTTCACTGTGTTAGGACAAATCTCTGGGAGCGCAAGCGTCTCGCTTACCCCGATGCGGCCCCCCTCCAATCCATCCCCCCACTGGGGGGAGGACACAGGTGGGGGATTACCCATCCTCAATGCTGCAATTATGCTGCAATTATGCTGTAATAACCAGCAACAGGTTTAGCAACACGAGCGGGAAGAGCAGCAGGGTTGCCAGCAGCAGCAAGATGACGCTGACCCCGATCATACGGTGGGGGACGCTGCTCTGCCCAAGTTGCTGGCGCACATTCCAGAAAAACAAACCGGTTGAGAGCGTCCAGCTTAGCCCGGCCACAAGCAACAGCACAAGAGCAAGAAGTCCCCCTTTGTCCATGTGGGTGAGCACCTGCCACGCCGCGACCACACACGCGACACCAAGCAATCCCCCGCTATAATAGACGGTTTTTGGTAGGTTCAGTTTCATAAAAGTGGCGGCGCAGGAAACCACCTGCTTCAGCGGGTGGAGGAAGTGCCGCCATCATCCTTTCTCCTGGTTGTCACGACTGAATGAGTGTGCTAGACTGTTGTACAAGGCACTCTCTGCAAGG
>DAOTUE010000179.1:0-2395 GCA_034436975.1 Chloroflexaceae bacterium
ATGGAAAATCTCATAGAATCGTATAAGAAGCGAGTGAATGGAGAACAAGCATGCCAGGAGGAATAATCCAAACCCCCCGCATACAAGGGAGCACGAAGCGATGAGCACAAATGAAGGAAATGTTCAGGCTCAGGGAATCACCGGCACCGGCATCGCCATTGGCCACGGTAACACAGTCCAGGTGACGACGATCTACGAATGGTCGCGCACGCACCCCGCCGACCCTCAAACTATTGAGGCCGCCCGCGCCCTCCTCGCCCTCCTCCCCACCGACGCTCTCCCCCTCCCCGACTCGCTCCCCCCCGGCTCCATCGTCCCCGGCCGCATTGACACATTTGTCGGTCGTGAACCTGACATGCTCTCTATGGCTGCTGCACTCAAGGGCGGACAAACCACCGCTATCAGTCAGGCGGCAACCGTGCACGGGATGGGCGGCGTGGGCAAAACTTCTGTCGCCACCGAGTTTGTCCACCGCTACGGCGCGTACTTTGCCGGCGGAGTCTTCTGGCTTAGCTTTGCAGAACCCCAAAACATCCCCACCGCGATCGCCCAATGTGGCGGCGAGGAAGGATTGCAACTCCGCCCCGACTTCCACACTCTCCCCCTCTCCGATCAGGTGGCCGCGGTGCGGCGTGCCTGGAATGAGGGGATTCCCCGCTTGCTCGTGTTTGATAACGCGGATGGTGACGATGATGATGACAACAACGCCGAAAAACTGATTGCCCAATACCGCCCTCCGACGGGCGGGAGCCGTGTCCTCATCACCTCACGGCGGGGAGTGTGGGATACCACACTTGGCATAACGGCGATACCTCTGGGCGTGCTCCCCCGCGCCGAAAGCATCGCATTGTTGCGCAAATTCCGCCCCGACCTGCCCAATCCAGACGCAGACGCAATCGCAGCTGAACTGGGCGACCTGCCGCTGGCATTGCACCTGGCGGGAAGTTTTCTGGCTCTGTATGATGACCTGAGCACAGCAGATTATCTGGCAGAGCTACACAGCAAAGAAATTCTTGACCACGAGTCCCTTCAAGGAGTCGATTTGACTTACTCGCCCACAAACCACGAGTTGCACGTTGGGCGAACCTTTGCAGCAAGCTACCGAAGGTTGAATGCAAAAAATCCCATTGATGCCCTGGCCCTGAACATGCTGGCCCGCGCAGCCCACTTTGCCCCTGGTGAACCAATCCCCAATAACCTATTGCTGGATTCGCTTCAATACCAGAAACCAGGCTTTTTCATTCGAGCAATAGGCAGATTATTTGGAAAAAGGCTATCGGTGGTAAAAACGGGACCCCTAACAGACAGAGATAAAAAACGTGCTATACATCGCTTACAATCCCTGGGCTTGCTTGAAACAGACACAGAAAACGCAACAACGTTGCACCGCTTGCTGGGTCGCTTTGTGCAGAGCACCACACAGGATGAGGGGGCACAGGGAGCTGTAGAGCAGGTGGTGATAAGCACTGCATACGAACTGAATATGAAGGGTATCCCAGAGCCTTTATTGCCCATCTTGCCCCACCTGCGTCACATCACCAGCGTTGCGCTGGAGCGGGGGGACGAAACCGCCGCGAACCTGGCGAACGAACTGGCCTACTGCTTGCACCTGATGCTGGCGGACTACGACGGTGCCCGCCCGCTCTATGAACGCGCCCTCGCCATCAGGGAGCAGGTGCTAGGCCCGCACCACCCCGACACCGCCTTAAGCCTCAACAACCTCGCGGAACTTCTCCGTGCCCAGGGAGACTACGACGGTGCCCGCCCGCTCTATGAACGCGCCCTCGCCATCAGGGAGCAGGTGCTAGGCCCGCACCACCCCTCCACCGCCAACAGCCTCAACAACCTCGCGGCTCTCCTCCATACTATTGGCAAAAGCGATGAAGCCATCCCGCTTCTGAAACGAGCACTTGATATTAAGGAGCAAGTGCTAGGGAAAGAGCACCCTGACATTGTTGCAACAATACTCTGGATTGCAACGATTTATCAGTCTCAGGGAGACTACGACGGTGCCCGCCCGCTCTTTGAACGCGCCCTCGCCATCAGGGAGCAGGTGCTAGGCCCGCACCACCCCTCCACCGCATCCAGCCTCAACAACCTCGCGTTGCTGCTGCAAGCCCAGGGAGACTACGACGGTGCCCGCCCGCTCTTAGAACGCGCCCTCGCCATCAGGGAGCAGGTGCTAGGCCCGCACCACCCCTCCACCGCCCAAAGCCTCAACAACCTCGCGGCTCTCCTGCAAGCCCAGGGAAACTACGACGGTGCTCGCCCGCTCTATGAACGCGCCCTCGCCATCAGGGAGCAGGTGCTAGGCCCGCACCACCCCTCCACCGCCATTAGTTTATGGTGGATAGGAGTCATTCTTCAAAAAGAGGGAAATTTGCAAGAAGCAGTA
>DAOTUE010000180.1:0-5096 GCA_034436975.1 Chloroflexaceae bacterium
GCTCCCCCCACCTGTCCTCCCTCCAGCGGGGGGATGGATTGGGAGGGAAGCTGCGTCCCTCCAGTGGGGCAAGCGAGACGCTTGCGTACCCAGGAATCAGGGATTGCCCAAATACCGTGAACGATTACATATCTCCAGTATAACCCGCTTTGCGCCACGTTGGCCGGGACTTTCGCCAACGATGTCGTCCCTTGCAACAATTCCCCTCCCTCAAGGATTCAAGGATAGGTCGGTGGCGCGGGATAAGCCCCCGGCGTGCGCGTCGGCGTTCCCTCGATGACGGGCAGCGGGAACGGGTAGGGGTTGACGGGCGGCCGGCGGGGCAGCGGACCAGGGTAGGGCCCATACCCCGTTATTGTGGGTGTAGCAGTGGGGACCGGGGCGGGAGTTTGGACAACAGTTGCTGTCAGTTCTATTGTTCCCGTCGGGGAAGCGGGGACGGGGGGAGAAACCGGCGGGGGCGATGCTATCCTTTCGTATTTCGGGTCAGTGGCTCTCCTTCACACGGGTTGCTGCTTTTACAGCAATTATACCAGGGGGGAGGCAAAAATGGCAGCTTTTTCCCTCGAAAACGTGGTATACTGAGGGCGTTCGGGGCAAGAGAGAAAATGCCCATCCAGGCCTGGGAAGCAGACGGAGCGAACGATGAATACACGAGCTACGATAGAAGAAAAGCGTGATGACATTCTCAACCTTGCTGCCCGCTATGGCGCATACAATGTCAGGATTTTCGGTTCAATTGTTCGTGGAACCAGTACGCCAGAGAGTGATATTGATTTCCTGGTGGATATGGAACCAGATAGAAGTTTGCTGGATCGCATCGGGCTGATGCAAGAACTGGAAGATGTGTTTGGCTGCAAGGTTGATGTTGTCCTGGCCCACACGCTGCATCGGGGCATACGTGACCAGGTGCTGCAAGAAGCAGTATCGTTATGAACAAAAACCAGATGTATCTCTCGCACATTGCTGAGGCCATCCAGTACATTGAACGTTATACGCACGGGGGACGCAACGAGTTTGAGCAATCCCCTTTAATACAGCACGCAGTTATACGGAATCTGGAAGTTATTGGGGAAGCCACAAAACGTCTCTCATTGCCCATCAAACAATCCCAACCAGAGATTCCCTGGCGACAAGTAGCCGGTATGCGCGATGTCCTTATCCACGATTATATGGAAATAGACTTGAATGAGTTATGGAATGTAGTGGAACACAAACTGCCACAACTTAAACAAGCTATCACGGCTATGATGCAACAAGAATCGGGGGATGATTGATTTGTTCGGCAATGCTCCGTACTCTGGCAGAACCAGCACCGGTGTAGGGACATCAGGCGATTCACAAAGCCTTCGTGCCCTTTGTGTCTTTGTGGTTTCTCCAGGTGTTCAAGCGAACCTGGTATTATTCCTCCTCGCTGTCTGATACGCCCTCCCCCGCCGGCACCCCCGGACACGTCCGCTCATACGGCCTGTCACCCATATACCGCTCCCACTCCTCCACGGTCAGGTTGCGGTTGACCATGCGACAGGCAATGGCTTTCCACGACGCGACCGAACCGGGCCACAGCCGCACCGTCTTATCAGATGAAGCGGAGGCCAGGGTCTCCCCATCCGGCGACCACGCCACGCTCCAGACAGAGGACGTGTGCCCGTCGAGGGTGCGCAGGGGCTGCCGCGTCGCCACATCCCACAGGATAATTTCTCCCTTGACACAGCTATAACTTTCGTATTCACCACACGAAGCGGAGGCCAGGGTCTCCCCATCCGGCGACCACGCCACGCCCCTGACAGAGGACGTGTGGTCACGGAGTGTGGTGCTGATGTGGGGGGAAAAAGCAATGGCATCGCCGATGGCCCGCTGGCTTTCCAGCGTGCTGGTGACAGCATCAGCCTGCACCGCCAGTAGCAGGGAAAGGTCGAGATTTTGCTCTTGCCAGCTTACTGACTGGGCGGCAAGCTGGCGGGAGAAGGCAAGTTGGCTCTGTTTCTGGGCTTCTGCTTCAGCAGCACGGGCGCGGTCTGCCTCGTTTTCGGCTCGTTGTGCTGCGGCAACGGCGGTTTGCTGTTGTGCCCGGAAATTTGCCGCATTTGTGTCGGCTCGTTGTGCTTCTGCTTCTGCTTTCGCACGAGCATTGTTTGCATCGTCAAGTGCTCCAATTGCCACCCACGCTGCCCCCCCTGCCACGAATGCGAAGAGAAGAGCCACGACTGCTATCGCCATAATGAGTCGGCTGCGCCGCTCCCGCTCCGCCGCTTCTCGTGCCCGCTGGCACGCTTCCAGAAACGCCCTTTCCCTGTCCGTCATCTCGTCGGCGTTCGTTGCGGCCCATTGCTCCGCCTCACGCAAAGCGCGATCCTGCAACAACAACCCCTCGGCGCGGTTTTCCTGCTCCCACAGCGCGGCCTGCCGCTGGAGCAAACTCAGGTTCTCCTCGCGCCACGCTGCGTTGTTCTGGCGCACTGGCTCAACCAGGCGGTCGTGCGTCAGCTCAAACCAGCCCGACCAGTGGCTCTCCTGGCGCACCAGGTAGGCCTCTTTCAGCCCGTCGAGCGCGGCCCGCATTTCGGGCGGCACATCGCCCAGGGTCACGAGCCGCCGCATATCCCCCACAATCATCTGGTTTTCTATCCAGTCGCGGATAGTTCGCTCGGCAACCCCGACGGTAGCATCAGCGGAAACTGCCTTTACCTTGCCTTCATAGTAGCTTTCCAGGGCCCTGTCTACCAGCGAGCGAGTGTTGTCCGTTGCGTCTTTGCCCGCGAGCTGCTCGTAATCGTCCAGGCGAATCGTCGTTTGCGGCTCCACCTGGCGGCCCGCGGCCCATTTTTCCCACAGGCTATAGCAGACCACCTGGAGCATCAGCGGCTCAATGAAGGGGCCTAGTTTTTCCCGCGGCTTGCCGTCGGGGCCATACTCCCGGACCAGGCGGAGCGTGTCGAGCAGGCTGGAGAGGACGCGGTTCTCATACGTCACACCATACCGCTTGAGGGGCGGCTGGAGAATAGCTTGCAGCGCGGGGTCAATCGTGAGCAGTTGAAGCCGAAAGGTAACGCGGAACTGCGTGGGGACGAGGTGCAGGTAGGGGTCGAGCGCGGCGATATATTCCTCGCGCATCCCGAAGAGCACCCAGAGCGAAGCGCGGTCTATGAGCGTGCCAAGCTGCTCGAAAAACTCCCGTTTGGCTCGCTGGTCGGTTTTGTCCTGGGTCAGCACCTCTTCAAACTGGTCGAAGATAAGCACCTGCCGCCGATTGCCCTGCTTCCGCTGCGCCAGCAGGGTTTCGATGGCCGCGGCCAGCTCCTGCGCCGTAGTCATCGCTGCTATGTGCTGGACAGCCTGTTCCTCATTCTCGGCCAGGAAGCGGAGCATATTGGCAAGGTAGCGGTTGGCGGGTTGCGTGTCGCCGTCCAGCTTCAGGGGTGCGCCGGCGCGGATGGTCGGCAGCACATCGTAGCCTTCCTGCTCCAGCCGCGGGATGAGGCCCGCCTGAATGAGCGAGGTTTTGCCCGCGCCGGAGGGCGAATACATCAGCACCACCCGCTCGGCGGCAAGCAGGTAATAAAGGTCGGAGGTCTCCTGCACCCGCCCGTAGAGCGTATCCTCGCGGGCAAAGGGGCGCGGGCCAATGTAGGGGTTTGGTTGTCTATCGCGCTGCTCTTGTTGCATCTATGTTCCTCCTGAACTGGCTACCTGGTTTCGGAAAGTCGCGCTTTCAAATCGGCAAAAAACGTTGTCAGGTCGCCCCAGTAGATCAGGGGACGCTTCCCGACAGCAACAAGGACGTATTCTTCCAGGTATTGGCGATATTCGCGCAGTCGCCCCCCTCCCTGCCCCGACTCGGCTTCGTCGGGGCAGGGGTGAACAACAAAGTTCGGGTAGCTATTGTCTTTCGGGTGCCCCTTCATCAGGCTCTGGAAGATGACGCGGAAGGTCCAATCTTCCAACCGAAACCCCAGGAAGAGCAGACTGCTTTTGTGGAGCCGCTCTTTCACCCGTTCATTGATCTTCCCTTTCATTTCCAGCGTCATCAGATAGGTGAAATAGTGGTTTTCCAGCAGCGCGAGCGTTTCCGACTGGCCGATGCTCCCGAACATTTTGTAGACAAAGGGCCTGTCGCGGTCAGGCTCAAGCGTGCCGGTGCGGGGCATCTCGCAGAGTTTATCGAAGTCCTTGCCCACCTCTTGTGCGATCTCCGAGAGAGCCGCAAGATCGTGCCGTTTTCGTACTTCCGCATTCTCCGATGTGCCGTGAAGCTGTTGCCCCCTGAAAATCTCATCCAGTCCAAATTTACGCCCATTTATCGCTACGAGGAGAGCCGATTTATCATCTCCCTGGTAGTCTTCGCTGATATACGTCTTCAGGGCCTCGATGCCATTCTCGTAGTAGTTCCAGGTGCCGTCCCTTGCCCCCGATTGCTGCTCCACCGTGATGCTCGTGCCGCTCCAGGGGTGGTGGGCGATGTAAGGGGACTTTTCCTGACGTTTGAGCGCATCCTCAAGCAGGGTATCTATATTTGTCGTGACGTAGTAGGAGCATCCGAGGCTGGCCAGCAAGGCATAGGGTTCGGGCGGGGTGGCTATCGTTGCCAGCGTGGGGGAAAGGGCATTGCACAGGTCGCGGATGGCTCGTGTCTCGCTTTTCGTCGTTGCCCGGTGCTGCGCCAGTCGCGGCAGGCCGCCGTGGTAGATCGGCACATAGGTCGGCAGGGGGTAGTGGTATTTCTCGCACCAATCCTGGACAATGGAGCCAAACGGGACCCCGATAGCCGCCTCCAGCAGGCCAGGGCCGAGGATCGGGGTGGATTCTCCCCGCTGGATCGCCTGAATGAGTTCTTCAAAGAAATCGTCGTTATCATTGAGTTCATCACAATCGCTCATCGTTCAACCTCCGTATTTACCGGGTGTACGAGGTGTGCCAGGCAGGACCTGAGCTACAATTACTCTCAGCAGCAATGATGTTACTGGTGGGACAGGGCCCAGCCCGCGAGTGTGCGGGGTGGGTTGTTGCTTTCAGGGAAAGTATACCACGCGATGGGGCAAAATGGGGGCAATTTTGGCATAATGTTCAGAAATAGTGTGGAAATTGTGTTATACTTG
>DAOTUE010000181.1:0-1732 GCA_034436975.1 Chloroflexaceae bacterium
GCGCACCAGTGCCCGCTACGCCATCCAGTTCGCGCTCTATGTTGTGCTGATGGTGCTTGTGGTGCCTGCGGCCTGGATGCACTATCAGACAATCCTCATTCTGCCCTTTGTGACGGTGCTGCTCTCTGCGTGGGAGCGGGGGGGATTTCCGCGCTGGCGGGCCGCGCTTGTTGCGCTGGCCTATGCGCTTATTGCCTATGGCAACCAGTGGAGTTTCTATCTGGGCGACATTATGGGAGGACTGACGGTATTCGGGGTGTCGTTCAAGTTCTATGGGATGCTGTTGTTGCTGGTGGTGATGGTTGCCTGCGTGGTTGAGCGGGAGGGGCGGGGGACGAAGAATACCGATTCTGCTTCATTCACCCCTGCTCCCTCATATCCGCCAGAATAGCTGCAATCTGTACCTCAAGCGAGGGCAAATCGTCTTCAATGATCTCCCACACCCGATACAGGCTCACCTGGTCGTACCCATGAATAAGCAGATTGCGAAATGAGATTATCTCTGCCCACGGAACCTGGGGGTACTGTTGGCAAAAATCGCTCGGAAGATGGTTTGCTGCCTCTCCGATAACCTCAAAGTTTCGCATGACCGCATCCTGAATAAGGAGCGATTGAAAAAACGCGGTCTGGCCATCTTGTACAAAGGTTTTGATGCGTTTGATTCGTTCGTATATGTCGCGCACATAGAGGCGGGTTCCTTTGTTTTTCACAACGGCACTGCATCCCGAAGCACTTGTTCTCGAATGACGTGATGCAATTCATCTTCTCCGACAACGTCTACCTTCCGTCCAAGCAATTCCGCCAATTCTATCGGTAGCCCGATACCTCCCCAGCGCGACAGGTGCCCATAGTTCCACGTTACCAGAAAATCTATGTCACTATCGTCGCTGGCTTCGCCCCGTGCAACCGACCCGAACACCCGCACATTCATTGCCCCGTGCTTTTCAGCAAGACGGATGATTGCTTCGCGCTTCTCCTTGAGCATCTCAGCGATCCCCATTGATGGTTGTTTCACTTCCATATGCCATCCCCCCCCCACTCACTTCACCCGAATGCGGGTCAGGCCGCTCTGCGCCTCCTCGTGCTCCGGTTGGAGCCGCAACACCTCGGAGTAGGCGGCCCGCGCCTCTTCGATGCGGCCCAGTTCCTCCAGCGTGCGTCCCAGTCCGTAGTGGGCATTGGCATAGGCCGGGTCGAGCGTGGTTGCACGACGAAAGTGGGTCAGAGCCGCGTGGTAGTCGCGCATATCGTAGAGACACCACCCCATGCCGTTGTGGGTGCTGGCCTTCCCCTCGCGGAGAGCCAGCGATGCCTGGAACCTGGCCAGCGATGCGTGGTAGTCGTCCAATGTTTCGGCCTGCTCACGCAGCAGCCATCCTAGCCCCTCGTTTGCCGAAGCTGCCGCCGCGGAAGTGTGCGACAGGTCGAGCACATCGAGGAAGGCTTGCTCAGCCTTTGCATATTCCCCCCGCTCAAAGGCGGTCCACCCTGTCTCAAGCAAGGCTTCTTCCTGCGGGGTCGAAGGGGTCAGGGGTGGGGGCGTTGTCGTGGGTTGAGGGACGGGCGGTTGCTGGCTGGCTGTCAATGAAACTACCCCGGCTATCAGCGCAAGCACCAGCGCGAGGGCCGATGCCATTGCAACCGTCATTACCCGGCGTTTCCGCTGGTGTGCCTGGGAATCGGCGGGCAGGCCGGGGCGGGCCTGCGGGGCCGATTGGGTCGGCTCCGGGTC
>DAOTUE010000182.1:0-19815 GCA_034436975.1 Chloroflexaceae bacterium
TTGCAGAGAGTGCCTTGTACAACAGTCTAGCACACTCATTCAGTCGTGACAACCAGGAGAAAGGAGGATGGCGGCACTTCCTCCACCCGCTGAAGCAGGTGGTTTCCTGCGCCGCCACTTTTATGAAAAAGTCAACGCTCAAACGGATTGTTACGGCGGTGTTTGCCTTTGTCCACGCCCCGACCTGGGAGGCCCGCAAGCACATTGTGGAAACGCAGCAGAAGGATCTCTTTACCAGAGAGGCCGACCAGGTTTTGCTCCGCATGCTCTCGCACGCTGCGAACGACCCCGCGGCCCGCCAGCAACTTGGCGAACTTCGGCTCCTGCTGGCCCGCTGCGCCAGCGACGGCATAGATACCGCCTTTGCCAACCGCCCCGACTCGCCCACCCTGCCCGGCATTGTCGCCGATGCTCAGCAGCAATTGCAAGATGTTCAGTCGGAAGATGAGCTACGCCAGCTTATCAAAGACCACCCCGGCATGCTCCCCCTCCTCTCCCAGGCAACCCAGAAGGTGCTCGAAAAGAACCCACAAATGCTGGCCCTGCTGCAATTTGCCCATCCGGAGTTTTTCGATCACCTCTACGCCTTCATCAGCGCGAGCACCTGGAACGAAAGTCAGACCTGCCTGGAACGATACCCCGACTTGCTAACAGAAGAAGCCGACTATGCAATGGAATGGTTTATTCAGCAGCAGAAGAACACAAAGGCTATCCAGGTATTGAGCGAATATCGCCACCTGCTGCGCTCCTGCCGCGAGGTGGGGATTGCCGAGGCTTTTGCCAAAAAACTCGCCCCAAAAACGGCCCCTCGCTCCACCAACTCACATAATCCAGGAGGTACCGAACAATGAAGCCGCGCTCTGCTGGATTTCCTGAATGGCTCGCAGGGCTGTTTTAAGTTGCCGCCGCTCCAGCGTGGTCAGGCTCGAAACAGGCACGAGGTTTGTTGGCTCCTCCCCAAGCTGAATCTGGTGGTACTGGTGGCGCAACCGCAGCAGGCTAATGCGCTCAAACGCGGCTTCGAGTTCGTCGGCTCCCACTTCGCTCAGGTCGCTCCGTGGGACAGCCAGATGGAGCCGCGTAATGGTGTTGGTTGCCGAGCAGCCGGCTTCGAGTGCAAAGAGCCGCGCCAGATCCACAATCAACGCGGTCCCGCGCATTTTCATATCTATCACATCGCGGCCAGACTCGTCTCGTTCCACAGAAAAATCACGGAAAAAGTTCCCCAGCGGGGGCGATTGTCGCAACGCATTTTTGGCAAGCCGACTGAGGAAAATACGGTTTTTCGTAGCCCCCAGAATAATCGGGCGCAACGCTTGTTCCACATCCAGCGTGCCCGCCACACGGCGGTAGTCGAAAAAGATAGAGGCCCGCATCAGGGCTTCTTCATCGGGAATATGAATCCAATCGGAAAAATAGCCGCGCCAGGTTTGCAGCGGCTTGCGCCAAAGCGGGTTTGTAGCCATAATGTTGCCGGGACAGCGCGGAAACCCGCACTCCACAAGCTGTCCGACCACGCGCACGGCCAGGCGGGTAAAATACTCCTCGGCCCCCTGGGGCGCATCGTCGGCATACACCAGCGCGTTATCCTGGTCGGTGCGTAGCGTTTGCTCATAGCGGCCCTCGCTGCCGAGCACCAGCCAGGCATAGGGGCAGGGGGGCGGGCCCAGGTTTGCCTCTGCATCGTGGATGAGGTGGTCGAGCAGGGCCCCGTGGGCCACCGCCACCACCCGCCCGATGTCCTGCATGCGTGAGCCAGTATGCAGCATTGAGCCAACCATTTCCGTTACCTGCTCGGTATACTGACGCAGGTCGCCAATGCTTCGGGCCCGCATAAGCTGGCGCGGCAGGAAGAGCGGGTCGTGGCTCTGCTGGCGCAAGATGTCTATATGGGTGACAACGCCGATAATCTGCCCGTTTTCTGTCACGGGCAAATGGCGCATCCGGTTTTCTAGCAACACCATCAACCCCTCGAATACCAGGCTATCGGCGGGCAGGGTGAGGAGCGGCGCGGTCATCACCTCTCCAACCGTGGTCTCATAGTTTCGTCCCTCCAGAATGACGCGGTTTCGCAAGTCGTGGTCGGTGACAATGCCGGTCGGGTTGGTGTCCACAATGAGGTAGCGCACGCCATTTTGTTTCATCAACCGGGCCGCATCGCGCACGGTCATTTCGGGCGCAACGCTGACCAGCTTTCGCTGCAATATATCGCCCAGACGGACTTGCAAGCCGCTTGTCGTGCTGGTGGTGCGGCTTTGCGAAACCATGATCGCCTGCTCGATGGCCAGGCTATCCACAAAGCGGGCGAATTCCAGGTTTTCGCAGCGCAAACGGAAAAATGTTTCGGCGGGCAGCAGATAGAGGCGGGTTTTTTCGCGGCTCCGGATGATAACCTGGGGGGAGTGGCCGCGCACGAGGGCTGTATGCCCAAAGATGTCGCCCTCGCGTAGCGTGTCGAAAAAGGTGACAATACTGGCTTCGTCCTCTTGCAACATCTCGACACTTCCCTGCTGGACAATGGAGAGGTATTCGACTGACGCATCCTGTGGGGTGAGAATATCTTCTCCGGGCCCGACCTCGCGGCTCTCAATGCTGGCAGCAATCGTCTGTACCTGCTCGGATGTGAGCAGGTTGAAGGGGGGGTGAGTCTGGAGAAACGTTATGATCTCTCCTGCCATCGGTGGTTTCCTTCCTAGAAAAAACCAGAAATACCCATTTTCTCCAGTGTATCATATCAAGCAGAGATACAACAGAAGTAATCGTTCGTAATCGTTCAGGCCCCCCCCGCCTGTCATCCCCCTGGCGGGGGAGAATCCTGGGAGCGCAAGCGTCCGTAATCGTTCACGGTATTTGGGCAATCCCTGATTCCTGGGTACGCAAGCGTCTCGCTTGCTCCGATGCGGACACGCCCCCCCTCCCAATCCATCCCCCCGCTGAGAGGAGGACAGGTGGGGGGCCTGAACGATTACAAGCGTCCCGCTTGCATTGGGATCGGGCAGGATGCCCGCACTCCCAGGAACGCTACCCTTACGGAAATAGCCTCACCACAGCAGCAGCGGGTTATTGTGTTCGCACCCATGCAGGGCCAGCATCAGCGAGAGCACGCAGTCATCGTGCTGCCCGCTCGCTGCGGCGTAGCGCATCATTCCCCCCGGCAATCGCGTTCCCTCAAAAGCCAGGAGTTCCCCAATGAGCACCGGGTCATTGAGGATGGTTATATCGCCACGCTCAAACGCCAGGGCCAGCGTATCTACCCAGGCCGCTTTCGACTGGTTTGTTGTGACAACCCCTGCCACAGGTAGCCCGTGCTCCCGTTGCAGCGTTTCCACCAGCACGCTCCCCATGTTGTTGGTTTCGGCAACAATGCCGGCGGGGTGCCAGCGTTCGGCCAGCACCCGCAGCCGGTCCAGTTGTTGGGCATAGGCCACCCCGCTCCATCGCTCCAGCGCAACCATTGTGCGTGTTGCCGCATCCATCACCGTCACCACGGTATAATCGCCCTGTTCGGCCCGCGCCCAGTCGCAACCCATCACGTAGGGTGCTCCTGGGGCCGGCCCGGCCAGCGGCTCCGCCGTTGCCGCCTCAAGCACCCGACGGAAGATGCTCCCCGCATCGTCGAGAAACTCGGCCAGCACCTCTTGCAGGTAGACCCGTTCGGGCAGGTCTCGCCGCATTGCCGCTACCTCTTCTGGCGCAATGTGCGGGTTGACGCTGGTGGGCATTTGCCAGCTTGCCCAATCGGGGTTGGTCGGGTCCTGCCCTCGCTGCCAGCATTCCCAGAAAAAGTTGCGTCCCCGCGGGGTGGAGAGCAACCAGGCATCGCCTCCCAGGTCGCTCAGGGTGGGGCGGATAACCTGTTGCCAGGCCCGCCCCAGGTCGCGCACCATTGCCGCCTCATCTATCACCACGCGGCGGTATTTTCGCCCGCGCACGGCATCGGCATTATCCAGGCTCCACATCTCAATCAACCCTCCAGTCACAAGTTCCAGGCGGTGCTGCTGCTCGGATCGGCGCGACGTGATGGGGTGGAGCGTTTGCCGCACAGTGCGCCACACCTCGGAGAGCATGCGGTAGGATGGTGACAGCCACGCCACCGGACCGCCGTGCAGGGACGGTTGGATGAGCCGGTCTATCCCCAGAACCGTTTTGCCCGTGCGCCGCCCCGCACACACAACGTTGTACCGTTTTGCCTGCCACACAATGGACTGCTGAGCACGGTGTAGCTGCGGCAGGTGCAGCGTAATCGTGCTGTTCTCAGGCGATTTTGTTCCCTTCGTCTGAACTGGTTTCACTGGTTTCATCGGTTTCATCGGTTTCATCGGTTTCGGTGGTCGCGTCCTCTTCCCCACTCGTTTCTGCATTCGTCTCCTCTCCAACATATTCAACCCGGATTACTGTTTCGGCTTTGCCTTCCGCACCTGCGCCCCCCTCACTCCCCTCGCTGGCGGCATAGCGCACCAGTTGCATTGCCAGATTGAAGTAGGTTGCAACATCGCGGGGCGACCAGCGCATCTCTTCGAGCGGGGTTGCCAGCATGTCGCGCACCCGTGCAATAAGCTCCTGGGCAACGTTCCACTCGATTTCGCGCTGCTGGCTGAGCCGCTGCTCCCATATGTTCGCTTCTTCCAGGGGTGACGGTGTTGCTGCTGGTTCAACTGGTTCCTCTTTACGCTTGTTCCGGCGGGCCTGCTGGTGGTGCCGATCGCAGGCCTGCGCCCGCTCCTTCCACTGATGCCGTGTTGCAAGGTTGCGGACATACCCCCGGCTTCTCCCCAACCGCCGCGCTGTTTCGGCAAATGTTCGCCGTGGCCCCAGGTCAAAAAAGATTGTTGCTGCTTCATATGCTTCCGTAGTTTCCTGGGGTTGCTGCTCCCAGGGGGCGCGTGGTTTGTCATCCATTGTTTCTTTCCTCCCTGTCTTCTTGTTTCTGCCCATTGGCATTTTCGGCTTCCTTTTTGGCTTCCTTGCTACTCTTCCCGTGGCGGGGTTTTGCGTGTCGAACGTGTGCGAGGCGACAGCCGCTCCAGCATCAGGGTGCGGATCTCGCGCTCGTGCTCGGCGTGCCGTTCTATTGCCGCTATGCGCTGCTCAAGGCTCGTGAGAGCCGCACTGGTCTCTTGCAGCGTGTGGTAGATGCCCCCGATGATGCGGTAGCGGGATTCCTCCGACGGTTCGCTCCCCCTCCACGCTGGCCCCCACCGGCTCCCCACAACCATCAGCACAACCATCAGCACAACCAGGACACCCAACATAATCCAGGGAGCATAGAGCAGAAACCCCGATACTCCCGCCCACGATACCCATGTTGTTTCATTCATTGGCCTTCCTCCTTTGCGTATTTGCCTCTTCAAGACCAGAAACGAGAGAGACGGGTACCCTGCTCAATGTGTCAGGGTGCCCGTCTCCTGCGGCTCTGCCCCACCAGTGGGGGAAAAGGCCGGCTCTCTTGTTTTCTGGGATATGCTTCCTGTTCTCAGTCTGTCTCCTCCCCCTCGTCGGATGCGGTTCGCTTCTTGCGGGAGCGGGGGGGCGGGTGCCATTCGCGCACGGAGCCACAGCGCGAGCAGCGCAACAATAGGCGGCCCCGTGGCACAATTTCTGCATGATAGATGCCCCCCACGGGACTCCCGACAATCAGTTCCTCGCCGTTTCCGTCCTGCGTCAGGGCCAGAACAACCCCACAACGCCGGCACACCATTTTTGATTGCATCCCTACACTACACCTTCCTGCTCACTTGCTCAACCTCACTTGCTCAACAGAGAAGACATAACCTGAACCCTGTTGATTTTCGGAAAAAACAGCCCTCCAGGACCAGCAAACCCGCGGTCTGGCCCATATCTGTTTGCGCTGTTATTCACTTTTTTCCCTTACGACATAGATATTGTATGGATTTGGGGTAAACCGCGCAAGGGGCAGGTGCAGGTGTGCAGGTGTTTAGATGAGGGGCTTCCCCGCCTGTTCCTTGCGCTCTTCCCCCGCCTGCGCTATCCTGAAATATGCAAACTATCCGTCTCTCACCCCTCCGGCTCCCTCTCCTGCTGGGAGAGGGAGTGCCGCGCACGCAGCAGAGCAAACCGAAAACCTTCCCCCCTCTCGTTTATAAAGAAAGAAAGATACGGTATAATAACACCAATACAGGTATAAACAGGGGGAAAGCATATGTTTGGCCTTTTCAAACGCCGTCCAGATGTCCACAAGACGGTTTTGAACATGGAGCAGCACGATATTGCACTCGACCTTATCACATCTCCCGATCTCCTTGAAAAATTTGCCCGATTTCTTGACCAAGCGGAAGACCGCGAGGTATACCATTTCAACCCGCGCTACCTGAGCGAACACCTGGAACTGAACGAACGGGCCACGCTGAAGCTGCTGCTGGCGGCTCTCTACGAGGGGATCGTTGTGCTGCATTGGGATGTGCGCTGCCCGGCCTGCGGCGGCATTGACCCCCGCTCCTCATCGCTTCACGAGCTGCACCACGATGCAGTATGCGCGATGTGCAAGGCAGAATTTTCACCCCATCTTGATGTTGAAGTCCGCGTGACATTCAGCATCCACGAGCGGCTCCGCCCCCTGGGAAACCAGGCCGACGACCCCACCTTCCGCGCCAGCATTGATGAGCGGTTGTCCCCCACGCCTGCCTTCTCCCTGCTCGTATTGCCCGAATTCCAGCGACTCTTTCCCACTCAGCGACTTCTCCCCGACGAGAGCCTCAGCGTCACGCGGCTGGCTCTTATTTTCACCGACCTGGCCGGCTCAACCGCCATCTATGCCCGCCGTGGCGACCCGCGAGCCTATCACCTGGTGCGGCTCCATTTCGACGAACTCTTCATCGCTGCCGACAACAACAATGGAACAATTGTCAAGACCATCGGCGATGCGATCCTGGCCGTGTTCCAGACCCCGGTTGAGGCGATGCGGGCCGCCCTGGATATGCAGAAGCGGATTACCGCGCTCAACCAGCAGCAAGGATTGACTGGAGATGAGCGGCTCATTCTCAAGGTTGGGCTGCATAGCGGCCCCTGCCTCAGTGTCACCCTGAACGAACGCCTCGACTACTTCGGGACAACGGTCAATGTTGCGGCGCGGGTGCAGGGCTTGTCAAAAGGAGATGATGTCTTCTTTAGCGATATGCTCCAGCGAGACCGTGAAGTCCAGCGGTTTCTCTCTGAGCAACCATTCCCGCGGGAGAGCAGCGAGGTAACGCTGAAAGGAATAGATGGGCAATTGCTTGTCCATCGTCTTTTTTGGGAAAGGAATAGTGTGGAGATGAACACAATGGGGAGCGACAATTGAACGAAACCAGACGAAGGACAAGCAAGCCAGTGGGCCGCAAGACAAGCCAGATATGCCATGAGACGCTCAGGCTGAATGGTATCCAGATGCACTATGCGACGGCGGGAGAGGGCCCCTTGCTCCTGCTGCTCCACGATGTTTTCGGCTTCTGGTATAGCTGGCAACACCAGCTTGTTGCGCTCAGCCACCGCTACCGCGTGGTTGCCCCCGACCTGCGCGGCTGCAACGACACCGACAAGCCCGCCGGTGGCTATGAGGCCGATATGCTCCTGGCCGACGTGGTGGAACTGATGCGCCACCTGGGATACGACCGTGCTATTGTTGCGGGCCAGGGGTGGGGCGGGTTGCTGGCGTGGGGGCTGGCTGCGTGCTATCCCCATCGTGTCGAGCGGCTGATGCTGGTGCATACCCCCCACCCCGCGCTTCTCTCGGCGCACACGGGAAATGGCATAGCCACGCTGATCGGGCGGCGGCTCCTGGCTGCCTTCTTTCGGTTGCCCTGGCTCCCCGAAACCGCGTTGCAGGCAAATGACTATGCGCTGGCCATGCGGCTCCTGCTCGGCCCCACCGCCGAGGAAGGACATTTCCCCAACCGTATCCCCGATGGCGAGGGGCCTGAGCCAGCAATTGAAGCCTACAAGGATGCGATGAGCAAGCCACATGGGTTGAGGGCCGCGCTGGCCTGGTATCGCGCCATCCCACCCGCCGATGTGCTCCGCGCTGGCCTGCCAGAAGCAAATCTCTGTCCATCATCTCTCCCTGTTGCTGTGCCCACATTGCTCCTGTGGGGAGAGAAAGCCAGTCCCTACGAGCACACCCTGGCCCGGCGCACGCAGGAATATGTAGCGGCGGGTCTGGAAAAAGAGGTTGTTCTGCCACGCTGCTCACGGTGGATGCTCTACGAGTGTCCGGAAGCGGTGAGCCACGCAATGGCCGCCTTTCTCGCCGAAACCGGCACAGGGAGGGAGCACAGGGAGCACAGAACATGAGTAAGCGTTCACCGGGTTCGGGCAATCTCTGATCCCTGTGAGCGCAAGCGTCTCGCTTGCCCCGATGCGAACGCGGCCCCACTCCCAATCCCTCCCGCCAGTGGGGGGAGGACAGGTGCGGGGCCTGAACGATTACACAGGCTGATAACGAAGGAGAGGAAAAAGGAGAGGAAAAATGATCTGGAAAAATCCGGTGCTGGCCCAGGAACTCCGCCGGCGGGTGCGTGCGCACCGTGCCTGGATAGTGCTCTCGTCCTACCTTGCGCTGACCAGCGTTGTCACCCTGCTCATCTCCCTGTCCTATGCTGCTACTTCAAGGTCGAGCTACTCGTATAACAGCGGGGGCGAAATTGGCAAGGCTATTTTCTACACGGTTATCTTTACAACTCTTGTCCAGGTTTGCATCATTACCCCGTCGCTTGCCGCTGGCAGCATTGCCGGCGAAAAAGAAAACCAGACCTTCGACCTGCTGATTACCACACCGCTCAGCTCCAGACAAATTGTCGTGGGGAAGCTCTTTGCGGCCCTGGCCTACGTTGTCTTGCTCATCTTTGCCGTTCTGCCGCTGGCGGGCCTCTCTTTCCTGTTTGGCGGAATCAGCGCAATAGAGATGGGGGTATCACTCGTAACCGTGCTGGTGACGGCGATGCTCTATGCCACAGTCGGGATATTCTTTTCTACGATTATGCGGACAACGCTGGCGGCTGTCATCCGCTCCCAGGCAGTGGTTATCTTCTTCCTGCTCGCCGTTCCCTTCTTTTTCCTCATTTTGGGAATTGCGAACGTTGAGTTCTACGAAGAGCGATTTTCTGTCTACATATTCGGAACAATGCTTAGCTCACACCCCTTTATTGCCCTGGGGATGACCCTGGGGTTCCTTTCCAATGGGGAAAATCCCTTTTTCCAGGACATAGAAGGGATTGTCTTCCCCTCTCCCTGGATCATCTACACCGGTTTCTCGCTGGTGCTGACCCTGCTCCTGTTGTTTATCAGCGTGCGGTGGCTCGATCCTGTTCTCAGGGCCAGGGCGGGGCAAAACAGATAGCTTCTCTATGATATAATAGCGAAACGGTAGCATCGGGGAAAGCCCCTTGAGGCTATCTGCCTGAAGCTATCCGAAAGGCTATCTGAAAGACTATCTGAGGATGGGGGGATTGTGAAATACATACGCTACCTGCTCATATTCGTTCCGCTGGCGTTTCTGGCCAAGTTTGTCTGGCACAACGAGGTACTCATCTTTGGTTTTTCCTGCCTGGCGATGATACCGCTGGCAGGCTTTCTGGGGGAGGCAACCGAAGAACTGGCTATCCACACGGGGCCAAAAGTTGGCGGGTTGCTCAACGCCACACTTGGCAATGCTGCCGAACTGATCATTACTATTGTTGCGCTCAAAGAGGGACAGGTTGAGCTGGTCAAGGCTTCTATCACTGGCTCCATTCTTGGAAACCTGCTCCTCATTATGGGTATGAGTATGCTCCTGGGCGGGCTACGCAATGGCCCGCAGCGGTTCGACCGCAAAACCTCTGCCGTGGCCTCTTCGATGATGCTGCTGGCGGCCATCGGGTTGATTGTCCCGACCCTGTTTGAAGTGCTGCACGAGATACACCTGGGTGAACTCGATGTCTATAGCACGGTTGTCACCGACCCGGCTCTCAACAAGCTGAGTATCGGGGTTTCAGCTATCCTTATCTTTCTCTACGTTCTCAGCCTGATTTTCTCCTTCCGAAAGCCAGAGCAACAAAAGTCCTCACCAGTCGGGGTTGATGACCACAGCGAAGAGGAAGCCATCCACAAGGCAAAGTGGAGTATCCCATTTTCCATTGGCGTATTGGCGATAAGTACGCTGGGCATCGTTTTTTTAAGTGAGTTTCTGGTCGGGGCCGTTGAGCCAATTGTCCACGGCCTGGGCGTGAGCGAAGTTTTTCTGGGGGTCATCATCATTCCGCTGGTGGGCAATGTTGCCGAGCACCTGGTTGCTATCCAGGTGGCCTACAAGAACAAGATGGATCTTTCAATGATGATTTCGTTTGGCTCTTCTATGCAGATTGCGCTCCTTGTGGCTCCATTGCTGGTGTTTATTAGCTTGCTCTTCGAGAGGCAAATGACGCTGTTCTTCAGCCTGTTTGAAGTTGCCTTGCTGACGCTCTCGGTGCTCATTGCCACGATTATTTCTCAGGATGGCGAGAGCAACTGGCTGGAAGGGACACAACTGCTGGCGGTGTACTGCATTGCCGGGTTGGGCTTCTTCTTTATCGGGGCATAAGTGCTCAATACTGTTCATCTGAGGACATTTCTGGCGGTGGTGGATGCAGGAAACTATACCGCTGCCGCCGAATATCTCCATATGTCACAGCCATCGGTGAGTATGCACATCCGCTCGCTGGAGGATCAGCTTGGGGATGTGCGGCTTTTTCGGCGCGTGGGGCAGCGGATGATTCCGACCCACGCGGGCGAAGAGTTGCTGGCTGCGGCCCGCGAAATCATCACCATTTCGGAGCGCACCGAGCAGAATATCCGTTCGCTCCGCGGGCAGATTACCGGGCGTGTCCTGATTGGCTGCACCTCGAACAGCGGCGAAGTATTGCTCCCCCCCCTCCTCGCGCTCTTTCTCATTCAGTTTCCCGAAGTGTCGTTGGACGTTCGCGTTGTTCCCGGCGAGGTGCTGCTGGATGCGTTGGCCACGCAACATTTTTCGATCCTCCTTATTGAGGAGCAGCAACAACGGCGGCGGGGGTGGGATGCAATCTTTCTGGGCAACGAGGAACTGGTGTTGCTGGCCCCGCCCGGCCATGCGCTGGCCCGGCAGCAGCAGGAGATCGGGCTGGAGGTGTTGCGCGAGGAACGACTCATCTTGCCTGCCCCGACAGAGCCGCTCCGCCGAACAATTGAAGAAGGGTTGCGGCGGAGCGGGGTAATTGTGGCCGATATGCGCGTGCCTGTGGAAGCAACAACTATCACCATGATGCTCCAGGGTGTGCAGGAAGGGATTGGTCTGGCCTTTGTGCCGCGGTTGTGTATCCCGCCCAATTCCTCCCTGCGCCGCCTGAAATTCTATGGTTCTCCACTCAGGCAGGAATGGTATCTGCTGCGGAGCCGTGCCCGCGGCACGCCACGAGCCATCCAGGAATTCCACCTTTTTCTCACCAGCCCCACGGCGATGGGGTTGCTGGCAAAACAGGGTATCTCGGACGACAACGGGAAGTGACAACCCCCCTACTCGCGCACCGTCTCCAGGTTAAACCAGGTAATATCAAGGTCGCGGTGGCAGCGGTCTATCCAGGCTTCGCCCCAGTAGAAGTTGCAGCTTGTCTGGGCCCGCAGCAAATGCCAGTGGGCCTCTTCCATCTGGTAGGCCCGCCGCGGGTCGTGTAGCAGGCCGCCCAGTTCGTTCTGGATGGCGTGGAAGGTTTCGCTCGTGTGGCGCACCCGCTCCAGTGCGTCTTTCTGCTTTTGCGAGCCTGTCCACTGGAGAAACCCCTCGCCGTGGTGCCAGCCGGTGTTCCATGCGCCGGTGTTGACATGCACCGTGCCGTGGGCCCCGTAGCGGTTGAGGTATTCGCTGATGAAGATAGGCCGCCCGACCGTTTCCCCGCGCCGTATCTGTCCGATAAAATCATCATAGAACACATGCCAGAAGTTGCCCTTTTCTGTGGTGTTGCGAAACCACCCACCGTTGTCGCCATCGGTGCAGGTTGTCACCAGCGGGGGGAAATCGCACCATTTGGTTCTCTCGTGGATTTCGTGCTCAAACCAGCCGTAGTTCATTCCCGATTCTTGTGCGTCGGAGAGTTCGCGGTCTCGAACAACCACAATAATTTCTTCGTCTTTGTAGCGGGCAATATGTGGGCGATAGCGGATTTCTTCCCAGCGCATTGGTTCTAGCGGTTCAACGTATTTGCTATCAACCAGCACATAGCGGTAGCCCATCTTCTTGAGCGTGGGGATCATTTCCATGCTGAAGCCCATTTCGGGGGGCCAGAAGCCCTGAAACTCGGACCGGGCAAAGAGATGTTGCCCGATGCCCTGCCACCGGGCAATCTGCTCTTCCCAATCGGTGCGGGGGATGAGGGGCAGCACGGGGTGATAATAGCCGGTGCCGAGCAGCTCAAAGATGCGCGGGTTCTGGAGATACCAGAGCAAATCGCCACATTTGACAATGCCATAGACACGGTTTTGAAATTCGGGGTTGGCGAGTGTTTCGAGCAGCGTCCCGGAGAACGCAAGATGAACCCTGCCGATGTCCTCATATTGCCAGAGAGAGCGGGGTATCCGTTCCATTGCCCAGAGGATCTCCCTGGCTTCCCATTCATTGTGTTCGAGCAGATATTCCAGATTACCCGCAGGCTGGTGCAGGTTCAATACAAGTGCGTGGTAGATATATCTCATATATTCTCTCGGCAGCGTTCTATCTATCTCTTAATACCATCTCCGTGTAAACACAGAACCTATCCGTCCCTCTCCCCCAGTCCCCTCTCCCGCCAGGAGAGGGGGAGCCGCGCCCGCGGCAGGGGGAGGAGCACAAACAACCAGAATATGCGCTACAGGTCGTGGTTGATGATGTCAGTCGCCCGGCGGCAAATTTCTATCCCGTAGTCGGTCCAGGTTCCCTGCCCCCAGTAGCGGTAGCAGCTTGTTTGCGAGCACATCAGGTGGTAGAGTGCGTTGCGGTAGCGATGGTCGTTTGTTGCCACGCCCGGCTTGATGATCTTCTCGTGGAAGAGCGAGCTAACCCGCTCCATCGGGCCAAGCAGGTTGTCATACCCCTGCACCCAGGAGATGTTGTTTGTCCAGCTTCCCCCGTCCATGTGGAAGCGGTGGTCTTCGCGCTTCAGTTTTTCAACGACCGATGCGAGTTTTTCATCGCCATCGCCGGGGGAAAAGTTGTCCCAGATTTTTTTCTGGTGGATGGGCTGGATTACGGGGAGATCATCCTCGCGGATGCCCATTGCAAAAAGGTGCTCCAGATATTCGGTGCCATTCATCGGGGCGGTATCCGACCCGGAGGCCTGGCGCATCACTTCCATGAACTTTGGCGGGAATTCGTTCATCATCACACCGCCATTCTCCCCGTCGGCAATCTGCGTCACGAGGGGGGGAACCTGCTTGCCTGCGAGATCCCACCGCGACAACCCCTGTGCCTCATAGTAGGGCTGCATCTGCGCAACAAGTTTGGTGTCGCTGCCCTGCGTTTTGACCAGCGCGATAATGCTGACGCTCTCGCCAGCGGAGTTGCGGCACACAAGCCGGTGGGGCAGGTGTTTTTGTTCGGGGGTATGGCCATTCTCCGGGTTCTCTACGGTGTGCTCCTGAACCAGCACCCACTGGAAGCCGCAATCCTTCAGGGTTTTGACAAATTCGTAGGCTACGTTGGGGTGGTTTGGCAGGGCCATTTCCGAGGGGGAGAACCCGCGCACACGGGTCAGTGCCTCTAATCCAAAAATAGCGGCGAAATGGTGCTGCCAGGCTTTGACGTGCAGCCGGAAGTCCTGCACTGGCGTTGAAGGAGCGACAGCGTGTCCCCAGGGGGCCCCAAGCCATTCGACGGCGTGGCGGTAGGCCGGGTTGGTTGTCACGGTTTTCAGGTTGTCGAACACATCGTGCAGCCCCATGTGGCGCATTCCGTGCAGCAGCGTGCCGGAGTATTCCAGCATCACCCGTGGCTGCTTGCCTTCGTCAATGAGTTGGGGGACAAATTCGCCGATGCGTTTGTAGCACCAGTGAAAGACCGGAGCGTTGTGGTTGTCCCCGATGCCCTGGTTGTCCATCATGTGCTTCAGGTTGCTGATAATCTCCGCCGTCTGGAGGTCGTCGCTCCCGGCGGGGATGAGCGGCTGATGCATATGCAGCGCAATGGTAAACGCACTGCGGATGCGCCCGAAATCTATCGTGCTATCGGGCAGAAAAACCGGTTTTTCCTGGTTTTTGCGAATCGCCTCTTCAATCACCTGCTCCGAGCCGGAAATGTTCGGCAAGCCGTTGACGTATTCTCCTATCTCATGCATACCTGGTCTCCTCCTTCTGGTTCTTTTCTTCTTCCTTCATTCCTCGTTCATTCCTCTTATTTATGGCGGATGTATTCGTAGATATTGAGATAGTGCTGGCCGGGATGGTTCCAGGAAAAGTCATAACGCATCCCATTGAGCAACAATTTTCGGAATTCATCCGGGTATCCATACCACAGGCCAATTGCCCGGTGCATGGCCGACTCGATGCCGGGGTAGTCGGCGTTGTGAAAAACGTAGCCATTGCGGTCGTCGGGGTGGCGGTGGGAGTAGTCGCGGTCGAACACCGTGTCTACCAACCCGCCAACGGCCCGCACAATGGGGACGGTTCCATACTTCAGGGCGATCATTTGCGTCAGTCCGCATGGTTCAAAGATGCTCGGGACAATCATCATATCCGCGCCGGCGTAGATGAGGTGCGAGAGTTCCTCATTGAATCCCAGTTCCAGGTGGCAGTCGGGGTTGTCGTTGAGTTCGTGTTTGAGCCGCCAGAAATCGTGGTTGATGGACGGGTCGGGGCTGGTGCCCAGCAAGACAAATTGGGCCCCGTGGCGAATAGCGTGGAAGATGGCGTGGCGGATGAGATGCACCCCTTTTTGTTGGTCGAGCCGCCCGATGTAGGCAATAATCGGCTTGTAGTCTTTGCGAAGCAGGAGCCGGTCGCGCAGGGCTTCTTTGTTGCCATATTTCGCATCAATGTTGCCGGGGCCGTAATGGTAGGGGATATACCAGTCTATTTCCGGGTTCCACACGTTGTAATCAATTCCATTGAGCACCCCGCCCACCTTGTTCCCGTGGACATAGAGGGTGTGGCTCAGGCCGTGGCTCTGGTCGGTGTGGCGGGCCTCCCACGCATGCTGAGGCGAAACGGTGGTGACAAAGTTTGAGTAGACAATCCCACCTTTCATAAAGTTTATCGCGCTATGGTTGAAGTTGTCGCGCAGTCGGTGGTAGTCAAAGTAGTATTCCGGGCGGCCAAGCCCGGTGGCAAAGAGGATTTCTCTCCCCCCGATGCCCTGATGCTTGAAGTTGTGAATAGTATAGCAAGCCCGTTCGTTGTGCATCCCCTGATGTTTGTAGATTTCGGCAAGCAGCACTGGCGCAAGGCCCGTGTGCCAATCGTGACAGTGAATAATCTCCGGGTGTTTGCCAGTCTTGTGCAAAAATTCCATTGCCGCCTTGCTAAAGAAGGCAAACCGCAGGGTTTCATCGTGGAAGCCATAGAACGCGCCCCGGTTGAAAAAGTTGTCTTGCGAATGTGGCTCAATGAAGAAACATTTCCGCCCGTGGACAAAGCCCAACCACACCGAACAATGGATAGCTCCGCCATACCAGGGAACCCACAGGTCATTGTAGGTAATCTGGAGACCCCAGATATGGTCGTAGCGCATACAGTCATACTTGGGGAGGATAATCTCAACCACATTGCCGCGGATTTCCAGCTCGCGGCTGATTCCATAGACCACATCGGCCAACCCCCCGACTTTGATGACGGGAGCGCATTCGGCGGAAATCATTACGATATACACAGGTCCTCCTTATCCTCTATGCTCTCCTCCTATGCTCTCCTCCATGCTCTCCACCACATTGCTTCTCGTTCTGTGCTTCTGGCCTTCTTGCCTTTCGCGGTCTGAATACACCACGGGCTTTATGACGGGCTTTATAACGGACAATGGCCGGCGATTCTTTTTTCAGGTATATCACCGGGCAAAACTCAGGGAAACCCTGATACCCCGCGTAGTATACACGAATGGCAGGCAAAGCGCAAAATTTTCTGGTGGCAGATTGGCAGGTGGCAGAAGATTGCGCGATTGCGCAATTGCGCATTTCCCATTGACGCTTTTTCCGGCCTCTGCTATAATAACCAGCGAGGGCCGAAGTGGCGAAACTGGCAGACGCAGTGATCTCAAAAGTCACCGGACATACGTCCTTGTGGGTTCGAATCCCACCTTCGGCACCATGCGATGGGTTCTGTTTGTCTTTGTCCACAATGGAGCGAGGCAAGCAGCGCGGGGAACAAGTAAAACAACGAAGCAAAACAGAGTTTCGGGGCGTGGCTCAGCCTGGTAGAGCACCGCGTTCGGGTCGCGGAGGTCGGTGGTTCAAATCCACTCGCCCCGACCACAATAAATCCATTTCTCTGCAATACAAAGAAACAGGAAACCGGATTGCCTTTCTCGTTGTTCTTATGGTTTCGCGTCCCTTTGTCTGGAAGATCTGGGGGAAGAGCAGGAGGGCTACTGGCTGTACTCATAGTCGTCCTGCTGCCCATTCTGCTCCTGAGCGGCTGCGAATATATTGACAGTGCTCTTCCCCCAACAATCTCTCCATTTCCTACGTTGGGGCGGCTTCCCACTGTGACCCCCGAACCGCCTCGCCCGACTCCGTCCTCCACCTCCACCCCCCGTCCGCCCACGCCCTCTCCCACACCAGAGCCACTTACGGCAAAGGCTGTTGTCAATGCCAACGTGCGCGAAGGACCGGGGCTAGACTACACGATTATTACCAGCGTCCCCCGCGAAAAGGATGTTATCCTGCACGGCAGGAGCAGCACAAACTGGTATCAGGTGACAACTCCCGATGGCCTCAAAGGATGGATGGCAGAATCGGTGCTCCTGATTGAACCAGAAGTTGCCACCGCCGTCCCCGACATTGAACCGTAGAATCCCGCTTGTTTCCGTGTGCCTCTCTCCCACTGTCTTCCGGGTGTTTTGCAGAAGTGGCCTTGATCTCGCCCGGTTGGCCGGCCTCCCCACCCTGGATGTGTGCTATACTCCGTAAGAGATTTTTTCGATACAATTACGAAGCATACAAAACGAAGGATACATAAGAACACGAAGGAAGGGAGAGGTAATTTATGGTATATCGCAAACTCATGATCACCCTTATAACCCTCGCGCTTGTGATTCTGGTCGGGTGTGCCGGCGGGGCAAAACCAACCCCCACGCTTATCCCACCCATCCCTCGGCGCATTGTTGAGACAGCAACGCATGATCCGCGCATCCTGACTGCACAATCTGAACTGGCGGCAACCGTGCGGGCGCAACCTATTCCAACACTGGCCCCCTGACAATGGCAAGCGTCTTGCCGTTTCCGATTACGAATGCATACCAGATAGAGAGGAATAACGACTATGCGAACTCGTAGCAGAATACCAGCAGATTTTGTTCTGCAAGAAATACCAAAAGTTATCCGTGCCGACTGGCCAACCTTCACCTCACTGGTCGGGCTGCAAGTAGATAAGGAATTTTTCAACCTCCGCCGCATGTTTCGGCGGGAAGAGGGGAAGGGCGACAATGTTCGGCAGGTGAGCCTCCGCATCACTGACCTGTGCAACCTGCGCTGCCATACCTGCGGGCAGTGGGGCGATAACGGCTACTTGATTGGCAAACCGCCAAAAGAACTGAAAAAAAATGAAGTGCCTGTTGCTGTCTACAAGCAGCTTGTTGATCAAATTGTTGAGGCGGGTTGGTTGCCGGTCTGGTATATCTGGGGGGGAGAGCCAATGCTCTACCAGGACCTGTTTGAGCTGCTCTACTACATTGCCGAACGCAAGATGCCCATTATGATGGTCAGCAATGGGACGAACATTGCAAAATATGCGAAGGAGATAGCCGATACCTGCAAGGTGTTGTGGCTGAGCCTGGATGGTCACAACGAGGAAATCCACAACCAGCAGCGGCCCGGTGTCTCCGACAAGATGAACAACTTCCGAGATGTGGAGCGGGCCCTCGCGGCTGTCGAGGAGGAGAAGCAGCGACGCGGGAGCCACTTCCCCTATCTCGCGCCCATCAGCGTTGTTGCCCGCTACAACATCAACCACCTGCTCGACATCTACAAATTTAGCCGCCAGTATGCCGATATGCATATCTACTACCTTTCGTGGTGGATTGATGAGCAATCGGCCCATGAGCATACGAAGGACTTTGAGCGTCGGTTTGGCTTTGCCCCCCATACCCACCTCGGATGGATTGGCACCTGGAAAGATTTCGACCATCACCTGATCCTGGGGCAGTTTGATGAGATGCGCCGGCTGATGCGTGAGCGGACCAATGGCTACAAGAAATGTGTCCCTTTTATGTACCCCCATCTCAAAACTGAGGATGATATTCAACGCTACTACGAAGACCACCGCGCCACCTTTGGCTATGAGCAGTGCATCAGCATCTTTATGACAATGGAAATAGACAGCAATGGCGATGTGAGCCTGTGCCGCGACTATCATGACTATGTGATTGGCAACATCAAAACAGAGGGAGTGCAGGAGATGTGGAACAACGAGGCCGCAAAGAAATTCCGCAAATCGCTCTACACCGAGGGGCTGATGCCCGTGTGCCGCCGCTGTTGTGGCCTGATGGGCTATTGATACGCTCCGGCAATAAGCCGCTCCAGCTCTCGTCTCCTGTGCAGCGTGGCCAGGGGGGATGGAGCGGGGGCCAGCCAGTGGGCCAGCTCACCGAGCGGCACTGTACGGCGGGCCTGGATGGCGCGACGCTGTGCAAGCAGGTCCGGCAGCTCGTGCAAAGCCGCAATGCGCCCGGCAACAATAGCCGGCTGGCCCCGCAGCAACCCGTAGGCAACTGCCAGCATATCGTAGCGCACAATGGGAACGAGACAATCGAGCAGGAGCGGGGCTGGCACACAGCGTATCACAACCCGCAGCCGGTTGCGGGCCAGCAACCGCGGCTTGAGTGAGCCACCGCTGGCCGAGTAGACGTGGCGGGCCCGCGCTGTCGGTGCCAGCACACACCGCCAGCCACGTAGCCGCGCCCGCCACGCCAGGTCCACATCCTCCAGATAATTAAAAAACTGCGGCTCGAACGTCCCCACATCATCAAGAAGCGAACGTCGCAACAGGGCCAGTCCTCCGCTTGCGCCGAAAATGTCTCGTGGGGCGGGGGGCAACGAAGCAACCTCCTGCCCCATCCAGAGATCGGTGGCCACCCCGTCGCGTTGCATCAGGATACCCGCCGACGCAACCCGCGAGGGGGTGTGGCTAAACGTGAGCACCCCCGCCGCCGCTCCCGTTGCGGGGTGGGCCAGGAGTTCAGAGCAGAGCGCATTGACACAGCCTGGTTCAACCAGCGCATCGTCGTTGCAGAGCAGCAGGAGATCACCATGTGCAGCCTGCAACCCGGCGTTGGTGCCCCCCGCAAAGCCGCGGTTGTAGGGCAGCTTCACCACCCGCACGCCGGGCGCGTGGCGGCGGGCCCATCCTGCCGCGTTCTCGCGGGAGCCATTGTCCACCAGTACAATCTCATCGTCGGGGCCAAGCTGGGCCTGTAAAGCCGTGAGGCAGGCCGGTAGATAGCGGAGTGCATTCCACGTCGGGATAATGGCGGAGAGCGGGGGGCGGGGTGGTGGGCCTGTTTCCCCCGGCTCATCCCTGTCATATCCATTCATAAAAGTGGCGGCGCAGGAAACCACCTGCTTCAGCGGGTGGAGGAAGTGCCGCCATCATCCTTTCTCCTGGTTGTCACGACTGAATGAGTGTGCTAGACTGTTGTACAAGGCACTCTCTGCAAGG
>DAOTUE010000183.1:0-21646 GCA_034436975.1 Chloroflexaceae bacterium
TGGCTTGCCGTTATTGTAGGCTGTCTCGCTGATCTGCTGCTGGATAAACTGAAAAGCGTGCAACGTGTCGTGCAGGACGGGATCGTCGGGAAGGATGATGCTGATTGTTCGTTGAATGTACATACATTCCATTATACCACTAGACGGTGGAATAGTGCAAGTTAAAGTGGAAAGGAGGGGGCGGCAATTCCCCACACCCGCTGAAGCGGGTGGTTCCCTTGCCTCCTATTTCTATGGAACTTCGCCTCTACAGTAAAATGTTGCTCAGAAGCTGGTGGCTCGTGGCCCTCGCCACGCTGGCCGCGGTCAATGTTGCCCTCGTGCAAATTTACCGGGCAAACCCCGTGTATGAAACCAGCGCACGTTTTATTGTTAGCCCCGAAACCAGCGGGTTAGAAAATGTAAGCGATTTCATCTACAGCCTGGATACATTGAGCAGAAAATCAATCATCACCACCTACGCCGAGACCCTCCAGAGCAGACAGATCTTTCAGTCAACGCTTACAGAAATGGCCTTAGATCCATCCCTGGTCGAAGACTATGAAACATCGGCGGTGGTTGTTCCCGATTCCAATTTGCTTGAATTGTTTGTTCGTGGCAGTGATCCGGCAATGGTTGCGTTGCTTGCCAATAGCATCGGGGTGCAGACCATTGACTATATGACCAAAACCTATATGGCCTACAAGATGCAGGTCATTGATCCTGCCGTTGCACCCGATGGGCCAGTCTCGCCCAACCCCAAACGTATCGTTGCCGTTGCCCTGATGATGGGGATGGTAGTGGGGGCTGCGCTGGCCGTTGTACGCGAACAACTGCGGGTACCACTCGAAGCCCTCTTGCAACATGGCATGATTGACAGCGTTTCGTGGGCCTACAAACGCTCCTTCTTTGAGCGTCGGTTGCGCCAGGAAATCGCCCACAATGCAACGGGCCGTCTCTCTATTGGCCTGGTCCACCTGGAAGGGTTGTACGAAGTTATCGAGCAACTCCCCCGCCCGGTGCTGCAACGGACGCTTCGCCATGTCACCCGCACGCTCCAAAACCAGCTCCGTGGGAGCGATGTCTTTGGGCGTTGGAGCGATACCGGCTTTGCCGTGCTGCTACCCGAAACAAATGGCTCCGCAGCAGTTCGCACGCTCGAACGTATTCGCCAGGCCCTGGAAAAACCGCTGGAACTTGCACCCGGGGGCGAAAAGTTGTTGCTCAATCCGCGTATCGGGGGCGTTTCGTATACCGAGCAGGAATCCTACAAAATTTTGATCGAACGACTTGAAATGGCAACCGAGCAATCGCGACAAAACGGGGTTAAAACAGTTTTTTTGCCTGCCGAAGAAGCCCCCTCTGTAAAACTCAAGAGCAGAACAAAGGGACCGTGAGCCAACGGTATCGGAGGGATTGATTGATGGTCCAGCGGGACCTTGAAGAACTACCATCAACAGCATCAAAAATGGCAACAACGCTTCCGGCTCGCTCCTCTCCCCCGTCACTTATCGAATGGGAACCGCTGGTGTTCGGGGGGTTGGCTCTGGTCTCCGGGGCTATTGTCGGTCTGGCAACCAGCATCTTCCCCAACCCTTTCTTCCTTCTCGCTGGTGTTGCGGGGATGGGGTTTGCGTTTGCCAGTTTAGGGCGGCCCGAGCTTGGCCTGCTGATGCTGGTGTGGATTATCTATACTCGCCTTTCCGATGTGCTGGTCCACACCCACGGAGCCCCTTCGATTGCCAAGCCCTACACAGCCTTGATGATCCTGGTTGTGGCGGGACGCTGGTTTTTCTTCGACGAACGCCCGAAGGGGTGGCAGCGGGCATTTATTGTGCTGTTTGCCTGGGGAATGGCCGCTTTTCCTTCGCTGCTCTACGCCGCCGACCCGTACTACGTCAAAGAGGTTATCAGTGACTTTGTCAAAGACGCTATCATTGTTCTTGTCATTGTAGTGTTGCTCCAGCGGGGAACAACCTTTCGTCGCGTTATCTGGGTGCTGCTGGCAACCGGTATTTTTATGGGCACCATCAGCACAATCCAGCAGCTTACTGGCACGTTTGAGGAAGAATACTGGGGATATGGCCTGGCACGGGTTGAAAACATTGCCGGCGAGGAAGAGGACTATCGCATTGCCGGGCCCATCGGCAATGCCAACTTCTATGGGCAAATCCTGGTTGTGCTCGTGCCGCTGGCTCTCGACCGGCTGTGGCACGAAAAAAAGCTGCTCTGGCGATTGGTGGCAGCCTGGGCCCTGGCCGTCTGTGTCCTCTCCATTCTCTTCACTTTTTCGCGCTCCTCGCTCATTGGGATGATTCTGGCTATTGGATTTCTGTTTGTGCGCCGTCCGCCAGGGGTGCTCTCCCTGTTTATGATGGTCCTCATTGCCTCGCAACTTCTTACGTTTATGCCCGAAGGGTATACTGACCGTATCATGACCCTGACCGAGTTTTTCGAGGGCGATGTCCGCAACGAAGTATCGTTCCGCGGGCGGGCCAGCGAGACAAAAGCCGCCATTATGATGTTCCAGGAGCACCCGTTTCTGGGCGTGGGAGTGGCCAACTACCCGGTCCACTACCAGGAATACTCGCGCAAAATTGGCCTGGACAGTCGGCGCGGAGAACGCCACCCACATAGTCTTTACCTTGAGATTGCTTCTGAGCAGGGGTTTCTCGGTTTGGCAGCACTTCTCATCCTCATCGGGACCTTGCTGCTTACGCTCTACCACGCGGAGCAAGAATTGCTCCAGGCCGAGGAACAGGACCTTGCCGATATGACGGTTGCGCTGATGGCGGGGATGGTCGGGTATTTTGTGGTTGCCACCTGGAACCACAATGCCTACCCACGCTTTCTCTGGCTACTGGTGGGGATTTCAATGGCAACTCAGCAAGTGGCCCGTACAGAGTTGTTGAGATGGAAACAAAGCACAGGAGAAAAGAGGAACTAAGAAAAGATGTGTGGAATCTGTGGGGTTTGGAACTATGCAACGGGTGAGCCAGTCAACCGCAATTTGCTGCGGGAGATGACGCGGACCATGGTCCACCGCGGGCCCGACGATGAGGGCTTCTTCTTTGACGATGCAAATGGGGTGGGGTTGGGGTTTCGCCGCCTGGCTATCATTGACCGCTCTCCCGCCGGGCACCAACCGATGAGCAACGAAGATCAAACGGTATGGGTGGTATTCAACGGAGAGATCTACAATTTCCAGGAGCTACGTCCCGCGCTCGAAGCATGTGGCCACCGCTTCCGCTCGCAGACCGACACAGAGGTTATTCTGCACCAGTATGAGGAACATGGCACATCTTGCGTTGAGGACCTGCACGGGATGTTTGGACTGGCTATCTGGGATGGGGGCACACGCCAGCTTGTGCTGGCCCGCGACCGTGTGGGCAAGAAACCCCTATTCTATTACGACGATGGACAGCGACTCCTTTTTGGTTCCGAACTGAAGGCCATTCTGGCGGATCGCACCGTCCCCCGCCACCTGGAGCCATCAGCCATAGCGGAATACCTCAGCCTGGGCTATGTCGGCTCACCACGCACCATCCTGCAACACATCGCCAAACTGTCGCCCGGTCATCTGCTGGTACATGGGGGCAAACCTGGGAACCGATATACTCCGCGACGCTACTGGGACTGGCTCCCCTCGTTTCAGACCAGCACACCGGCGGCCCGCTCGGAGGAAGAATGGGGTGAACTGCTGCGCGAAACGCTACGCGATGTTGTCCGTTGCCGGATGGTCAGTGACGTGCCGCTCGGTGCCTTCCTCAGTGGCGGGGTAGACTCCAGCGCAGTGGTGGCGACAATGGCCTCGCTGAGTGAGCAACCAGTGCGCACCTTTTCTATTGGCTTTGAGGACCAGACCCACAACGAGCTACCCTACGCCCGGCAGGTGGCGCAGCGGTGGGGCACGGCCCACCAGGAATACCTGGTCCGCCCGGAGCACATAGACGAGGTGCTTCCGCGGCTGGCCCGCCAGTTTGATGAGCCGTTTGGCGATTCCTCAGCCCTGCCGACTTACTATGTGTCAAACATCGCCCGACAGGAGGTGACAGTCTGTCTTTCCGGAGACGGGGGAGACGAAGCCCTGGCCGGCTACGACCGCTATATGTTTGCAATGCAAGATCGCTGGATTGACACGATTCCCCGTTGGCTGCGGGTGGCCGCGCTCGTGCTCCCCTCGCGGTTGACAGGACCAACCGTGAAGGGCAACCGCCGCTCCACCCGCTTGATGCTCGACGAAGATGGACGCTACGCCTTCTCAATGCAGACATTTTATGCAGCCCAAGCACGGGCCGTGCTCACACCGGAGATGCATCGCTATGTGCAGGAAATCTCACCCTTTCTTGCACAGACGCAACACCAGGGAGCACACCTTGATCTTCTCTCACGACTGCAATACCTTGATGCCCGAACCTACCTGCCCGAAGACATCCTTGTTAAAGTGGACCGCACGAGTATGCTCAATTCGTTGGAAACCCGCTGCCCGCTGCTTGACCATCGCTTCCTCGACGTTGCGGCAAAAATTCCCCCTGCGCTGCGTTTCTCCAATGGGAGGGATGGCACCGGGTGGGAAGGCAAATATATGTTGAAAAGAGCGTTGCGCCCGCTCGTCCCCGACGAGGTGCTCTATCGCCCCAAGATGGGCTTTGCCATTCCGGGGCAGCGTTGGATAGCAGAGGACCCGGCGGGCTTTGTGCGCGAGGTGCTGTCACCCGAGCGACTAACCCGGCGGGGGATATTTCAGCCGGAGGCGGTCGAGCGGCTGATAACGCGAAACGCATCGCCCGCCCGGAGTTTTAATACCTGGTCGCAGGTATGGTCACTGATGATGTTTGAGTTGTGGTGCCAGGCCTACATAGGAGCATAAAAGAGTCGTAATCGTTCAGGGCCCCCACCTGTCCGCCCCTAAACCCGGTGGGGGGAGGGATTGGGATGGGGGCGCGCTCGCATCGGGGCAAGCGAGACGCTTGCGCTCCCAGGAATCAGGGATTGCCCGAACATGGTGAACGCTTACAAAGAGTCTGAAGAAGGAGCAAAGCAACAGTGGGGCTTGTCAAAAAAACGCTGCGCGGCATTCTCTGGAACTACGCTTCCTACTACAGTGGCCGGCTGCTGGTCTTTCTGAGCACAATTATCCTGGCCCGTTTGCTGACGCAAGAGGATTTTGGCATTGCGGGCTATGCCATTGTCGTTATCAGCTTTCTCGATGTGGTCAACGAACTTGGCATCGGCGCGGCCCTCATCTACTACGACGAACGCCCGGAGGTGGCCGACACCGCTTTCTGGCTTGGCCTGGGGGTCAGCGTGATGCTGTTTGCAACAACCTGGTTTGCGGCCCCACTGGTCGGGGACTTCTTCCGTGATGCCCGCGCCATCCCCATTACCCGCGTACTGGCGTTCACCTTTCCGCTCACGGCCCTGGGCAGTGTCCAGTATGCGCTCCTCCAGAAGAGCCTGGCCTTCGGGCGCAAGACGATCCCCGACGTGGGGCGGGCCCTCGGCAAAGGGATCGTCTCGATTACGCTGGCCCTGATGGGCGCGGGGGCGTGGAGCCTGATTATCGGGCAGCTTGGCGGAGTGCTCATCTGGCTCATCTGCCTGTGGATTGTGCACCCGTGGCGGCCCTCGCTGCGGTTTCACGGCTCGCTGGCCCGCCCGATCCTCTCCTACGGCACTGGCTCAATGCTGCTCGACGGACTTTCGATGTTCCAGACCAACGCCGACTACCTCTTCATCGGGCGGTTTCTGGGCGCGGTTGCGCTGGGGGTCTATACGCTGGCGTTTCGTCTACCCGACATGCTCATCATGCAGTTTTGCATGGTTATCGCCCGCGTCACCTTCCCCGCCTATACAAAGGTGCGCGATGAGCCGCTGGCGTTTCGGCGGGGGTTTCTGGCAACCATACGCTATGTTGCACTGATAACCGTCCCGCTGAGCACTGGCATGGTTCTGGTGGCCGAGCCGTTTGTCCTGGCCATTTTTACAGAAAAATGGGCCGAGGTTATTCCGGTGCTGCAACCGCTGGCAATAGCGACCATGCTGCTTTCGCTCTCGTTCAATGCGGGCGAAGTGTACAAGGCCCAGGGCCGCCTGGGTGTGCTGAACCGACTCACGCTGCTGGAGATAGCCGTGATGTTCCCAGCAATGTACTGGGCTGTGAAGGGGCCGGGCACCATAGCCGCAGTTGCGTGGGTGCATGTCATAGTTGCGCTGGTAAGCTGTGTTCTTGAATTGTTTGTCGCCTGCCGTCTCATCAATACGCCCTTTTCAATGGTGCTGGCGCATTTCCGCCCGGCCCTCGTGGGGGTAGCGGGGATGACCCTTGTGGTTGTGGGAATACTGGCCCTGACTACCGATGCTTCATCATGGGTACAACTGGTCGCCAGCGTCGCGGGGGGGGGAGGGGCCTACCTGGCGACGCTGTGGCTCCTGGAGCGGGCCGTTGTCTCCGAAGCCATCCAGATGATGCGGCTTGTTGTGAGCAAGCAGGAATGAAGGAGAAAAAGGATTTCTCGACTATGCGTATTGCAAGGATTGTTGACTCCCTCACCTGGGGAGGTGTGGAAAAAGCACAACTTACGTTTGCAACAGAACTACACCGGCGCAACATCAGTCTGACGATTATGAGCCTGGACCGTTGCGACCCGCCAATTGAGGAACCGCTGCGGGCCCTCGGTGTGCGAATAGAGCTATTTCTGGCCCGCGGGTTGCTCAACCCGCAGCGCATCGCCCGCATTGTCCGCTTCCTCAAGCAGGAACGGTTTGACGTGCTCCAGACCCACCTGACCTACGGAAATATCATCGGGGCTATGGTCGGGCGGCTCAGTGGCATCCCGACTGTAGCAACCCTGCACAGCGCAAAACGGGTGCAGCAGGAGCGGCTTTCCGACTATGGGCGCGAGTGGCTCGAAACGCTTGCGCTCCGGTTCGGCGTGCAGCGGGTGCTGGCTGTGGGGCAGGTAGTTACCCGCGCCCACCAGAGCCGCATCCCCAACAAACATATCCATATTATCCCCAATGCCGCCCCTGCACCCCACACCATCACACGCGCCGAACGGGAAACGCTCCGCGCCGAGCTGTGCGGCGGCGATCCCACGCGGACCGTCCTCATTGCGGTGGGGCGGTTGACCCCCGCCAAAGGCTTTGGCGACCTGCTGACCGCGGTTGCACAGCTACGAGAGCATTACCCCACAGCCCTGCTTGTTATCGTGGGGGATGGAGAACTGACCGACACACTGACCGCGCAGATAGCGTCACTCGGCCTGCAAGAGCACGTCCGACTCCTGGGCTACCGCGACGACGTGCCGCGGTTGCTCTGTGCAAGTGATGTTTTTGTTAGTTCATCCCACTGGGAGGGGCTTTCCTGGGCCTTGCTTGAGGCAATGGCAACGGGCCTGCCTGTGGTGGCAACCGATGTGGGAGAGGTGCCAATTGTGCTGGTTGAAGGAACAGGACTTATTGTTCCGCCCCAAAATCCTGCCCTGCTTGCGGAAGGTTTACGCTCGCTGCTTGATGACCCGGCGCGGATGCGGGTACTGGGAGAGGCAGCCCGCCAGCATGTGAACCGCCATTACAGCGTTTCAGCCTGGGTAGACCAGCATCTCGCGCTCTATGAGGAAATGATAGGGGAGAGGGAACAGGGGACAGGAGGAGTAATGCAATAATGGGAGAAAGAATCGGTTTGTTGCGGGTTGCGATGATCATCAACGGGTACACACCACGGGTGGGGGGAGCGGAGCGGATGCTAGCAGCCATTGCACCGCGGCTCCAGCAGCAGGGGGTGCAGGTGCATGTCCTGACCCGACGCTACCCTGGACTGTCGCGGTTTGAGGAAATCGAGGGGGTGCCGGTGACACGACTACCTATTCCCGGTCCAAAGGCGGTTGCCTCGCTCACCTTTACGCTGACTGCGCTCCCGCTGCTGCGCCACCTGCGCCCACACATCATCCATGCTCACGACCTTTTTTCGACAACAACGACGGCTCTGCTGGCGCGGGCGTTTTCGGGCGTGCCGGTTGTGGTGACACCGCACGGGGGGGGCACACGAGGCGAGCTGCACCGCCTGAAACAAAAAACGCTTGGCAAAAGCCGTCTGCGTCTCTTCCGACAGCAGGTCAATGCGTTTGTCACAATTAGCCGCGAGCTGGCCCACCAGCTTGAAGAGGCGGGCGTTCCCGCCGAACGATGCAACTTCATTCCAAACGGGGTAGATGCCAGACGGTTTGCACCGCTGCCGCCCGCGGAAAAACCAGGCCAGCGGGCCGCGCTCGGATTGCCCCCCGCTCCTCTCGCCCTCTATGCCGGGCGGCTATCGGCCGAAAAACGTCCCGCGAACCTCATTGCGGCCTGGCCCACCGTGCGTGAGAAGGTGCCCGATGCCCTGCTCCTTGTGCTTGGCAGCGGGCCCGAAGAACCTTCCTTGAAACAAGCCGCGGGAGATGGTGTGCGCTTCCTGGGCAGCGTTGATGATGTGGTGCCCTACCTCCAGGTTGCCGATCTCTTTGTGTTGCCTTCGGCAGCGGAGGGGTTGTCGCTGGCCCTGCTTGAGGCCCAGGCAACGGGCCTGCCCGCGGTCGCCACCAGCGTGGGGGGCAATCCCGACATTATTACGAACGGAGAAAACGGATTGCTTGTGCCGCCCGACGATCACGCCTCGTTGTCGTATGCAATCATTGCCCTGCTCAACAATCCAGAGCAGCGCGACGCATTCGGGCAGCGTGGGCGCGAACAGATACTCCGCAACTTCACGCTGCCAATTATGGCCGACCGTCTGCACCACCTCTACCAGAAACAAGTTGCGCAGAGCAGGGGGGGAACCAGGCTCCAATGATACAGATTACGCCAATAACCAGCATAGAAAACCTCTTGCCCCATCGGGAAGCCTGGAACAACCTGGTTGAGCGCAGCGACATACGGACTATCTTTCAAACCTTTGAATGGCACACGGCCTGGTGGGAAGGGTTTGGCGAGGGGGTGGGCCTGCTCGTGCTGCTGGCCCACGCTGGCGATACACTTGTGGGGGTGGCCCCGCTGCTGCGTTCCCGCCGACGCAAACCCCTGAGCGGGCGCAAGCGATGGGTTGTCGAGATCATCGGGAGAGGCGCGTCGGACTACCGCGACTTTATTGTAGACCACTCCTGCCCCGAAGCGCGGACCGCGCTCTACGAATGGCTCCTCGCCAATCGCCAGCAATGGGAGATCCTTGACCTGGCCGACCTGCCCCACACCTCACCCACACTGGCCGACCTGCCTATCCATTTCGAGCAGCAGGGGTGTCCTTCGGAAACACGCCGGCTCTACGACGCGCCCACACGCCTTTTCAACAACCCCGAAGAGGACGCAAAAATCCCCCGCAAAAAGAGTTTGCGGCGACACTACAACTATTTCAACCAGCGCGGAACCCTCGAATGCACCACCTGCACCACTGCCGAAACGATTGCGCCCTACCTGGAAACCTTCTTTCAGCAGCACATCGAACGCTGGCAGCAAAGCAATGTTGAAAGCCAGTTTCTCGATGAGCGGGAGCGGGTTTTCTACCACACAATGGTGCAGAGCCTGGCCCCCACAGGCTGGTTGGCCTTCGCCGTGGTGCGCTTCGAGGGAAACCCCATTGCCTTTCATCTTGGTTTTACCTACGGAGAGCGGTTTACCTGGTACAAACCTGCGTTTGACATTGCCTACGCGAAGCATTCGCCGGGCGAGGTGCTCATCAAGTATCTGTTTGAGTATGCCCTTGAGCGCAAGGTTGCCGAATTTGACTTTACTATCGGGCAGGAATCGTTTAAGTATCGCTTTGCCAACCACATCCGGCAGAACTACGGCGTACTCGTGTTCCGCGACCCACCGACCTACCGGCTCTACCGACTGTTGTATGGTTTCAAGATAATAGGTAAAATGGTTGCCAGACAACATCCGGAAATTACCGGGCGAATACGCCATTTGCTCAAGGAGAGCAAGGGAATAGCGATATTCACAAGGAGATTGCGATGAGATCCTGGTTGTCCAGGCGGACTAACCAATTGCTGCTTATTCTTGTTATCGTGGGGTTGCTCCCTCGTGCGCTGCTCTGGCTGACGTATGAGCCAGTGCTCTACAGCGACTCCATTACCTATCTGGAGATTGCCCTCAACTTCCAGAAGGGCGACCTGGCAGAGCAAGTGCGCCCCTACGACACCTACACAACAGACGATATGGGAGGCTACGCGCTCCTGAGTTTTATGGGAAGAGGCCACCAGCACTATCAGGAAGGTTTTTTTCTGGTGCAGCGACTCCGCGAGAATATCGCGCAGGCGCGGGGGGAAGGCGACACGCCCGACCTGGCCCGCGAGCGCGAAACCATCGTGACCCACCTGGACACGCTGGCCCGCGCTGTCGCTGGCTCTACGCTGGCGGAGATGGGCCGGCAACACACCCCCTCCCTAGAAAACGGGAGCTATCTCCACCCCGCCGAATACACCGGGCACAAACCCCCCGTCTATCCGCTCTTCCTGCTGCTCCTGGGGAGAAACCTGTACCTGGTCTGGTTTGCCCAGTCGCTCCTGGGTATCCTTGTCTCCGTGATGCTCTTCTCAATCATAAAAACACAAACGGGGAGCGAGATGCTGGCGTTTGTTGTGGGGCTGTCGCACAGCCTGAACCTGTTTCAACTGCTGTATGAAGCCGACATTCTCACCGAAACGATGACAACCTTCTTGATCGTCCTGTCGCTCTTGTTGCTCAGCAGGTTGCCCCACGCGGCCAACAGCTTCGCCCGGACTGGCTTGCTTGTCGCTGCTGGCAGCACAGCAGCCCTGGCGGGACTGACCCGCCAGCAGTTTCTCTATCTTCCCCTGCTCTACGCACTCTTCTTGCCCTTCATACAGGTGTGGAGCGGGAATACCCTGGTAGAAAAGGGGAAACGGACATTGACCCTGCTTGCGCCGGCCTTGCTGCTCATTCTGGGCTGGAGCTTCTTTCACCTGGCCAACCTGGGGTATTTTGGCCCCGCCACGCAGACTGGCTACAGCCTGAGCAACCACAGTGGCGGTTTTATTGAGTATGCGCCCGACGAATACGCAGCAATACGAGATACCTACCTGAAATACCGCCCGGCGGAAGCAGGGAAACACCCCAATACCATCTGGGTTGCCTACCCGGAGATCCGTCAGGTAGCGGGGTTGTCCGAGGTTGAGCTATCGCGGCAATTAACAAAGATGTCGGTCGGGCTGTTTGCCGAAAACCCGCTCCGCTACGCAACCAGCGTGTTCAAAGCGTGGATCACCTTCTGGAAGGCTCCGTTCTATTGGGAGCGAGAGCAGATGTCGCCCCCGCTCCTGGCCAACCTCCTGTTACTCATCGGCAAGGGAGAGCGGTATCTCATGGTCGGGGTGCAAGGTGCATTTCTCTTGCTCTCGCTCTATGCTGGCATAACCGTTGTGCTAAGGCGCAGGTCCTTTGCGGCCCTACACCTGCTCACCATCGCCATTGTGCTCGGAGCCTCGGTCGTGCAGGCGTTGCCGGAGTTTGGCGAAAACGGACGCTACGCTGTTCCGCTCCAGTCGCTGGTCATTGCTGCGGTGGCGGTTGCGCTGTGGTCATATATTTCTGAGAGGAGGTCAGGTCAATGATTGGTCGCCTGTTCTGGCTCTGCGTTGGGAGCGTCTTCTACACCTATGCGGGATACCCGCTCATCCTCAGCGTGCTGGCGCGGCTCCGCCCCCCGCCACGTCGCTTCCCGCCCCCTACCGCTTCTGTAACTCTACTGATTGCCGCCTACAAAGAAGAGGATGTTATCGCACAAAAACTCGACAACAGCCTGGCTCTCGACTACCCCCGTGAGCACATGCAAATTCTTGTTGCGGCCGATGGCTCGGACGACGGCACGGCGGATATTGTTCGCACCTATGCAGACCGTGGGGTTGAACTGAGCTACCGGCCCGAACGGCGCGGCAAGATGGCCGCCATCAACCGCGCCATGCAGCAGGCGCGAGGGTCGCTGGTTGTTTTTTCCGATGCGAACAACCACTACCACCCGGACGCGCTCCAAGAACTGCTGGCCCCCTTTGCCGACCCGACCATCGGGGCCGTGACCGGCGCAAAAACGTTGATACGCGAAGGCGACGCGCTGAGCGAGTCCGAGGGGATCTACTGGAAATATGAATCGTTTATCAAAAAGCAAGAAACCCGGCTCGGCTGCTGCACCGGCGTGGTGGGGGAAATGCTGGCCATCCGCCGCGACCTGTTCGAGCCGCTGCCAGAGCATACCATCTGTGACGACTTCTCAATCGCTATGCGGATAATCCGCCGCGGCTATCGCGTTGTCTATGCGCCGCGGGCGTTGTCGTCCGAGCGTATATCGCTCTCGGAAAAGGACGAGATTACCCGCCGCACCAACATTGTGGCGGGCCGCTACCAGGCCATTGCAATGGCCCATCGGCTATTGCCCTTCCACAACCCGCTGGTTGTGTGGCAGGTGGTCTCCCACAAGTTTTTGCGCCCGCTGGTGCCGCTGGCAATGATAGGCGCACTGGTCTGCAATCTGGTTGCCGTGGTGCGCCCCCCGCGGGCCACAGCAAAAGCAGGCCTGTCGCGGCTCCTGCGCCTCGCTCCCCCCTTCAATCTTCTTTTCCTGCTGCTGCAATCAGGGTTCTACGGCCTGGCCTGGCTCGGCCAGGGCAACAAACACAAAGGGATTCTGGGAAAGATGCTCTACCTCCCAACATTCCTGGTCAATAGCAATATCGCGGCCCTCTCCGGTCTCTACCGGTTCATCACCCGACGACAGACAGTCCTCTGGCAGCGGGTGCAGCGGCGCGTGGGAGAGCCAGAATCACCGGGCGGGCCGGGGGGGAACCTATGAGGCGCATAGTTCCAGTTGTCCTACTTCTAATCGCCATGTTGCTGGTGGGGGCGGTGGGGATGCGGCAACCGGCGCGGGCCCAACCCCCACAGCCAACCCCGACGCTTGCCCCCACCGTCAGCGTTGAGGACCCCGGCGATACCCTGCCATTCACGCTGCTTGATTTTGCCGAGCGAAAACTCATCGGGCCCGCAGACCGCACCGACTACTACTTTAGCCTGCCCGAAGAGTGGGCCCTGACCGACGATGGCCGCCTCAACCTCGAACTTACCGTCATGTTCAGCGGAACGGGGTTGCGACCGGAGCCAGGCCTGACCGTCGGTTCATTGATTGTTTCATCAAACTACACCACACTCAAGAGCATTCCGCTTGTCTGGCGTGGGGATGAAATGCAACCAGTCAATGTCCGATTGCCCTACCCGGTCCTGCGCAAGGCCGTTGTGGATGATGGTCGGCAAGTCATCTCGCTCGAACTAGATGCAGGCATAAACTGCGACTTTGATACTCAGACAGCGGTTGTCATTCATCCAACCTCGTCCATTGTGCTGCCCTATACGCAGGGCACGCCCCCCACCAACCTGGCCCTGCTCCCCCGCCCCATCTACCAACAGACCTTCCGCACAGACCGTGCAACGCTGGTGGTGCCCGATCAGCCCGGCCCACAGGAGATCCGCGCCGCGCTCATCACCGCCGCCGGGTTCGGGCGCATGTCGCGGGGCCGGCTCGATCTTTCGCTCACAACACTCAGTGGGCTACAACCAGAAGTACGGGATACCACACACCTGATTATGGTGGGAAAACCGGCAAACCTGCCCCCGCTTGCCGACCTGGACCTGCCGCTCCAGGTGCGTGACAGGCTCTTCAAGTCAACCGGTGTCATGACGGATGACGGGGTGCTCCAGATGGTTGTTTCGCCCTGGAACCGGGCAAAGGTTGTGCTTGTCGTTAGCGGCAACAGCGGGACAGGCGTGGTCAAGGCGGCCCAGGCCATCAGCACTGGCTCACTCCGCAACGCGGTCAGCATTCGCCCGGACTTCTTTGTTGTGGCCGATGTCCTGGCCGAGGTAGTCCAGACAAACATTGTGCCAGAGGACCGCACCTTTGCCGAACTGGGGTATCAAACGGAAACCCGGTTTGACCGGGGAGAGGATGTTATCGAATATGTCTTCCATGTACCGCCAGGCTACGTTGCAAGCATAGATTCCTACCTCGACCTGGTTTTCAACCATTCAGCCCTGCTCAACTATGAGCAATCGGGGATGTCGGTGCAACTGAACGATGAATACATCGGCAGTATCAAATTTAGCGCGGAATCCACGGAAGTCAGCACCGAGCGTATCAGCATCCCCCCCTCCGCGGTGCGTATCGGAGACAATCTTTTGCAAATAACCGTTGTGATGCGCCCGGAAGATGAGTGTATAGATCCAGCCCTACGGGGGATATGGGCAAAGGTGTGGGCCGCGTCGTTGCTCCATATGCCGCTCACTGAAGCGAAGGAAGAGGAGATGCCTCAGCCGGACCTGAGCCAGTATCCGGAGTTTCTCCTGTCCAACCCAACGCTGCAAACAACAACATTCGTGCTCCCCCCCGACAATGCAGCAGCATGGGATGTTGCGGCAACGTTGGCCTTTCATCTGGGGGTTGATCTCCGTGGCGACATCGCCGAGCCAGCGGCAGCCTATGCCCAGGATATTCCGCCAGCAGTGCGCCAGCAGCAGCACTTGCTCGTTGTCGGGCGGGCAACCGAACTCCCCATTATCCAGGAACTCAACGACCTGCTCCCCCTCCCGTTTGAGGCGGGGAGCGACCTGGCCCGAACCCAGGGAGCGCGGATTATCTACCGCTTTCCCCCGGAGTTACCGGTTGGCTACATCCAACTTGTTTCCCTGCCCTGGAACAGCCAGCGCGTGGCCCTGGCCGTGATGGGCAACTCCGAAGCGGGGTTGTGGTCGAGCGCACAGGCACTCACCGATTGGGAGCTTCGGGGTGATATGGCCGGAAACTTTGCATTTGTCAATGGTCAGAAGGTTTCGAGCGGGGACACCCGCCGGGCCATGCAACCAGAGCAGATAGCAGCAACGGCAGTGCCAACCGGCACCATTGAGAAACAATCAGTCACAACAACCCTGGCAATGCAGGCCACCGGTCCCGTCTCCCCGGTTGCCGAGGCGCAATTGGCCGGAGAAGCATGGGCCGAGCAAAATAGCTGGGTTGTGCCAATGTTTCTCTTTTCCTCTGCGCTCATAGTGCTTATTGTGCTCGGCGTTGCCATATCGGCCCTGTGGAAACGGCTTTCTATCTATCGCGTCGGGAAACAGAACAACGAGCACGACAAAAAAGAACCAGCAAAAAGGGACCAGCAATAATGAAGAAATACGGAAAACTGCTTCTTGGAATGGCGGGGCTTGTGGGAACAGGAGTGGGCGGGTGGTATCTGGCAACAAGGGCAAAAACAATGGCAAAGACGATGGTAAAGAAGGTGGTAACGAGAAAGGAGACCTTTTCTATTGCCATCTACAGCGGAGATTCCCCCCTGAACCTCGCGCCGACTCCTTCGACAAGGCGGTGCGGTCCCGCACTCAGGGCCCACCACATTACCGATATGTGGGCCGACTTTGTCGCCGACCCGTTTATGGTGCGGGTTGTGGTGGGAGATAGCCCACGCTGGTATATGTTTTTTGAGATATGGAACGAACGCACCCGGTGTGCGAGCATTGGCCTGGCCACCAGCGAGAATGGCGACGAATGGCAATATGCTGGCGTGGTACTCAGAGAACCGTTTCATCTCTCCTACCCGCAGGTGTTCCCGTGGGAGGGACAATGGTATATGGTTCCGGAAAGCGCGGAGGCGGGGGCTGTACGGTTGTATCGGGCCGACGATTTCCCCCGCGGGTGGTCGCTGGTGGGAACCCTGCTCAATGGGAGCGATTTTCTCGACCCCACGCTCTTCATCCATGACCATCGCTGGTGGATGCTGGTAACACGCGACTCCCATCCGGACAATCTCTATCTCTTTTCTGCCGACACCCTGCGAGGCCCCTGGGTTGAACACCCACAAAGCCCGGTTGTGCGCGGAAATATGCACTACGCCAGACCAGCCGGGCGGGTTGTGTGGCTTGAGGGACGGCCCGTGCGCTTTGCCCAGGATTGCGCCTCCCACTATGGCTTGCAGGTCTATGCACTGGAGATAACGCGGCTGGACCCGACCCACTACGAGGAGCGGTTGCTGCGCGATGGGCCCATCTTGCAGGGCAGCGGCTACGGGTGGAATGCGCGGGGAATGCACCACATTGACGCGCTGCAACGTGAGGATGGGCAGTGGATCGCATGTGTGGATGGCTGGAGAAAATATCCCTACGTTCTGGATAGAAACATTACCCGAAGGTGATAAAACCCCAAAGACACAAAGGAGTGGAACTGTGAGCAAGAACAGGAACAGGAACAGGAAAACACGCGAAAAGGTAATGGTTCACAATCAGGGGTATCGTTCCTGGGAACGCGGGCATCCTGCCCGCCTCAATGCAAGCGGGACGCTTGCGCTCCCAGGATTTACCCTCAAACGTGAACAATTACGCGAAAAGCCGATGTGGGGAAGTGCCGCGGTACTGATCGTGCTGATGGCTCTGCTACTGGTTGCTGGCTGTACTCAGGAGCAGGCACCCCGGCCCCATACGTCCCCCGGCACCGCAGGGAGCGGGCCAGCAACCAGGCCAGTCGCCGGACCAACGCGAACCCCGACTCCGGAACCGCTCCCGGTGCGGCGGGCCCTCTTCCCGAAGCCACCGAAAGATGGCACCACCGCCAGAGAAATAGCGCGGGAAGCCAGCTTGATTATTCTCACAAAGAATGATGAATCGTTTCGGGACGCAGTACGAGCAGCGGGCTACAACGGACTGATACTCGAATACATCACAGCGAGCGATGTGGACGCGCCGCCCGGAGCCGGCGAGGCCGGCGATAGCTGCGACGATAGCACGTTTACCCCCTGGAACAACCAGGTTGCCTATGAGCAAGGCGATTTTTGCAACACCATTCACCCTAATGAGGACTGGTTTCTCCACAATGGGCGAGGGGAGCGGTTGTATGAGCAAGGGGAAGACCGCCGGTTTTACTACCTGAATCCCGCCAGCGAGGGGTGGCGGGCATTTGTTGTGGGGCGGCTCCTGCGCTTGCTCGAAGGCGACGAACACCACGCACCGCTTGGCTACGATGGGATATTTCTTGACAATGTTCCCTTGAGCCTGGACAAGGTGCGGGACAAACTGGAGAACAGCGATGGGACGGTGCAAGAGTTCGCCAACGATGCGGCCTATCGGGCCGCGTGGCTGAGCTACCTGCGCGATGTCTCGGATGCACTGCACCCGCGCTGGCCCGTGTGGGCGAGGCTTATCTCCGATCCCCTGGATGGCCGCAACTGGGAGCTATATCTGCCCCACCTCGACGGCGCAATGAGCGAAGCATTTGCCACAAACTGGCCCGGCGCAACCTATACGCCCGATGAGTGGCAGGCCAGCCTCACGCAGGCCGAGCAAGTGCTGGCGATGGGAAAGGGCTACCTGGCCCAGAGCCACGGCGAGGACGATGCGCGCCAGCCTTTCGCGTTGGCTTCCTTCCTGCTGATTGCCGATGGAACCGATACGTTCTTTCGCTACAGCAAAAACACAGAATATAGCAAGTGGCTGGACTACGAGAACTACCGCGTGCATCTGGGCGCACCACGCGGGGCCCGCTATCATCTGGGAGCGGGTCGGTGGCGGCGCGATTTCACCAGTGGCTACGTCGTGGTTGACCCGGTGGCGCAAAAGGGACAGATTGTCGCTTCAGGAGCAATGACAACAACAGCGCAAACAGGAACATCGTCATCCTCCGCTCCCCATTCCCCCTCGCCGCCTGCCGCAAGCACAAGCGAGAGAGAAGCGATAGGGGAGCAGGCCATCCGCCAGGCTTTTTTCTACCGCCCGCCCGACGATGGCACGATGTCGTGGGAGGTGGCGGAACGGGCCGATATGCTTATCTTGAGCAAGAAAGATGAGCGGTATCGCAACGCGGTTCGGATGGCCGGCTACGAGGGACTGGTACTACAGTATGTCGTGGCAAGCGAGGCAGAGGGACCGGCAGCGGCCACCAGTTCCGCTGCTGACTGCGTGATGGAACAGGCTCCCTGGAACAACCAGGTTGTCTACGAACAAAGCGATTTTTGCACCCACTTGCACCCCAACGAAGACTGGTTTCTCCACAATGGCAGCGGAGAACGCATCTACACCGACGAATATGGGCATATTTTCTACCATATGGACCCCGGCAACGCGGGGTGGCGGGCCTTCGTCGTGGCGCGGTTGCTGCGCTTCCTTGAGGGGGAAGGTATCTACGAACCGCTTGGCTACGATGGGATTTTTCTCGACAATATCGAACTGAGTCTGACAAAGGTGCAGGAACAAATGGATAATAGCGATGGAGTGGTGCAGGAATATGCAACCGAGGGAGGCTACCAGGCCGCGTGGCTCGACTATTTGCGCGATGTGTCGGACGCACTGCGCCTGCGCTGGCCCGTGTGGGCAAACCTGATAGCCGACCCGCTCGACGGTCGCTCGTGGAAGCTCCATATGCCCTACCTTGACGGCATCATGAATGAATCGTTTGCAACAGGCTGGCCCTGGTCTACCCCCTTCGGCCCCGCCGAATGGGAGGCGACGCTACAACAGGCTGAAGAGACACTGGCAATGGGGAAGGGCTACCTGGCCCAAAGCCAGGGCGAAGATGACGCGCTCCAGTCCTTTGCGCTGGCTTCCTACCTGCTGATAACCGACGGGCAACAAGCGTTTTTCCGCTATAGCACCTTTGCGGAGTATAGCGAGTGGAAAGATTTTCCAAACTATCACATCAACCTGGGCACACCGCTCGGAGCACGCTATCAGCAGGAAGACGGACGCTGGCGGCGCGATTTTCGCCACGGCTATGTGGTGGTTGACCCGCAAACGCAAAAGGGAAAAATTGTTTCCTCCCACAGGGAGGAGGACACAGAATAGCTTGTTTGCCTGAACAGGCGTAATCGTTCAGGCCCCCCACCTGTCCTCCCTCATGGGTAGGTCTTGTGCCACCGCATCAGAGTAGGATGCCGCGGAACTGCCCTCATCCCCCTTGCCCCCCCTTCTCCCCACGGGAGAAAGAAGGGGCGGGGGACACAACTTGCATCCCCCGCCCCTGTTTGCCCGTCCCTCTGCTAGATTCTGGTCCAGAGAGGTTCGTGCGTTCTCCCTACCGTATGACGACCGGCAGGAAGATGCGATCTATCCCATCACCAATACCGGCGAGCGCAATATCGCTCAGCGTGTCCCTCTGGAAGGAGAGCACCTGGTTGGTCTCATCGTGCTGCGAAGAAACTTCTTCCCATTCGGTTCCGTTCCAGGAGAGAATGCCCAGTGCTGACGGGTCTACCCCGGCATCTTGAAGTTCTGCATTGTTGTAACGAACCTCAAGGTCCACCGTCTGACCAAGCTGATCGAGCGGTTCGTGTGTTTGTGCATCGTAGGCTTGCAGGACAAAGTAGGCCACGCCGGTTGGCGAGCTATCTGCCGCGGCATTCGCACTGGAACCATTGAGTGGGTGTGCTGGCCCAACAAGCGGTGTGTAGGTAATGTAGATTTCTTCGCCCGTTGCGCGAATGGTGATTTTCACTCGCCCATCGTTGGTTGTAAAGCTCTCGCCCGGTCCGACGATGGCTTCTTCGCTTGCAACCACGGTCTTGATTGTTGCGCTCCCGGCGTTCGTGGAGTCGGTCTGCGATGTCACCTGGATTGTTGCGTTGTCTTCGTCGCCCCCACGAGCCGTCAGCGGGATGGTAACGGTCACGGCAACGGTTGCGTGCGATCCCGGTGCGATGCTCAGCGATGACTTGCTTATCTGCGTATTCCAGCTGTTTCCACTCAGGGTCACGTCGAAGGTGTCTGCCGTGGGGCCAATGTTCCAGACCTGGATGGAGTAGCGAGAGCGCATCCCTGGTACACCCGTCCCCATCGCTTCCGACGGAGCCACAATCAGCCGCGTCGAAACCGCACCCTCGCGGGCCGTTGTTGTGAGTGTTGCACTATCGGTCTTCGTCGAGTCACCCTGCGAGGTTGCGGTAACAACCGCCTGATCTGATTTGCCATCGGTTGCGGTGTCTGGCACCGTAACTTCAACAACCACGTTCTCACTTTCGCCCGCTGCCAGCGGCCCGACAGTCTGAGGCGAGACGGTGGTTGTCCACCCGCTTGTTCCAACACTGAGGTCGATAGTGTCAGTGGTATTACCAGTGTTGAAAACTTCCAGTTGATAGCTCGTTGTTCCGCCCGGGTTCACATCGCGTCCAGCACTGGGCGGCGAGACGGCAACGCCGTAATTCAAAACAGTCTCATCGGTAACTTCGGTGGTCAATGTCGAGCTATCCGACTTCGTGGAGTCGCCCTGCGATGTGGCGGTAACGGTTGTTTCGTCAATATCGCCATCGGCGGCTCCGGCCGGCACGGTAACTTTGACAAGCAGGCTTCCCACTGCTCCTGGCTGGAGCGGGCCAACCGTGGCTGGCGCGGTTATGCTCCATCCCTGGCTGCTGCTTGTTGTGATGCTGAAGCTATCGGCCATCGTGCCATTGTTGATCACTGCGAGAACGTAGTTTACTGTGGTGTCTGCATTGGCCATCTGACTCATCGCTTCGGGAAATACCATCACGCCATATTCGTCAACCACCCCCCCATCAGTTACCGTCGTTATCATAGTCGAATTGCCCGATTTCGTCGGGTCGCTCTGCGATGTGGCGGTCAGGGTTGCAACGCCCGTATCGCCATTGGCTGCTGCGGGGTCAACTTCGATTGTCACGACCACTCCGGCCTGCTGCCGCGGAGCCAGTGGCCCGACTTGCTGCGGGCTAACCGTTGCGTTCCAGGTTGCTCCTGCGCCAGTGCCCATTGCCACGGCAAGATCAAAGGTGTCGGAGACGTTGCCGGTGTTGATGACATCGAGCGTGTAGGAAATCGTTTCGCCAGCAGTGGCACGTTGCGACACAGCCTGCGGCGCAACCAGCACACCAGAGGCTTCATCCACTGCCGTTGTCACCAGTGCGGCACGCTGCTCAAGGTCCGGGTTGTGCTGCGATGTCACCTCCAGGAACAGTTCGTCGCTGCTGCCGATGGGTGCGCTGGCAGGGATGGCAACCTCAACCACAATCTCAACCACCTCGCCTGGAGCAACTGGCCCGACGACGGGGGATGGTGTGACCATAGCCGGCCAGGTGCTCATGGATGTGACATCGTAGGTGTCCGTGACCATACCAGTATTTTCAACATGCAGGGTGTAGCTTACTGGCACCGAACTCCCCGGCACTCCCTGTTCGGATGCGACCGACGGATAGAGGACCATATCGTACTGGTCGAGCGGCATGCTCTCCGGCGTTTCCGACATCTCGATGAGGATATTGTCTCCATACGGGATAGCAATCTCCATCGCGTCGGCTCCCACCTCGGTCCGGTCATACCACTGGCTGGGGAAGCGTGATGCATAGCCCGTTACCGGTGCGTCGAGATGGATGATGTAATCGTCGTCTGGAGCCAGCCCGGTCACGGTAAAGTTGCCATCCGCATCGGTGACAGCCTGCCCCCAACTTGGCCCATGAACGTTCACCACAACATTTGCCAGACCGGTTGTGGTACCTTCCTCAACCACCTGCCCTGTGAGCGTTTCGCCCGTGATCATCGTGATGTCTGCCTGATGGAAGCCATCAATACGAACGGGAATGAGATCGGCATCCCGCCAGTGGGTTGCACCATCGTAGAAGGTGTTGATCAGCACCCC
>DAOTUE010000184.1:0-4470 GCA_034436975.1 Chloroflexaceae bacterium
GAAGTGAGCAGGAGTGCTCGTTAGGCACACGAGAGAAAGGAGCGAGATGCGGAAACGGTATTTCCCGGAGGCCCCAAGAGCGCGAGAGCCAAGCCTGTTGGAGCGCCGATGACGGGCGATGAGAGCAGCCCGGTTGCGCTTACCCACGGTTAAAAAGGCCCCCTGGGGCGGGTGGACGCGAGATGGCTTCCTCCATCGTATCGGATTGGCGAGAGCAACCAGATCGCCGGTCCAGGCTCCCAGTCCTGAACTGGTCGTCCTCGGTCGTGGCTACGTCGGGACGTAAAAGACGCCTGTGGACTGCGTGTAAGCCCTTCAAGTGAGAAGGCGATGCCGGTGGAAGCAGGAATTTTGGAAATGGACAAAGCGTACTTTCGGGTACATTTGAACACAAAGAAAGTAACAGGAGACTTGATGAAAGCGCAAGAAACACCGGATATCCGGCTTCACGAAAGCCGCGAAGCCTACCAGGAAAAGATGGATGCCAGGTTCCAGGCCATTGGTTCGGCATTCGATCATCTGAAAGAGAAGGCCCCTCACGTAGGGGACGATATGCGGCAGGAGTTTGACCAGCAAATAGCAGAACTGGAAGAAAAGCAAGCCGAAGCCCACCAGCAGCTCCAGATGTTGCAGGCCTCCAGCCAGGAAATGTGGCAAGAATTCGCCGAAGGGGTGGAAACGGCCTGGAAGGACCTGGCCGACCACGTTGAGCATGCGGTCAAACGGTTTAGCCTGTAGGAGAACGCAAGGAGCGAACGCAAGGAGAAAACGCAAGAGAACAACGAGAGGAATCATTGTGACAGTGCAACAATCCCGTAGGAGTACCAGAAGCAACATTGCACGGAATCCTATGCATTGTGCTGGTCCCTGGTTGCAAGACCAGCATGGACGAACGCTGATGCTCCGCGGGGTCAACCTGGCAGGGAGTAGCAAAATTCCAACCTGGCCCGACATTGCAACAGAAGAAGATCTCTACAATCATCGGAATGTCAGTTTCGTTGGCCGCCCCATGCCGCTCGAAAAGGCCGATGAGCATTTTGCCCGCCTGCGCCGGTGGGGGCTAACATTTTTGCGCTTCCTCATCACCTGGGAGGCTATTGAGCACAAGGGGCCGGGCCGCTACGACGAAGCCTATCTTGAGTATATCTCGCAAGTGGTGCGGCGGGCCGCAGCCCACGGCCTGCATATCTACATTGACCCCCATCAGGATGTCTGGAGCCGCCTGTCGGGAGGGGACGGCGCGCCGGGCTGGACCTTCGAGGCCGTCGGGTTCGATGTCACGCAGTTTCGGGCAGCGGGAGCGGCAAATATCCACCCTTTTGATGAAGAGCCATTCGTTGTCCACTGGCTCACCAACTACACCCGCCTGGCCTCCGCCACGATGTTTACCCTCTTCTTTGGCGGCAACGACTTTGCCCCCAGAACAACTATCGGTGGCGAACCGGCCCAGGAGTTTCTCCAGCGGCACTATATCAACGCCATCAAGCAAGTTGCGCTCCGGCTACAAGATGTGCCAGAGGTCGTCGGGTTTGGCACGATGAACGAGCCATCAAGCGGCTTCATCGGGCGCAGGGCCTATGCCCAGAATGACGAACTTCACCTGCGGCGGCTCGGCCTCTCCCCCACGCCGTTTCAGGCGATGCTCCTGGGGGCGGGCTATTCGCAAGAAGTGGAACATTGGGGTATCGGGTTGAGGGGCCTGCGTCCTCAGGGCACCGTCTTGCTCAATCAGGATGAGGTGCGAGTCTGGCAGGAGGGGCGCGAGTGTCTCTGGCGCGAAAATGGCGTGTGGGATGTGGATGCAGCCGGTGAGCCGCGTCTGCTCCGTCCCCACCATTTCACTCACGTTGTGCGCGGGGGACACCCCGCCCGCATTGATTTTGGCCAGGACTATCTCCGTCCGTTTGTCAATCGGTTTGCCCACGAACTTCGCTCAACAAAGCCCGATATGCTCTTCTTTGTTGAGAACGTCCCGCGGCTCCCTATGCCACGGTGGGGCCACGAGGACGCGCCCAACGTCGTCAATGCATCCCACTGGTACGACGTTCAAACCCTGTTTCTGGGCGTGTTTATCTCCTTCCTCAATCTGGATATTAAAACGGGTGGACTGGTCGTGGGGAAATACCAGGTCCACCGCCTCTTCTTCGATCAGCTTGCGGCTATCAAGCAAGATAGCCTGGAACGCATGGGGGGCGTACCCACGCTGCTTGGCGAATTTGGGACTTCGTTCAGCATGCCTTTCAAGCTCAATTTTCGCCTCAACTGGTTTGGCTTGCAAGAGCAGGCTCTCAATGCCAGTTTCCGCGCCATTGAAGAAAACTTGCTCAACGCAACGCTCTGGAACTACACGCCAGATAATACGAACCGGCAGGGGGACCGCTGGAATACCGAAGATCTCTCTGTCTTTAGCCGTGACCAGATGCACGATCCTGGCGACCCCGATTCGGGCGGGCGGGCCCTCCCCGCTGTGGTGCGCCCCTACCCACGCTGCACCGCGGGCGAACCCTTGAGCCTGGATTTCGACTGGCGGCGGCATACGTTTCGCTATACCTTTCGCCACGATCCAACGGTGCAGATGCCAACCGAAATTTTTGTCCCATTGCTCCATTTTGCCAATGGTTGCCACATTGAGGTATCCGACGGTACCTACGAGTTAGATAGGGAAGAGCAGATATTGCGATACTGGCATGAGACCGATCTCGATGTCCACCGTATCACGATCTGGAGCGTCCCGACAGAGAAGCAGACAGACAAAAGGAAGCAGCGAAAACAAGACGACAGAGGAAAACAGCGGAAGCAAGCGGAACAAACAGAGCAAACGAAGCAAGGAGAACCACTTGATCTGGCTCCTGAAAAACGAATAGAGGAGAGAAAAGACCACGTTTTTGTAGAACAGGGATAAGACAAATGTAATCGTTCTGTCCCCCCAGCGGGGGGAGGGATTGGGAGAGGGGGGCCGCATTCGCATCGGGGCAAGCGAGACGCTTGCGCTCCCAGGCATTGGGGATTGCCCGAACCCAGTGGACGCTTACAGACAAATTCGCTTGAATCGTAAGGAGAGTTACTATGACAAAAATTCTTGTTACCTATGCTTCGTCGGGGTCGGGCCACCGGAGCGCAGCTTATGCGCTCGAACAGGCCTTTCTCCAACGCAATGAGACGGTGCAGGTGGAAGATGCGCTCCAGCACGGGTCGGCATTCTATCGGCGGCTCTATACGGGATTCTACCAGGAGCTATCCGAGAATGCCCCGGTGCTCTGGGAATATGCCTACAAATTGACCGACAAGACCGACAAAAACGATACCCAGTTTATCAATGGGATTCGTATTTTGCTTGACCGGATGGGTGTCACCGAGCTGGATGCACTGGTAGAAGAGGTTCAGCCCGATGCCATTGTCTGTACCCACTTCTTACCGCTGCACCTCCTGACCCACCTCAAGCAACGCGGACGGATTTCGGTACCCATCTATTGTGCGGTCACAGATTACACCGGCAATGCCAAATGGGTTTGCTCGGACGTAACAAACTACTTTACCGCCACGCCCCTGGTCAGCAGTATGCTGATTGAACGCGGCGCAGAAGCAGGGAGTATGATGGTAACGGGCATCCCGATTGACCCGGCCATTGCCAAACCAAACGACGGCACAACGGGCCGCCAGAAATACCAGATTGACCATCGTCCCGTTATCACATTGATAGGGAGTGCGTTGAATGTTGATCGGGTGCGGGCAATGGTCAATAATCTTCTGAAGAGTACGCAAACCGGGACGCTGGTTGTGGTGGCCGGGCGCAACGAAGTGCTGGATGCTGCGCTGGCCAATATCCAGGAAGAAAAAGGGGAAACATCGCTGCATCTCAAGATCCTCGGCTATGTCGAAGACCTCGATAATCTCATTGCGGCAAGCGACCTGGTGATTACCAAGTCGGGGGGGCTGATCATTAGCGAAATTATGGCGCGAAATACCCCGATGGTGATCGTTGACCCTATTCCAGGGCAGGAACACTGGAATGCGGATTATGTGGTCAGTGTGGGGGCGGGGGTGCAGGCCCGGTTGACGGAAATGGTCCCCTCCGTGGTACAGGGGTTGCTCAACGACCCGGAACGGCTCAAATTGATACGGCAGAACGCGAAAAAAGCAGCATACCCCCACGCGGCTCTGACCATTGCCGACCATGTGCTGACCAATGTGCCGAAGCAAGGGGAAGCTGTGCCTTCTCCTGCGTAGCCGCGAACGGCGGAACAACCTGAAGCGGAAACACAGGAGTGTGCTATACTAACGGCAACACCTGTGCATCATCCTGGCACAGTATCGTTCATTCGTTCATTATTTCGTGACGACAGGAGCTATAGCTAGGTAGGCAAAACCTACCCAGAAGTGAGCAGGTTTACTCGTTATGTACACGAGAGAAAGGAGCAGAATGCAGAAAAACGGTTTCCCAGAGGCACCAGCGGGCGAAAGCCAGGTCCC
>DAOTUE010000185.1:0-68834 GCA_034436975.1 Chloroflexaceae bacterium
ACGAAACTGGCAAAGAACGCCAGCAACGGTTCCAGGTCTTGCCACCGCTCATCATGCCGCAGGTCGCGGACGGCCCGCCGAATGATTGCTTCCTCGCTCCCACCGCGCAACAGCGGTACAAAGGGCAGCAGCGACGGAATGGGCCGTCGAAACACAATATCTACGTCCACTTCCCACAGATTGATGATACGGAAATCTCTTCGTGCAGTCAACCCCATAAACGTCTGCTCGTAGCGGTCTGCTATGAGCCGGTTGCCCGGAGGGGGCAGCAGGTTGATGACCACCGGGTAGACTGGCAGGGCGTACTTCTCCACAGCCAGAGCGGAATAGGCATTCACGCGCACGGGCACGCGAATGTGGGGTTGAAATTGGATTTCGTTGAGGGCGAGAAACTCGCCCTCTGTGGGAGAATATGCACGAATGAGGGCATCTGTTTCGCGGCTGATCCACTGGAACTCGCCCGTTGCCAGGATGCCCTGTGCGACAACATCGGGCCGCTGCGTGACCCACTGGAGCCAGGCCGTGGGGTCAAGCCCGATGATCCGTTTGCTCCCAATATCTGCCGTTTGTGCCATGCTCCTGGTGTTCCCTCCTCATAAACCTGGTTCCTGGTTTCATCATACCATATCCGGATGGATCGTTTCAGGATCGTTTCAGGATCGTTTCACGGTATCACGGCGCGCTGCTCCCCGGCAGGTCCCGCAAAGCGGGCAACCCTCCCACGGAAATTGCCTCGGTGACAGAGCGTTCGATGGCCCGCGCCAGCACATCGGCGGCAATGCTGCCAAGCACGGCCATATGTGGAGCATCTCGCCGGCCGGTTGAGAGCGCGAACACGGTATCGCCATCAAAGGGGGTATGGATGGGGCGGATGGTGCGGGGGAGCGCGTCCTGGGCCATCCGGGCCAGCATGGTTGCCTGGGCCTTGTTGAGCGTTGCATCGGTTGCCACCACCGCCAGCGTTGTATTGGTGGCGTGGTCGCTGGTTTTGCGGCGTAGCTTCAAGGCTCGTTGGATGCGCTCCTGGCGCAGCAGCGTTGTTGCATCGGCAAACCCGCCGTGCTCCAGGTCTCGCACACCTGCCAGAATGCTCCCTCCATCGCGCCACACATCGCCAAACGCATTGCACACGGCAATAGCCCCGACGGTTGTCCCGTCTGACAGTGTCTCGCTGCCGGTGCCCACGCCGCTTTTCATTGCGTGCTGTTTTCCAAGCAGTTTTCCCACTGTTGCGCCCATCCCCACTCCGACGCAGCCCTCGGCAACCGTTGGTGTGGCCTGCTCACAGGCAGCATACCCCATTTCTGCATCGGGCCAGCGGTCCGACCGCCCGATGTACAGGTCCAGGATGACAGCGGCGGGTACCAACGGAACCCGTGTCACCTGCACATCGTAGCCAATATCGCGCTCGTTGAGCCACTGCATCGCGCCCGTTGCTGCCGCCACGCCAAAGGCACTTCCCCCACAGAGCACAATCGCGTGGACCTGCGAAATTGCTGCGACCGGGTCAAGCAGGTCGGTTTCGCGGGTACCGGGCGCGCCCCCTCGCACATCTACCCCACAAACAACCCCTTCCTTTGTCATCACTACGGTACATCCCGTTATTGCCGCTTTGTCGTGGGCATGACCAACGAGAACGCCCGCAACATCCGTTATTGAACCACTCATCCCAATCACCCTTTTCTTTTTCTACTGCTACCCCCCCGACCACATCAATTGGGCCAGGAGTGGAACCAGCACCGCCGTAACAGCTCCATTGAGACCAATCGCCAGTCCCGCAAACGCTCCCGTTTCGACATCCATCTGGAGGGCCCGCGCTGTGCCTAGCCCATGCGCAGCCAGTCCCATCGCAAAGCCTCGCGCCCCTGCATTGCGGATATGCAACAGGTCAAGAACCTCTTTTCCTACCAGGGCCCCGACCATCCCAGTAATGATAACAAAAACGGTAGTAAGCGAGGGAATGCCCCCTATTTGTTCCGACACCCCTATGGCAATAGGCGTTGTCACCGACTTGGGTGCGAGTGAGCGGAGAACCGTTTCGCTGGCTCCGAGCATTGCGCCGATGCCCACCGCCGAGAGGATGCCCGTCAGTGAGCCGACAAGCAGAGCCACAGTTAGCGGCAACAACATGCGCTTCACCTTCTCGACGTAAAGGTAGAGGGGGATTGCCAGAGCGACTGTGGCGGGGCCGAGCAAGAAGTGGATAACCTGCGCCCCCTCAAAGTAGGTTTCGTAGGGTGTGCGGGTCAGGAGCAGGAGCAGCACAAGCGACGACACTGATAACACGAGCGGATGAAACAACGGCATGGCGTTGAGCTTTTGAAAGAGGATGCTGGCCCCATAGTAGATACCAACGGTCAGCGTGAGCCAGAGGAGCGGCGTGGTAGAAAGGTGCTCCCAGGTTTCCCAGAATCGCTCTGCTATTGCTGCAGTCATGAGCGGTTGTCCTCCCCTTCTCCCGTCGTGGTGTCTGGTGGCATGGCCAGCGGCATAGCCTGCTTCCGCCGTAGCAAGACACACGTTGTGAGCGCGGTGACAGCCATCGTTACTATTGTGCCAATGGTGAGCGAAGCGAGGATGGGGAGCCATTCGGCTTGTATCAGGGGCGCATGGACTATCACCCCGACGGCGGCGGGCACAAAGAGAAGCGACAGATGGCTGAGCAGCGTTTGTGACGTTTCCTTGAGTTCGCGGGAGAGCGTCCCGCGGATTTCCAGCGTGAGGAAGAGCAGGAGCATCCCCAGGACCGGACCCGGAAAGGGGATGGCCAGCAGCTTGACAATGATTTCCCCTATCAGTTGAAACGTGAGGAGAATGGCCAGCGCACGTATCATATCATATGCTCAACAGTTCCCTTGTTGTAATCGTTCAGGGGGGATAAATATAATCCTTCAGAACAAGGTCGCTTCTGAGATCGCGGGCGAATCTCCCCCTCCCAATCCCTCCCCCCGCTGGGGGGAGGACAGTGGGGGACTGAACGATTACCCCTTGTTTCATCGAAACAGGACAAGACAGGACTCGGACACTCTTGAGAGATATGATACCATCTCTGGCAGAGGTTGAAACAGCTTGCGTCGCCTACCTCATCATCAGGTCCGGAGAAAACCCGTCGTTTTCCCCATTGCCACAACTATTACAGACGCTTCCAACACTTCTGACGCTTCTCGTACTCGCGGCCACTTTTTTGCTAATGGTGCGAATAGCGGGAATCAGGGCGTGGTTGAGGTCGCATTTGAGGACGAAGGCATGGGCCCCGGCATCAAGCGCGGCCTGGCGGTATTCCTGGCGGTCGTGCGATCCTAGCACAATGATGCCTACATCGGGCAGCATGGCGCGTAGTTGGGGAATGAGCTGAATGTTCCCAGAGAAGTTTCCGTCGAGGTCCAACAAAACAATTTGCGGTTTCCTTGCCTGTGCCTGCTCCAGCGCATCACCGTTCCCGCGAGAGGTCCCAACAATAACCAACTCATCGCTATAATGCTCGCACAGAAGGCGCGTAGCGACGCGCAGGAAATGCAGGTTCGGGTCTACGAATAAAACGGTACTTGCTCTCATTACTCGCTCCTGGTCTGTTCTGTGGTGTTCTATGCTCTGTCATTCTGAGGCAGGGCACCGAAGACAAACAATATGGTTCCAGGCTCTAGCATAACGGATTGTGGCTCTCGTTGCTATGCGTATTTGTACGTAGTTCCTGGCCAAAAAGCCCGTAGTTTTTCGTTTTTTCTTGCGTTTGCTCCCATTCTGTGGTATACCGGAAATGGAAGATGTGGATGGGGAAAATGTCCCTCATTCCAGAACAATTTTTTGAATACAACGAACGAGAGAGAGGTTATGTCAGAAGCAACCTATCCGGAAGAACTACGCACGTTGATGAAACAGATGGAGGCATTGAAGGAGGCAAACGGCCCCGCAATGGGAGGGTTTCACGAGTTGCACCAGGCCGGTATGGCCGATGGAGCATTGAGCACAAAAACGAAAGAACTCATCGCCCTGGCTATCGCCGTCACCATTCGGTGTGAAGGGTGTATTGTTTTTCATATGGAAGCGGCCCTGCGGGCCGGGGCAACCCACCAGGAAATCTCCGATGCTGTTGGGGTTTCTCTTGTGATGGGAGGAGGCCCTTCTATGGTATATGGCGCAAAGGCAATACAGGCAATGCACCAGTTTGAAGAACAGTAGCGGAACAAGTTCCCTCTATGCTCACCGCTGCCACGATTGCGTGGTCTGGCCCAGGGCCTGCATCTTGGTGGCGGTGAGCGACCACTCCAGGGCCCCCCGCCTTACTCCCTGCCTGCGATGCATTCTTTTCCCCCGGAGTGGGCAATACGTTTCTCCAACCTGTGGGTCGGTTGAGCACAACTACTGAGAAAAACATTCGGTTATTTCTGGCACAATCTCTTGTGAGGCAAGATCGCCCGCGGGCTGCTTGAGCAATATACGATGGATGCTACTGTAGAAGCAACGCGATGCATCCGGGTAGCGTTTGCCCAGGGTGCTTGATGGGCGGGTGATGGGGACCACCGGTTCGAGATCGTCGAGAAAGGGAATATGCTCCTGCACCTCCGGATCATTGGCCAGCGAAATGATGGTTGGAAGATAGCCGTAGTGCGCCCGCCACCGCTGAATGTCCGGACTGGTCAGGTAGGTAAGAAACTGGATAGCGGCCTGACGCTCGGTGCTGGCGAGGGGCACTGCAACTTGCCACCCCCCGACCACGCCGACACTGGGAAAGCCAGGGTCGTGAGGCAGCACGGTTGCAGCAAACTTGTCCCGAACGGGCGAGTCTTCCTCGTTCATCAGGCTATAGGCATAGGGCCAGAGCCGCATAAAGACGGCATGCCCGCTCCGAAAATACTCATGCGATTCTACCTCGGTGAAGCGCAGCACATCGCCGGGCGAAATTGTCCCGATCCACTGGCGGCTCCGGTTGAGCGTCTGGACAATCCGTTCATCATTGGCCTCTGGAAACGAGACCTGCCCATTCCGGTCAATGCTAATAGCCCCCGACGAGACAAGCCATTCCAGGGCATTGCAGGTGGCTCCTTCGTAGGCCGACCCCTGCCAGATAAAGCCTGCAAGCAGGGAGTCGTTCTCCTGCGCGAGAATGTTTCTTGCCATTGTTTCTAGTTCTCGCCAGGTTTCTGGTGGGTTGTCGTAGCCATGCTTCTGGAGCAAATCGGTGCGATAGTAGAGCATGCCAACGTCGCGGAAAAATGGCATAGCAATCAGGCGTCCATTCACGGTGTTGTTGGCGATGATTTCCGGGGAGTGCAACAGTGCCGCATCTTTGAGTGTGGTCTGGTTCAGGTCTACCAGGTGGTGGGCGAGTGCGCCAGTCCAGATCAGGTCTACCATGATGACATCGTGGGTGTTGAGCACTTCTGTCGAGGGAAACCGCTCTTCCTGGGGCGGGTTGGATACTTCGACATTGATGCAGGTTGCCTCGGTAAACCGCTGAGCCAGCATCTGATCAAGGCGTGCGCCAGGAGTCCCTTTGCGGTCGCCATAGAAGCGGATGGTCGGGCAGGGAGAGGTGGAGGGGGGCGGGGGACCGCCAAACACATCTGCTTTTGTCTCAACAATGGTGCGCTGCCAGTTGGCCGAGCTTCGCTCAAACCAGCAGGGGGCAAGAACAAAGCCAACGATCTGTATCAGCAAGAGCAGCACCACGCCGGCCCCCACACCGCGCCAGAAGGTCAGGGTACGGGTTCCTCTCCCGCTGCTGCTCCAGCGGGCCCTTCTCAATTCGTTTCGCATCTCCGACGCACTGGTATAGCGGTCTGCTGGTTCCAGGGCCATCCCCTTTGTAATGACCCGGCTGACCTCTGGCGAAACATTCGGGTTAAGTTTTTGGAGGGGGCGTATCGGATCGGGCTTTTTTCGCTGGATTGCCGTTTGTCGCTCGTTGGCGTTGGGGGGGGACGTTTCACCAAGCAGATAGTAGAGCGTAACCGAAAGGCTGTAGAGATCGCTTCGAGCATCGGTTCCCTGCCCGTAAAGCTGTTCGGGCGAGGCATAGAGCGTTGAGGCCGTGCCCCGCATCACGGTTTCATCGCTGCTCTTGGCAATGCCAAAGTCTACCAGATACATCGTGCCATTGGGAGAGAGGATGAGGTTTTGGGGCTTGATGTCGCGGTGAATGACCGGCGATGGTTGTGAGTGGAGATGGTCGAGCACGCCGAGAATCTGGTCGGCCCAATCGAGGACATGGTTGACCGAGAACCGCTCGTCAGAATTCATCATTTCCTCAAGATTTTTCCCCTCAATGAAGGCCATCACGATGTAGAGTTGGTCATACTCTGTAAAAGTGTCTTTGACTTCGGGCAGGTTGGGGTGGTGCAGATTGGCATCGGCAAGAATGCGGGCCTCGTGCTCAAAAGCTGCGCGAGCTTCCGGAATCGTCAGGCGACATTGCTTGACGGCAACAACTTCGTCGTTGTTTCCCTTATCCAGGGCGCGGTAGACGACACCCATTCCTCCATAACCAAGACGATGCTGGATACGATAGCGATTTTTTAGCACAGTACCAGCAGAAAGTTCTCCAAGCGTGATTTCTTCCATCCAGCTTTCCTTGCAATATGCGACAGTCTTAATAATGATACCATTATCGCTTCAGCCCGTAAAACCCGAATACTTGCTTTTCAATGCGTTCACTGTTCCAGGTCGCAGCGTACAATGTGGTGCCGATCTCCTGTGGCGACAAAACCAAACCAGTGATAGAGCCGCTGCGCCGCGATGTTGTAGGACTGGGTATTGAGCGTAATCAAGTGGGTATCTTGCCGCCGCGCAAACGAAACAATCTCGGCCAGAAGCCGCACCCCAATGCCCTGACCGCGCCAGGATGGGGCCACCGCGAGGCGTATCAGGTGGGCAAGCTGCCCCTCGAAGTGGCTTGAGGCATAGGCATAGCCAACAACCCGCGACCCCACCTCGGCCACAATGAAGAACAACCCTTGACTGATTACCGCATTGATAACGGCCTGGTCTTTGGCCCATTGAGGCTCAAAGCAGATGTGGTCCAACGCAACGATAGTCTCTATGTCGGAGGGGCAAGCCGGGCGAATGTGGATTGCCTGGTTGCCCTGCGATGGCGCATCCATAGTGGTTTTTTCGTAGATAAGCACATCAGTATCGTGGATGTAGCCTTTTTGACACAAAACCGAGAGCAACCAGGCATCGGTTGTTTCGTCGCACGAGCAAAAAATGTAGCGGATGCCGTGGGACTGTGCGTTCTCGTGGAGGGGGGGGATAAGGGTGTGCAGCGTTGCCTTTTGCTCTATCCCACCGCTGAGGGCCACCCCCCGCAGGCAGGAGGTCTGGCGTACCACCGGGCCGACCACGGCCACGCCCCAGATCTCTGCTTTGAATTCGACAACCACCCCATATCCCTTTGTCAGAAGGCCGGGCAGTTCGTTTCCCAGGAAGCCATAATGCCGCCGTATCCCTTCTCGGAAGAGGCGGGCCACCGGGGTGATGTCAGCTTCGGTGCTGCGGCGTATTGTTGCTTGACTCAGATCAAGATTGCGTCGGAAGAACCAGGATATTGGCATAACTGGGTATCCAGGCAAGCGTCACTTTCTATTGTACCCGATTTCTGCCCCCTTTTTATTCCCACATCTGAATAATCACCCGGTATGGTATACTAGCAGTGGCTTCTCGATGGTCATCATCTGAAAAATTGAGGGATTTGGAAAACACGCTCAGAACGACAAAAATCACTCCGATCCGCTATGCCCGTTCCGGCCCGCTCCTGATTGCTCTTGCTGCGCTGGTGCTCGTGTCTGGTGCAGTGGCGGTGGGAGGTGGCGACGAGATATTCTGGTGGGCCGGGCAGGAGATTATCGCTGCCCCCCTGCGCTTGGTGTCCCTTGCTGCGCTCTACCTCGTGCCGGGGCTTGCGCTTCTCCGCTTGCTCTTGCCGAGAAAACATCCGCTCCCGCTGGCTTTTGTGCTGGCTCTGGCAGTGGGGGTCAGCGTTGCGCTGCCGCCTCTGCTCATCCTGCTCTTTCATCTGCTCCACCTGCCCTGGAATGGTGTGACCACCTGGGGGTATCTCGTGATCAGCGCGGCTGTTGCGCTGCTGCCCATCCGGCCGGAGCCGGTGGGATCTTCTGCAAAAAGGCGGCCCACGGTTGCCTTTGCGTCACCCTGGTATCTTGCCCACCGCGACAGGAGCGGGGATGTGGGGGGGGGGCTTCTGGCTGCAATGACGATAGCAGCCCTGCTCTTGCGGCTCTTCGTTGTGCGCCATCTCCCAACCGGCTTGTTTGGCGACTCCTACCATCATACGATGATGACCCAATTGCTTGTAGATAATGCGGGTATCTTCCAATCCTGGCAGCCCTACGCGCCGCTGACAACATTCACCTACCATTTTGGCTTCCACGCCAACGCAGCACTCTTTCACTGGGTCGGCAATATCCCCGTTATTGGGAGTGTGCTCTGGTGCGGGCAAGTGCTCAATGCACTCTCGGTGCCGCTGGCGTTTACGCTGGTGTTTGCTCTGGGGAGCCGCATGAGTGCGCTTGCTCCCTCTACCCCGGCCCGGCAATCCCTCTCCCCGCGGCAGGCCGGGGGAGAAAACGGTTTCTCGCAACGGGCCGCGCTCTGGACCGCCATCCTGACTGGCTTTGTTTCAGTTCTTCCTTCATATTATGTAAATTGGGGGAGATATACCCAGCTTACAGGCCATCTTGTGCTGGTTGTCGTTGTGGTCGGCTGGATCGGCTTTGCGCGAGAAACGTGGCTGCATATGGGGCCGGAAACCACACAACAGGCCCCTTCGCCGCGCTGGAAAAGCTATTCCCTCGTCGTCATCCTGACTGCGGCAATGATCCTGACCCACTACCTGGTAACGCTGTTCGCAGCAACATTCGTGGGGAGCTACCTGCTAGTCGCCATCCTGGTCCAGCGTTCGTGGCGATTTGCCTGGTTGCTAAGTGTACGCGCAACACTGGCCGTGCTGCTGGTGCTGGTTGTTTGCGGGCCCTGGTTGCTCAACCTCTTCGGAAGCTATCTTATACCCAATGCGGCAAGTTTTGTCCAGGAAGTCCCCGCCCCCGACCAGATAGCCCGCGCCTCGGCCCTGCCCGACGTGGTGCCGCTCTATGCCCGTGGTGTTGTGCTGGTGGGTGCGATGGCGGGGCTGTGCGTGGCGGGCTGGCGGCGGCTGTGGCGCGTGGCCCTGCCGGGGCTGTGGACCATTCTGCTCGTGGTGTGCGTTGTCCCGCACATTGTCGGCCTGCCCGCCACGGGCCTGATCGATTCCCTCACAGGGTTTGGCGCGTTCTATCTCACGCTACCAGTGCTGGCCGGCTTTGCACTGGCCGCAGTGCAGGAGGGGGCCGGGTCCGGGTTGCGCTGGCTCCGCATCTCGCCGGTGGTCGGGCCACTGCTGGCGGCGGGGGCCGCGCTGGCTATCATTGCCTGGGGGAGCCACTGGCAACGGAACGTTGTAGACCCTTCAACGCAGCTTGTCACTCCCGCCGATATGCGGGCAATGGTCTGGATACGCCAGCATACGCCACCCGATAGCCGCTTCTATGTCAATAGTTTCCCGGCCTATGGTGGCACGCTTGTTGCTGGCACCGATGCGGGCTGGTGGTTGCCCCTGCTTGCGGGCCGCCCATCGAACCTGCCCCCCCTCACCTATGGCACGGAGTGGGGCGAGGAGCCATATTATCTTGACCGGGTAAATCTCCTGGTTGAGGCGGTGCGTGGCCACCCGCTGACCAGCACCGACCCCATGTCCGTTGATCTCACCAGGCCAGAAGCGCAGCAAACCCTGCGCGAGGCTGGCATCGAGTATGTGTATATCGGGGCGCATGCCTCGCCGGGGCCCGCCGCCGCCGACCACATTGACACGGATCGGCTGCGGAACGATCCCGCCTTTCACCTGGTGTACAGGAGTGAGGGCGTAGAGATTTTTCAGCTTCGTGCAAGCGATGAATGAGCGGTGAACGAGAGAAGCAGGAGAGAAGAAAGAAAGGCTTGTTGATGAAGATAACGGTTATTGGCCCGACCTATCCCTTTCGGGGGGGCATTGCCCACTATACCACGCTGCTTGTGCAGCATCTCCGCAAACGCCACGAGGTGCAGTTTCTTTCCTATATCAAACAGTATCCAAAGTGGCTCTATCCTGGCAATACCTCTATGGACCCAAGCCCGGACTCAAGCGTATTGAAAGAGGACTGTGATCGGGTATTGACCCCACTCAATCCGCTGACCTGGTGGCGCACCTATCGCCGTATCCGCACCTACAACCCCGATTTGCTCATCTTGCAATGGTGGACCCCCTTCTGGTCACCCATGCTCTTTTTCCTCACGCGGCTGATCCGCCGCTTCACCAATACCCGCATCCTCTTTCTATGCCACCACATCATCGCGCCCGACGGGGGTATTTTCGACTGGTTTCTGGCCCGGCGCATTCTCTGGCGCGGGCATGCGTTCATTGTGATGAGCGAGGAAGATTTTGCTCTGTTGCGGCGGGCCCTCCCGTGGGGGCGCATCCGGGGAATTATCCACCCGCCCTACGATGTCTTCAGCCAGACCCCCATACCGCAAGAGGAAGCCCGCGCTCAACTGGGGCTACCGAACGATGCGCCAGTGCTGCTCTTCTTTGGCTTTGTCCGTCGCTACAAAGGGTTGCGCTACCTTATTCAGGCTATGCGCACCATCCGCAAGGAGATACCGGCCCGTTTGCTGGTGGTGGGCGAGTTCTGGGAGGACGAACGCCCCTACCGCAAACTGATTCAGGAAATGGGAGTACAGGACGCAGTTCACATTTTCAATACCTATGTCTCCAACGAGGAAATGTCACGCTACTTCTCCGCAGCGGATATTGTCGTTTTGCCCTACCTGGAGGCAACCCAGAGCGGCATTGCCCAGATTGCCCTGGGGTTCGAGAAGCCGATGATCGCAACCTCTGTGGGGGGGATGCCCGAAGCCATCCCCCACGGGCAGGCCGGGCTTATTGTGCCACCGGCCGACGCAGACGCGATTAGCGAAGCGGTGTTGCGTTTCTTCCATGAGAACCTGGCCGAACCGTTTACCCAGCATATTATCCTTGAAAAAGAAACCTACTCCTGGATGCCGCTCATTGATCTCATTGAGGAGCTATCCTTGCCCGCGGTCGCACCCGCGGTGGACCAGCCTGCGCCGGGCACGGCCTCGCCCAATGTGCTCTGGAGCTGGGGGAAGAAGCGATAATGCCAGTGATAGGAATCTCTGGTAATGAGTAGTGGGCAGATACCCTATACAGGGAGGGCGGGCGGCCGAGGGCGGCTCTGGCTGCTGCTCGCACTCACCATCGTTGCTGGCTATGTAGCCGTTGTGTTGCTCACGGCACACACAAAACGCCCCTGGTGTGACGAAACGTGGCTGGCCAGCCCGGCCTACAATCTCCTGCACCACGGGCACATGGGCACCTCATTCATTGAAACGGTGCCCTACTGGAAGGATATGCACCGCTATACCTACTGGGAGCCGCCACTCCATTTTCTCGCTCAGGCCGCGTGGTATCGTCTCGCTGGTTTTGGTCTCTTCTCGTTGCGGGCCCTGTCGCTGGTGTGGGGGCTGGTTGCGCTGGCCGCCTGGTATACCATTGTCCGCATCCTCTCTGGCAGCCGCGGCGGTGCGCTCCTCGCCGTTGCACTGATAGGCTTCGACTACTACGCGGTGTTTAGTGCGGCCGATGGACGCATGGATATGATGGCTGCGGCCCTGCATGCAGCGGGACTGGCAACCTACCTGGGGTTGCGACAGAAACAGTTCGGGTGGGCGGTGCTGGCCAGCCACAGCTTCATTGTGGCAAGCGGCCTGACCCACCCCAACGGGATCATGGCGTTTGCCAGTCTGGTCTGTCTGATGCTCTTTTTCGATATTCGGCGACTGCGCTGGCAACATCTGCTCCTTGCTACGCTGCCCTACGCCGTGGGCGGGGTGGGCTACGCCTGGTATATCGCACAGAACCCCGCGGCGTTTGTGGAGCAGTTTGGCAACAACTTTTTACAAGGCTCAAACAGCTCGTTGTGGGAGGGTATCCGCAACGAAATTGTGCAGCGGTATGGCTATGCCGCAGGGTTTGCACCCGGCGCACCCCTCGTGGGCAAAATCAAGCTGCTTATCCTTGCTGGCTATGTGGTGGGAGTTGTGGGGGTGGCGTTCATTGCGGGCCGCCCGGCCTATCGCCACTACTGGAGTATCTGGATTGTCACACTGGTGAATGCGCTGATGATGGCCCTGCTCATCAGCAACAAACATGGCTACTACCTTGTGTACATCACGCCGTTCTATGCGGCTCTGCTGGCCCTGGCCATCCACTGGTGCTGGACCCACCGCGCCCTGCCACGGGTGCTGCCTGGTGTGGCAGTCGGCGGGTTGCTCCTGGTCAACCTGGCAGGCAGTGCCCACCGCATCGCACAAAATCCCTATGCAAACAGCTATCTCCCCGTGGTTGCGTTTCTGGAGCAGCAGACCGACGCAACCGACGCGAAAACGGTTCTTATGGGCACCTCTGATGTAGCGTTTCGGCTTGGCTTCGAGACCGATATTGTTGATGATCAGGTGCTTGGGTACTATACTGGCACTTGCCCTGATCTTATCGTTATGGACGACTGGTGTTATACCGCGTTCTACGAGCAGCTCGCGCTTCTCCGTCCCGACATATACGAATACACCCGCAATCTGCTAGAGGAGTTCGATCTGGTCTACGAGAACGAGGTATATCGGGTGTACCGGCGCAAATAATATGATGAACCGCCCCTACTTTGCCGCATACTATCGCTGGCTTGTTGTGCAGCATACGCTTGCGTTGCCGCGGCGGGCCACACGGGTGCTTGATGTCGGCTGCGACGATGGCTACATCACCCGCCAGGTTTCGGCGGATGTGCGGCTCGGCGTGGATATGCTGCCGCGGCTACGCCCGGCTGACGATTTTGCTGTTGTTCGCGCTGCCGCCGAACAACTCCCCCTGCTTGAGGGGAGCTTCGATTGTATTCTGGCGTTCGATGTGCTGGAGCATATTGTGCAGGACCGGGTGGTTATGTGCGAGATGCTGCGAGTGCTCGCACCGGGGGGAACGCTCTGGTTCAGCACGCCTGCACGGGAAACGACAATCTTTCCCTGGTTTCTCCTGCCCTACACAAACCGCAGCTTCGGGCATGTGCGAAACGGCTACACCCCGGAGCACCTGGCGGCCCTGCTGCCCAACGCGACCACCTGGGAGATACAGGTGTTTTTCTGGAATGAGCCGCTGCTGCGGGCAGGGTTTGTCGCGCTACACCTGTTCAATCGGTTGTATTATCCTGCCGCTGTCTGGCTCACCCGCTTCTGCTACTGCGTTGACCGCCGCTTTTCGCAGGGGCAGCGCGGGCACCTTTTCGGCACCATCCGCCACAGGAAGACGATATAATGTCCCCGTTGCGAATAACGTTTCTCAGCACCTCCAGCCTTGATTACCCCTCGCCCCGCGGACGCTGGCTCCCGCTGGCGCACGAACTGGCGCGGCAGGGGTGCTCGGTCAATCTGCTGTTGCTGCACCACACTTACGACCGGCTCCCCCCCCCGCAGCGGCACCAGCAGCACAACGGCTACACCGTATCCTATGTTTCACAGATGCATGTGTATGGACCGGTCGGGCAGCGTCGCTATTTCCGTGCGGGCCGGCTGCTGGCCGTGTCGCTGACCGGGGCATATGCGCTGGCGCGGGCGGCCCTGCGGCAGGGCTGCGATGTGCTCCATGTGTGCAAGCCACAGCCCATCAACGGGCTGGCCGGGCTAATAGCCGCACGCATCCTGAGTTGCCCGCTCTATGTGGATTGTGATGACTACGAGGCCGGGGGCAACCGCTTCGGCGCAGCGTGGCAGCAGCACGTGGTCCGGCTGTGGGAAGACCGGCTCCCGCGCTACGCCGCGGGCATAACCGTCAATACGCGCTTTTTGCAACAGCGATATGAGACCCTGGGGATTCCGCCAACCCGTATGGTCTATGTGCCAAACGGCATTGCAGCGGAGCGGCTCCGCCCACCCGACCCGCGCCACGTTGCCGGGTTGCAGCGTGCGCTCAGTATTGGGAACGAGCCAGTGGTCCTTTATGTTGGCACACTCAGCCAGACAACCCACAACGTTGGCCTGCTGCTCGAAGCCTTTGGTCTGGCCCTGCCCGCGATTCCCACAGCACGGCTTGTGCTGGTGGGCGATGGCGAAGACCGCACCAGCCTCTACCAGCGAGCGCAACATCCCGATGTGCGCGGGCGGGTGCTCTTCGCAGGTGCGGTAGCGTACCAGACCGTGCCGGTCTTTTTCGGACTGGCGACCTGTTCGGTTGATCCGGTTGTGGATGACGCTGTTGCCCGCGCCCGCTCCCCACTCAAAATTGTCGAGAGTCTGGCGGCGGGGGTGCCCGTGGTGACGGGCAATGTCGGAGACCGTGCGGAGACGCTGGCCCACGGTGCGGCAGGCGTGCTTGTGGAGCCGGGCAGTGCGGCGGCCCTGGCACAGGGGTTGATAGCTGCACTGACTGCACCGGATGAGCAGCGGGCCGCCTGGGTGCGGGGAGCGAGGGAGCAGGCGGAACGCCACACCTGGCCGCTCCTTGCCGCCCGCTGGAAAACCATTTATAATGAGCCAACGATAAGCAGATAGTTTTCCCTTTGCCATGACCGAACATCACTACGCCAATAACCCCTACTGGCAGCACAACTACAACGAACTGCGCCAATGGATCGCGGCCTGCGGACTGGAGCGGGGGCGCGTGCTTGAAATTGGCTGCGGCCTGGGGCTGACCCAGCATCTCGTGCCAGACTACACCGGCATAGATATTGCCTCCTATCCAAAAACGCTTATGCACAAGCCCTTCTGCATAAGCAACTCGATGCACCTCCCCTTTGCCGATAATACCTTTGATGGAGTATGGAGTATCTGGGTTCTCGAACATGTTGAGAAACCGGAGAAGATGCTGGACGAGATGCGCCGCGTGGTACGGCCGGGCGGGCACCTCTTCATCTGTGCTGGCTTTGCCGTGGATAGCTGGATTTCCCAGGGTATCCACCGGCGGCCCTTCAGCGACCTTACCTGGCCACAGCGGCTCACCAAACTGACCATCCCCATACGCGGCTCTATCCCCTACAAAATTGCGACAACGCTCCCCTGGCGTGTCTACGACTTGCTGCGCTCCCTGACAAAGAGCGGCCCGCTCCCCCTGCGCTACCGGCGGCTCCAACCCAACTACGAAATCTACTGGGACTACGACGCAGATGCATGCGTCTCGCTCGATTCCTACAATCTGGCCCTCTATTTCCTCTCCCGCGGCGACACCCCCTCCTATCCACGGGGCATATTCCGCAGTTTCCTGCTCCGCTCACAGCCACAGGCCTACACCGTGCGAAAGGAGCAGAACAATGGCAGGGGCGGGTAGCCCGATGGTTTCCGTTATTATCCCCAATCTACACTCGCCCATCATTGATCAGGTAGTCTTTGCGCTGGAGCAGCAGACGGCCCGCCAGCACATTGGTGAGGTTCTCGTTGTCGGGCAGGATTGCTATGGGAGGGTGCCCGATATTCCCCTGGTGCGATTTGTCGCTACACCGCAACCAATGGCCCACGGAACGGCCCGCAACCTCGGCGCAGAGATGGCCCGGGGGGAATACCTGCTCTTTATTGATGCGGATTGTGTCGCCACGCCCGGTCTGGTTGCACACCTGCTCGCCCGCCACAACCAGGGGTGGCCCGTGGTGGGGGGGGGGCTTGCGCTCGAAGGGGGGAATCCCTGGGTGCAGGGAGACAATGTGCTGGTTTTCGGCGCGTTCCTCTCGGTGGCACGGGCCGGCCCCCGCCCCTATCTGCCATCCTACGTGCTGAGTATCCAGCGCGACGTTTTCGCGCAGGTCGGCGGCTTCGACCCCCGCCTGACCCTGGCCGGGGAAGATGTGGATCTCTCTATGCGGTTGCGCAAGCGGGGGTACCCGCTCTTTTGTGAGCCACAAGCTGCGGTCTACCACCGCCACCAGCGCACCACGGCCCGCCTGGTCTGGCACCACCTGCACACCTTCGGGCGCATGTATGCCGTGCTCTGGCACCGCTACCCCACCCTGCCGGGGCGTAGCTACAACCGCTCGCTGTTGCGGCGGCTGTGGGGGCTGCTCATTGCTGTTGCACCGCTGCTGGCCCTGGCCGATATACTGCGGCTCTACCAGGCCACGCCCGGCCTGCGCCCATTTGTCCACCTCCTGCCGGGGTTGGTGTGGGGCAAGACGGCCTGGTACTGGGGGGCCGCCGAATCAGTTATGATGGGGTATCGTTCGGAGGCAGAGGACAAATAGCAAATGGGGGCAGGAGAAAGACAAACCAGGTATGACAACTGCTTCTGTCATCATTCCTAGCCTCAACTCGCCCATTATTGATACCGTTGTGGCGCACCTGTGCCGCCAGACGCACCTACCCGACGAGGTCATCATTGTGGGGCGCGATACCCTCAACCAGCTGCATCTCCTCTCGTGCGACATTCCTGGCGATATTCGCTTTGTGGATACTGGACACCCTATCAGTCCGGCGGCGGCCCGCAACCGCGGAGCAACCCTGGCCACGGGGGACATTCTCTGCTTTCTCGATGCCGATTGTCTCGCTGCTCCCGACTGGCTGGAGCACCTCCTGGCTCGCCACGCAGCAGGAGCACAGATTGTCGGGGGAGGGGTATCGCTCCCACAGGCTAGCTACTGGACACTCTGCGACAATCTGGTATCGTTTGCCGATTTCATTGACACAACCCCCCCTGGCGAACGCGCCCACTTGCCCAGTCTTAACTTCAGCATCCGGCGTGCGCTCTTTCTGGCTGCTGGCGGCTTCGATGAGCGATTCATCCGTCCGGCGGGTGAAGATACCGACCTCTCCTTCCGGTTGCGGCAACAGGGACATACCCTCTTCTTTGAGCCGCGGGCCCGCGTGGCCCACCACCCACCGCGCCACTCGCTACGCAACCTGTGGCGGCATGCGCGAGCATTCGGCACCACCTACCGTATCCTGCACTACCGCTACCTTGCGTTGCTCGGCCCCTCGCTGCGGGTTGCCCTCTGTCGCCACAACCCCACGCTGTCCCTGTTGCTTGTCCTGCCACTGGCCGTGCTTGATGGCCTGCTCTGCTACGTCGAACACCCCTCGCTCATACGTTACTGGACCGCGCTCCCCGGCGTTTTCCTGGCAAAACTGGGGTGGTATATGGGGCTACTTTTCCACCCCGACCGGGTGTACCAGGAGCAAGACCAGGAGCAAGACTAGATATGCGAGAGCTACCGCTGACCACTCAGGCTGTCGTCATCAACTGGAAACGGCCCGAGGAGACAGGCCGCTGTCTTGCTTCGCTCCGCGATTGCCTTGACGAAAGCGCGATGATTGTTGTGGACAACGAAACGAGCGAGAAGTCGGCATCGGCAATAGCCTGCGCCGCTCCGCGGGCCGTGCTGCTGCCCCAGGCAGAAAACCTGGGGTTCGGGCGGGCGGCCAACATCGGCATTCGCCGGGCCCTGGCGCAAGGGGCAGAGGCAGTGTTTCTGCTCAACAACGATGCCACAGTTGCCCCCGACGCGCTGGCGCACCTGGCCGCGGCTGTCGCTCCCCCGAACAGGGCGAGGCATGGGCCGGGCGATGCGCCGGCCATTGTAAGCGCAAAAGTATTCCTTGCCGAAGAGCCTCACCGACTGTGGGCCGTGGGGGGACACTTCCGCAACCGCCGCTCTATTAACCTCGGCTCCGACGAACTGGACACGGGACAATATGATGGGGCCGCGCTTGATTTTGTCTACGGCTGTGCGATGCTGCTGCGGGCCGACGTGCTACGAACGGTTGGGTTGTTTGATGAGCGGTTCTTTGCCTACTACGAGGATATTGATCTGTGCTTGCGAGCGCGGGCCGCCGGCTATCGGGTTGCGCTGGTCCCCGCGGCCCACGCCTGGCACGAGGGGTCGCGCAGCACCCGCGATGTGCCGGCCTTCAAGCTGTTTCACGCAGCGCGGAGCCGCTTGCTGCTTTTCAACAAACACCTCCCCCCCACACAAAAGCCGCTGTTCTACGCAGAAGAGTTGCGCTACCTGGTTGCCCTCACGCTGCGCTCACTGCTGGCGGGCGATGGGCGGGGAGCAGTTGCCCGCATTCGCGGGTATGTTGCGGGGATGAGCTATCGTGAGTGACAAACAATCTACCGCCTACCGCACCACGCACACCCGGTCGCGCCCGGCGGCTTTGGCCCGATAGAGAGCCGCATCCGCCGCGTTGATAACATTCCACACGGGGGAGCCGTGGTCGGGAAAGCTGGCCACCCCGAATGAGATGGTAATCGGGTCGAGCAGCGTTCCGGCATGGGGGATGGGCATTGTTCGCACCTTATTGCAGAGGTTCCAGGCGCAGGCTGTGGCTTCATCCAGCGAAACATCGGGGAGAATGAGCAAAAACTCTTCTCCCCCGAAGCGGCAGGCTGTATCCTTTTTGCGGAGGGACGTAAGCAAGAGGCGGGCCAGATTGGAGAGCACCTGGTCGCCCGCTTCGTGCCCATAGCGATCATTGCACTGTTTGAAGTGGTCAATATCGAGCATCATAACGCCAATGGGATACTCGTTGTGGATGGCACGTTGCTCTTCCTCTTCCAGGATCTCGTCAAGGTAGCGGCGGTTGAACAGGCCTGTGAGCGGATCGCGGATAGATTGTTCGCGCAGTTGCTCGCGGAGTTGGATATTGGCGATGGCTTGCGAAAGCCGGTCCGCCACCATCATGGTGAGTCGCTCCCATCGGTCGCAGTCCTGGTCTGAGCGGATGCGAACGTTTCGCAGGTGGAGCAAGCCAAGTGTTTCACCTCGGCTAAAAAGCTGAGCGCAGATATAGGGGTAGGGTTCGGGGCCATCAAGGTGCTGGCATTGCAGCGATTCGTCTCCCTGCTCAACAAGGTGGACGCGCCCCCCCTGCAAGGCCCAGCAGTGCTCTGGCAGGACCGTCCGGGTCGTCGGGGCCGCATCCCCCCATCGCATCACAGCCTCAAGCTGGCCAGTTTCCTCCCTGGTGATGTAGAGTGCGCCGGACTGGTGCGGAAAAATCTGGCGAAAGAGCGGCAGAATGACCCCGTAGGCTTCGTCAAGCGTCTGGGACCGCTGGAGAAAGCTGCCCAACTGGTTCAGCAAGGTCATATCGCGGTTGCTCTGTTCGAGGTCGTAGACCAGGCGGGTGAGCCGCTCGTTGGTCTGCTGGAGTTCCTGGTGAGCGCGGGTCAATTCGTTTGTTCGTTCGCGCACCAGCGTTTCAAGCTGGTCATAGGCCTGGTAGAGGTTTTGTTCGGCTTCGACCCGGCGGGTAACATCTATGCTAAATTCGCACACATAGGAAAAACGCCCCTGCCGGTCGGGGAGTGGAACGTAGGTGGTTTCTTTCCAGAGAACCGGGGCATCCTCGTGGCCGCGGTGCCCGGCCTTGATGGTATCGTAGGAGGTCGGGAGCATCCGTGCAATCTCGCCATGCAGGGCCCGCTTGAAATTCTCGACGTAACCCTTTTCGATGGCTTCCGGGTCGTCAAACATATTGAATTTTCCGACAATCTCTTCTCGTGGGGTATTCAGCAGGATTTCATTCTGGATATTGGTTGCGACAACCAGTCCATCGGAGCGGAAAATGACAATGGGAAAGGGGGCATGCTCAAACATGGTCTGATAGAGAAATACATCGTCAGGCAGTTCTTCCGGGGGGGAGGAAGGATGAACGGTTGAGGCGGGGAATGCCCCATCTGTTTCCCCCTTTGTCCATCCATCGGATTCCTGCTTCTGTTCCTGTTCAAGCGCAGCAACGCGCTGTTCGAGAGCAGAAATACGTTGTTTCAAGATTGCGTTTTCTTCCACAACAGATGCACAGGGTGAGATGGTGGGGTTCTCGCTCATTGGTTTGCTGTTCTCTCCCGATGTTCAATGGCCCATAATCCCTGTTCGACGCAATCGCAGTGAGTTGCTAACTACAAAAACCGAGCTAAAGGCCATCGCCGCTGCCGCAATGACCGGGCTGAGTTGAAGCCCGAAGAAGGGGTAGAGCACACCCGCAGCGATGGGAATACCTATCACATTATAGAGAAAAGCCCAGAAGAGATTCCACTTGATGGTGCTGAAAGTGCGCTTGCTCAGCACAATGGCCTGGGGGATGCTGCGCAGGTCGCCACGCATCAGGGTAATATCGGCGGTTTCCATAGGAAAAAGCGGCAAGGGAACCACCCGCTTCAGCGGGTGTGGGGAATTGCCGCCATCCTCCTTTCTCCTGGTTGTCACGACTGAATGAGTGTACTAGACTGTTGTACAAGGCACTCTCTAGAGCCAACAGCTTTGCACCTGTACAAGCGAACATTATTCGCAATCGCTATACGGTTCTACGGAGCCGTGGGGAGTTGTCAACCTCCCCTGAAGCCCTGCCTTCGGGCGAGGGCAAGCCACCTGCTTCAGCAGGTGGTTGTTGACAGGTGGTTCCGATATTTTGCGGTTATTTCCCCACTAGCAGAATTTTCTTGATACTGACTGCATGGTATTATACCAGTCATTCGCCAGCGTTGGGAAATGGGAGAAAGCTGAGGGAGTTTGCGCACGTTTGCGGTAATCGTTCACGGTATTTGGGCAATCCCTGATTCCTGGGTACGCAAGCGTCTCGCTTGCCCCACTGGAGGGACGCAGTCCCCCTCCCAATCCATCCCCCCGCTGGAGGGAGGACAGGTGGGGGGGCTGAACGATTACCGTTTGCGGGTAAATCCTGGGAGCGCAAGCGTCTCGCTTGCGTGGAGCACGGATGATTATTTTATTGTTGCGAGGCAGCGGGCAATCCGTTCGGCGGCGGGGGCCGCCCCCGGCACAAAGTCCTGGCCCGTCATCTGTTCGTAGGCCGCAATGTAGCGGGCGGCCACCTGCGCCACGAAGTCGGGGGGCATAGGGGGAGGGGGACCATCGCCGCGGTAGCCCTGCGCGGCAAACCACAGCCGCACATACTCTTTGTCAACGTGTTCTGGCTCGCTCCCCTGCTCATACGATTCGAGCGTCCAGTATCGGCTGGAGTCGGGGGTATGGATTTCGTCTATCACAAGAAGCTGGCCATTGAGCAGGCCAAACTCATATTTGGTATCTACCAGGATGAGGCCAGCCCGGCGAGCAACCTCCTGCCCCCGCGCAAAGAGGGCCAGTGCAACCGCTTCAACTTGCTCCCAGAGCGAGGGGGCTACCAGCCCGCGGCTGAGGAGTTCGTCTCTGGTCAGCCGTTCGTCGTGCCCCCCGCCGGTCGCCTTCGTTGTGGGAGTGATGACCGGCGTGGGGAGCGGGTCATTTTTGTGCAGGCCATCGGGGAGGGGAATGCCGTAGGGTTGCCGGTCGCCCTGCTCGTAGAGGTGCCAGAGCGAGGTGCTGGTTACGCCCGTGATGTAGCCCCGCACGACAACTTCAACCGGCAGGGCTTCGGCTTCGCGGGCAATTGTCACATTGGGATCGGGGATGTCGAGCACATGGTTGGTGATAATATCGCGGGTCTGCTCGAACCACCAGCCGCCAAGCTGATTGAGCACCTGCCCTTTGAAGGGGATCAAGCCAAGCACGCGGTCAAACGCGGAAATACGGTCGGTCGTGATGAGCGCAAGCCGGCTGCCAGGCTGGTCGCCAATGCTAGAAATGCGATAGATGTCGCGCACCTTGCCCAGGTGCTTCGGGCCGAAGCCAGCAACTTTTCCCTCCAGGTCTACCGTCTGGATCGCGTCGTTGATAGCGGCCAGTATATCGTTGTGTGTCAGGTGGGTCAGGTGCATCAGCATTCCTTTACTCCCTGTTCAAAGAGCCACAACCCCATCATCCCGCGCTCCCCGCGGTGGTGGCGCGGGTGCTGCCAGGGGAAAATGTGGTTTTCCGGGTGGGGCATCAGGCCGAGGACGTTGCCCGCCGGGTTGCACAGCCCGGCAATGCCCCCCGCGGAGCCATTCGGGTTGGCGGGGTAGTGCTCTGGCCCGTCGGCTAGTGCGCCGTTCTCATCAGTGTAGAAGATTGCCGCAAGATTGCTTGTCAGCAACGCTTGCAGCGTCTCATCATCTGGCACGGCCAGGCGGCCCTCGCCGTGCGCCACCGGGCAGGAGATCATCGTTTCCTGCCCACGGATAAAGAGGCAGGGACTGTTCGGGTTTGTTTGCAGATAGACCCACCGACACTCAAAGTGCCCCGATGTGTTGGGCGCAAGCGTAACGGTTTGTTGGTAGGGGTGCTCCTGTGGCGTTCCTGCTGCGCTGGCGGTGCGGCCCGGCAACAACCCCGCCTTGACCAGGGCCTGAAACCCGTTGCAGATACCGAGCATGGGCCGCCCGCTGTCCACAAACGCGCTCATGTCTGCTTCCAGGCGGTAGTGCAGATCTATGGCCCAGAGCTTCCCCGCGCCCAGGTCGTCGCCATAGGAGAAGCCGCCCGGTATAACCATCATAGCATAATCAAGAAGCCGCCGTTCCCCTGAGAGAAGCTGGTTGATATGGACGACCTCCGGGCTTGCCCCGGCCAGTTCGCAGGCCAGGGCTGCATCACGGTCGCGGTTTGTCCCATTGGCGTGCAGTACAAGTACCCGCGGGGCCTGCACAGGACGGGCCACGGCACGGGGGGGGGAGTCTGGCGATGGGAACGCGGGGGAGCGGGGCGTTGTGCTGGCCAGGTGCCCGCGCCAGGCCATTTCTATGTCAGCAAGGGAGATTTCCACCTGTTCGCTGCCGGCCCGCCGGGCCAGACGCAGGACCGGCGCGGGGATAACTTCGCCAACACGGGCCCACGGCTGCACCCCCATCAGACTCTCAAATGCGGCTGCGTCGGCGGGGCGTACCTCGACCAGGAAGCGGCAGAGCGATTCGGAAAAGAGCAGGTGGGCATCGTTTGCAATCCCCTCCGCACCGGGGATGCTGGCCAGGTCAAGCGTGGCCCCCAACGCTCCGGCCAGGCTCATCTCGGCCAGTGCAACGCCAATGCCCCCTTCGGAGCAGTCGTGGCAGGCCTGCACCAGTCCGCCGGCAATGGCCCCGTGGAGAGCGCGGAGCCGCTCCAGTGCGTCGGGCACCGGCTGCGGGGGGATATTCACGTCTCCCTGGGCATTCCCGGCAATTTGTGCGTAGTGACTGCCCGCCAGTTCTTCCCTCGTGTCGCCCACGAGGTAGAGCAGGTTCCCCGCCGCCTTCAGGTCCATCGTCACAGTGCGCGACACATCGGGCACAATTGCCACGGCGGAGATGAGCAGCGTACCGGGGATGGCGTGCTTGCGCCCGTCGGAGCCGGTATATTCGTTGTTCAGGCTATCTTTGCCCGAAATAAAGGGAGCATTGTAGGCAATGGCCCCATCGTGGCACCCCTGGGCGCAGCGGACCAGGCTCCCCAGACGGTCCGGCAGGGTCGGGTTGCCCCAGCAGAAGTTGTCAAGCAGGGCGGCGTAGTCGGGGTCGCCCCCGACAGCAACCAGGTTCCGCATCGCCTCATCTATTGCGGCCCACGCCATTGCATAGGGATCGTGCTCCCCATAGGCCGGGGCAATGCCCACCGAGAGAGCCACACCACGCCCACCCGTCGGGGGGGGGGGAGAGGTGGGGAGGATGGAGTTGCTACCGGCGAGGGTGTCGAGCGGCACCAGCACCGCAGCATTGCCCGGCCCGTGGTTGTGGGTTCCCACCAGCGGCTTGACCACGGTTCCGCCCTGTACCTCGTGGTCGTAGCGGCGCACCACGGCTTCTTTGCTGCGGATGTCCGGATGGGCCAGCAACGCAAGCAGCGTGGGCGCAATCTCCACGGCAGGCGATGCGGTTTGCGATGCGGGCTGCTCTGGGGGAGCGGGGGAGAGCGCAGTCCAGGCCGCTTTCATCTGCCGCCGAGGAATGCCATTGTGCAAAAACGTCATTGCCAGGTCGCCCACGGGGATCTCCCCGGTAAAGAGGCGAAGCCGTTCGGTTGGCTCAAACTCGCCAATGCAGACAGCTTCCACATCCTGCCCGGCGCAAATCTCCTGGAGGCGGGGCCAGTGGGCCGCAGGCACCGCCAGCACCATCCGCTCCTGTGCTTCGCTGAGCCAGATTTCCCAGGGACGCAGGCCGGGGTATTTGAGCGGCACCGTCTCAAGCTGCACCCGTGCGCCAATGTGCTGGCCCATCTCCCCCACAGCGGAAGCCAGACCACCCGCGCCGCAGTCGGTAATTGCGTGGTAAAGCTGCTCGTCGCGGGCCCGGAGCACCACCTCCTGGATCTGCTTCTCGTTGATGGGATGGCCAATCTGAACCGCACTGCCAGCAATCTCGCTCGTGGTCTGGTCCATCTCCATGCTGGAGAAGGTCGCACCGCGCAGCCCATCGCGCCCGGTGCGCCCGCCAATGACCACAATGAGATCGTGGGGTTGCGGACTGGTCGGGTGGCTCCCCCGTGGCAATAGCCCCAGACACCCGCAAAAAACCAGCGGGTTGGCCGTGTAGCCAGAATGGTAGCATATGGCCCCGTTGACCGTGGGAATGCCCATCTTGTTCCCATAATCCTCAATGCCGTGGATCACGCCTTCGGCAATGCGGCGGGGGTGCAGCACCCCGTGGGGCAGTTCCGCGGGGGGCAGGTCGGGCGGGCCAAAGCAGAGTACGTCGGTATTCGCTATCGGGCGGGCACTCACGCCAAGAATGTCGCGCACCACGCCCCCTACGCCGGTATTCGCCCCCCCGAACGGCTCCAACGCCGAGGGGTGGTTGTGGGTTTCCACCTTGAACGCAAGATCCCACGCTTCGTCAAAAGCAATAATCCCCGCGTTGTCCACGAACGCTGAACGTACCCAGGGTTTCGCCACCCGTTCGGTTGCCCCGCGAATGAGGGTTCGCAGCAAGCCATCAATCTGCTGGGTGGTGCATGTATCTGGCTGCGGCCCGCCCTTCCCAACGTCAGTCAGGTGGTCAACGCCAGTCAAGTCAAGATCAATCAGGGCCCGAAACGTTTTATGGACACAGTGTTCACTCCAGGTTTGCGCCAGCGTCTCCAGTTCGGCATCGGAGGGATCGCGTCCCTCCTGCTCGAAGTATGTGCGGATGGCCTGCATTTCGTTGAGATCGAGCGCGAGGCGGCGGGTCGTGCTGATTTCGCGGAGGGATGCATCGTTGGCCCCACGCAGGGGGATGTGCTCGACAGTCGTATCGTTCTGCTGGAAGGGGACAAACGGCGGTTCGATGGGGTAATCAATTGCATGCCGCTGAACCACGGGGTTTGAGCAGACACTTGTTGCCAGTAGACGCAGCTCGTGCCCACTGAGCTTGCCACAGAGCAAATGCCGCTGGCCCGTGGCGGCCTGCTCAAGCGTGGTAATGCCAAGCGTGCGGGCGGCCCTCAGCACATTTTCGGCGGCGGGGTCGGTGACACCCGGTAGTAGCGTCACATCAATCGTGTGGTTGGGGGCCTGCCCCTCAAACATGCGGGGAAGAGGGTAGTAGCCCCGCTGGTCGTCGGTTTCCCCCTCCTCACCACCATTACCAGCATGCCCCGTGGCTTCCGCTTCACTTTCTACAATCTCCGAAACCACATAGCTTTCGGTCACGGGGTCGGCCAGCAATGTTTCGGCCAGCCGTTCGGCCTCGGCACGGGAGAGACTCCCCTGCAAAAAGTAGAGCGTTGAGGTGCGGCAGGCCGTCAGGGCCGTGAGGCCAGCCAGGTGGGCCGCCTGCACCAATGCGTGGTTTCCGCTGCACGGGGAGCAGCAGCGGCCAATTTCCACCCGAAAGCGGGCCGGTTGTTCAACAGCCATAGTGCTTATCCTTTGCCCTTCCTGCTTTCTCTTTCGCCTACAACAACTTCTGAAATCGGTTCTCGCGCCCCTCCACCAACCGCTTGATATTGCTGCGGTGCAGGTAGACAATGCCCACGCTTGCCGCCAGAATGAAGCCCGCGTAGACGGGCGAAATCTTTTGCTGGCGCAAGCGCAAGAGCGTTGCAGCAGCAACCACGCCGACCGCGGAGAGCGAACTCACGGAAGAGATGCGCGTGAGGGCGAGCATCCCCCCCCACACCGAAGCTCCAAGCAGCAGAGCCTCCGGGAAAATAACCAGCAGCACCCCCGCCCCCGTCGCTACAGCCTTGCCCCCCTTGAACCGCATAAAGAGCGGGAACGTATGGCCAAGCATGGCCCCTGTCCCTACCAGAATAACCGCAATGGGGGGGAGATGGTGTTTTCGGGCCGCCAGGTAGGGCAACCCCGCCCCCTTGAGCAGGTCGCAGGTCAGCGCAGCAAGAAACGGCTTGAAGCCACACGAACGCCACACATTCGAGCTACCGATGTTGCCGCTCCCCACCTGACGCAGGTCAACCCCGCAGGCCCGCGCCACAAGATAGCTGAAGGGAACCGAGCCAAGCAGGTAGGAAAGGCCGGTCAGTGCAATGGTGCGATCCAGCGTGCTCCATTTCGGGCAGTCGGGCGGGGGGGATGCGGTGGATAGTGCGCCGCCACTTCCCGCCAGATGTGCAATATGGTGGATGATCTCATCCGGGTGTTGTCTCATAATACCGTCAGGTCCTTTCCTCCTCAAAACGTTCTCTGTGTTTTCTCTTCATACGTCTCCACAACATCGAGAAGATGCTGAGGATTGGCGCGAAAATCATCCCACGGAATAGCCCCCGATACAATGCCATTGAGGGTGTCCCAGATAGCTTCGTTGGCCGGCGCGGCAACCCCCACCTGCCGGGCGGCCCGCACCACAGCCCCGTAGAGATATTCGCCCTCGGTGTGGGTGCGCCCCTGGTGCAGGTCGCGCAGCAACGAGGGAGCCTTGCCGCCGCGCCCGCCGGCAATGGCCCGCCGCAGCAGCGGGAAAAGAAGCGGAGTCGGCAATAGCCGCATCAGCACCGCAAGCAACGCGGCAGGGTAGCGCGGCAGGTTGACCATGCGAACGTTCATTCGCTCCATCACCGCCAGCCCCTCCAGAAAGACCTGCCGCTCCAGGGCAATCATCTGAGATATATCGTAGACGGTTCCGACAGACAAATCGAGAATAGCCGCGGTTGCGTTGCCAAGCATATTGAGCAGGGCTTTTGACCACTTGAGAGCACGGTAGCTGGCATACTCTCGCACGGGGAAGCCCGATGCCCGCAGCACAGCCGCCCACTGTGGCACTGCCTCCGCTGTCTCCAGCGGGGCCAACCCGATACCCCCCGCCTTCGTAACAACAATCGTGCCGGGCGATTCTGGCTCAACCGAGCTAGTGATAGCTCCGGAGAGCACCGCCTCTGCCCCCAGATGCTCCGCCAGCATTTCCTCATTGCCGATACCATTCTGGAGCGTCAGCACCAACGACGGATTGAGCATGTCGAGCGTGGGCAGCGCGTCCTGCGTGTCGTACCCTTTGACGCACAGAATAGCGAGGTCAGGTTGCTGGTAGTCGGCGGGGAGTTCTGCCGGGTCGGTCACAGCAATCAGGTTCTCAATGGTGCTGGTGTTCTTGCTCTGCCTGATGCAGAGCGAAGATGTTGCAAGCGTCTGCACCGTGGTGGGGCGGGCAACGATAGCCACAGGCTGCCCCGATTGTGCAAACCTTCCCCCGACGAGTAACCCGATTGCCCCACCACCAACAACAACAATAGCCACACCCACTCCTTCAACAGTATCTAGCGGTCTGCGAAAATGCAGTGACATTATAGCATACTTGCATCCCCCCCCCTTTTCTGCTATCATGATTGTCACCTGAGTGATAATGATAATGATAACGTTCATGATGTGATGTAGGGAGATGCTATTGAAATAATCGCCACAATTGTCAGAAACATTGTGAGCCAATAGCAACATTCATCGCCAGGAAAGCATACCTGAAAGACGAGCGGAAAGAGACCGCTATGAAATTGACGCATACTGTTGCGGTCGAAAATCCCAATGTCAATGGTGACAAAACATCTGCCCCCCCGGTAGAACGGGTAGAACAGGTAGAACGGTCCGTCGGTTCTTCAACAAACGGAGCACCCTCCGCCGGGGTCATTATGCCCCCCGCCCGCGCCCGCCTCTTACGCCCCGGTGTCTATCCGCCCCCCCTCCCGGAAACGGAAGAAAACGGCACGAAAGCCACAAACCCTCTCGACCTTGATTGCATTGAGGGCCTGAGCAAGATTACCATTGATACTATTGTTGCCCGCCTGCGAACCTATATGCCCGACAGTGATGGCGACCTTGTTCGTCGGGCCTACGTCTTTGCCTGCATTGCCCACCAGGGGCAAATGCGCGAAAGCGGCGAACCCTACATTACCCACCCCGTCGAGGTGTCCCGTATCCTGCTTGATTTACATATGGATGATTGTGCTGTTGCCGCGGCTCTGCTGCACGATGTGGCCGAGGATACTGACGCAACGCTGGAAGATATTGAGCAGGAGTTTGGCGAAGAAATCGCCTCGCTGGTCAATGGCGTTACCAAGCTATCGGTGCTAGAATCGCAGAGCAAGGAAGAAGCGCAAGCCTGCACCTATCGCAAAATGTTTATCGCCATGGCCGACGACCCGCGAGTTGTGTTGATCAAACTGGCCGACCGCGTGCATAATATGCGGACCATCGGGGCCCGCCCCCCGCAGAAGCAGCGCAAAGTGGCCCGCGAAACGCTAGAAATCTACGCCCCCCTGGCCCATCGTCTCGGTATCTGGCGCATCAAATCGGAACTGGAAGACCGCGCCTTCAAATCGCTCAGCCCCGAACGATACCACGAAATAGCCCGCCAGCTTATGCTCCGTCGCGATGCCCGCGAACATATCATCTTACGGTTGATTGCCCGCCTTGAAGAAGAACTGGAAAGAGAGGGTATCCAGGCCGATATTAGCGGGCGACCCAAGCATATCTACTCCATCCACCGGAAAATGGAACGCAAGGGAGTCGGGCTTGATCAGATCTACGATCTACTAGCCGTGCGGGTCATCGTCAACGACGTGAGCGAATGCTACCGCGTGCTTGGCATTGTCCACAGCATCTGGACCCCCGTCCTGGCCGAGTTCGACGACTATATCGCTGTGCCAAAAGAAAGCATGTACCGTTCGCTGCATACCACCGTCATCATCCCCGATGGCACCCCCTGCGAAGTGCAGATACGAACCTACGAAATGCACGCCATCGCCGAACACGGTATAGCGGCCCACTGGCGGTATAAAGAGGGGTTTGGCTCAAAAGAGAGCGATACGTTTGAGGCAAAGCTGGCCTGGTTGCGCGGTCTCATTGGCTGGCGGCGCGAAATGACCGATGCCCGCGAGTTTATCGAAAGTTTGAAGAGCGATGAGTTTGAAGAACAGGTCTACGTCTTCTCGCCAAAAGGTAAAATCGTAGACCTGCCTATTGGCAGTACACCAGTAGACTTTGCCTATCGCATTCATAGCGAGGTGGGGCAGAGCTGCACCGGCGCAAAGGTCAACGGGCGCATGGTCTCGCTTGACTACCAGCTAAAAAGCGGCGAAATCGTCACCATTCTCACCGGCAAGCAATCACGCGGGCCGAGCCGCGACTGGCTCAACTTTGTCAAAACAAGCAACGCTCGGAGCCATATCAAACGGTACTTCCGACGATTGCAGCGGGGCGAAAACATTGCCGCCGGGCGGCACCTGCTCGAAAAAGAGATGAAACGGTTGGGGATGTCCGTCTCATTTGATGAGGTCGTCTCGGTCATGGATGTGGGGAGCGTGGAAGAACTGTTTGCCCTGATTGGCAGCGGCGAAACAACAGCCCGGACCGTTGTGCAGAAGGTCCTCTCCCAGGAAGAAGGACACCACCACGATGATCTGTCCCACATCCCCCAGTTTTCCCACCCCTTCGACACCGATACAAGCAGCATCCGCGTGTGTGGCACGGGCAATGTCCTGACCCGTATTGCCATGTGTTGCAACCCCGTGCCCGGCGAGCCTATTGTTGGCTATGTCACCCAGGGGCGCGGGGTTTCTGTCCACCGCGCCGATTGCCGCATGATCCTCAAAAACGGCATCCAGGACCGTCTCGTAGATGTGAGCTGGGGCGACTCTGACCCGCGGGGCTACCCCGTGCCTATCTACATCGAGTCGTGGGACCGCGTGGGGCTGTGGCGCGACATTTCGGCAATGGTTGCCGACGCTGGCATCAACATTGAACAGTTGCAGCAGGTTCGCAGTCGCCGGGATGGGCGCGTTGTCCTGACCATGCAGCTAAAAATTCAGAGCATCCGCCAGTTGTCCGAAGTGCTCGATAGAATCAATCGCATTCCCAATGTGATAGAGGTTCGCCGCGAGAGCAGTGGGACTTCCTGACTATTCCATGAACATGGACGAGCTTGAACAGTTGCAGCAGCACCTTTTTTCCTGGTATCATCAAGCGGTGCGAGATTTTCCCTGGAAAGACACGCACGACCCCTACCATATTTTTGTCTCGGAGATGATGCTCCAGCAGACCCAGGCCGAGCGGGTGGTGCCCCGTTACACTGCCTTTCTCGAAACCTTCCCCACGCTTGAATCGCTGGCAAACGCTCCCCCCGCCGAGGTTATCCGGCTGTGGGCCGGCCTGGGCTACAACCGCCGAGCCGTCCACATGCAGCAGAGTGCAGCGATACTCTGCGAGCAATACGGGGGGGCATTTCCGCACGATGTAGCCGAACTGCAACGGTTGCCCGGCATCGGGGACTACACTGCCGGAGCCATCGCCTGCTTTGCGTTCGGGCAGGATGTCGTTTTTCTTGATACAAACATCCGTCGAGTGCTGCGGCGATGCTTCCGTGGCGACCCGCCAGACCCGCCAACGGACAGGGAGATCCTGGCCCTGTCGCGGGAGTACCTCCCCGCCAGGCAGGGCCGCCTCTGGAACCTCTCCGTGATGGAACTGGGGGCGCAGCACTGCACCGCGAAAAAGCCCACCTGCGAACAGTGCCCCATCCGTGCGTATTGCGTGGCGTTTGCGGCCTGGGGTGCGGCCCCGCCGCCATCGCCACCCGCCGCTACCGGAGCCTCGCGCCGCATTGCCGAACAGCAAGAGCCGTTTGTCGGCTCAAACCGCTACTACCGGGGGCGGCTCGTGGCCGCGTTGTGTGAGGCCGCGCCGGGCGAAGCAATACCCCTCTCGCAACTTGGCTCCCATCTCAAGCCCGACTACCACGCGGACGACCTCCCCTGGCTCCAAAACCTTGTTGCCGGCCTGGTCCAGGATCGCCTGATTGAATTTGATGCAGCCCGCGGTGTTGTCTCGCTTTCCTGGGGGACAGGGGAGCGCGAAAAGGGAAGAGGGGACAGGGCACAGGGGAGATAGGACCTGGAGAATGAAAAATAAAAAGCACCGGAATCTGGTATAATTTTAGGGAAAGGAGGATTGGTTGCAACATTGTTGCCGCTGATCTCTCCCAAAATTTGACCAGGCCAGGACGCTGTGCTACAGTGTCAGACATATTGCAAGAGCATTTCCGGAACCTTCAGCATAGAACGTTGGACTATGAGCTATACGATCTTTGAGGATGGTCACATCTCTAGCCCGCTCGACTATCGCTCAACAGGAATATCATGCGGGCTAAAACCAGGGAGCAAAGCCCGCGATCTTGCTCTGGTCTATTCGCTGCGCCCCTGTGTGGCAGCGGCCATGTTTACGACCAGTACAACCAAAGCGGCACCGGTCTTTTTCAATCAGGCTATTCTTGCCCGCAACCAGGAGGGCATCCGCGCAGTTATGGTTAACTCCGGACAAGCGAACGCTGGCACGGGCCAACCAGGGCTGGCTGACGCGGTCGAGTGTGCCAAAATTCTGGCCGACGAACTGGAAATCCCACGGGATAGTGTGCTCCTGATGTCCAGTGGGATTATCGGCGTGCCCCTGCCAATGGGGGAAATGCGGGTCGGGGTCAAACGAGCCGTCTCCGAGCTGGATAGTGGCGGGGGGCGGCGAGCGGCTCTCGCCATGCTCACCACCGATACGGCCCCGAAGGAGCGAGTATATCGCGTGCATCTCCGCGAGGGACGGCGGATTACCCTGGCGGGTATGGCGAAGGGGTCGAGCATGGTCCACCCGCGGCTCGCCACGTTGCTCTGCCTGATAACCACCGACCTGGCCATAGACTCGCGGTTGCTCAATCGCTCGCTGCATCACAGTGTCGAGCGATCTTTCAGCCGTATTACCCTCGATGGCGACACCTCACCGAACGATACCGTACTGCTGCTGGCCAATGGGGCCGCCGAAGGCCCACCCATTGTCGAAGCCAGTTCCTGGGAATATGGGGCCTGGCAGGAAGCTCTCGATGCCCTGACCGCCGACCTCGCCAACCAGATTGTGCATGATGCTGGCAACAATGGCAAAGTGATACGGGTGACAATACGTGGTGCAATGGATGAAGCCAACGCCCGCGAGATTGCCCAGACGGTGGCTTGTTCCAGTTCCGTGCGGCGCGTCTGTCACCTGGGTACGCCCGACTGGGGGGCCGTGCTGGCGGCTGTCGGGGCAAGCAACGTTGAGATTCGCCCGGATCTGCTCGAACTCTCCATCGGAAACCAGATCCTCATGAAGCAGGGCTTGCCGGCTTCATTTGACGAACAGGCTCTCTTGCAACAATTTTCTGCAAGCGAAATAGAATTGATGGTAGATTTGAACCTGGGGCCGGGGACGGCGACAATGTGGACCTGTACCTGGTCGGGTGATAACTAAATGATAATAGCTGATGATAGTGGCTGATGATGGTTGACAAACTGGCTCTTTTTCCACTCAATACGGTGTTATTTCCAGGGGCCCCCCTCACACTGCACATCTTTGAGGAACGCTACCGATTGATGATCGGGCACTGCCTGGAACATGGACACCCCTTCGGAGTGGTCTTTATCCAGGATGACAACGAACTCTCGCTCCCTATCTTGCCCTATAGTTTCGGGACAGTGGCCCAGATCAACGCCAACGTGCGGCTCGAAGATGGCCGCTTTCTGATTGCAACCATCGGGCAACAGCGGTTTCATATCCAGCATATGCTCCAGTATGACCCCTATATCATAGCCTTGGTGCATCTCCTGCCAGAGGAAGACGACACGGGAATGGACCCAGAAACCCGCCGACTGAGAGCCATCTACGAACGCTATTGGAAGGCCGTGGCGGCAGCCACCGGCACGGCAAGCCAGGCCGAGCAATTGCCAGATAGTCCCGTTGCTACAACGTATTATCTCGCCCACCGGATGCAGGTGACAAACGAACGGAAACAACACTGGCTGGAGACAAATTCTCGCACGCGGATACGAGAAATTGCCTCGATGCTCCTGTCCGAAATGCACCTGCTGCCGCGGCCCGGCGAGGGCGAATCCGGCGGAATGCTCTGGCCCTGGTCCTGGAATTAGCGCATACGCAATATCCTGATCGAAATACTATGATCGTTGGTTCGTGTACGATCCATCTCTACCTGCCGGTATCGCACTCGCTCAAAGATAAACGCCAGGTTATCAAGTCGCTGTTGGCGCGGGTGCGCAATGAGTTCAATGTCTCGATTGCCGAGGTGGATGCACAGGATGTCTGGCAGCAAGCAGTGCTCGGCGTGGCCTGTGTCACCTCGTCGCAAAAGCACGCCCATAGCCAGCTTGAGGCCGTGGTGCGCTTTATTGAGCAGCGGCGGCCCGATATTCCCGTCATCACCTACGAAATAGATATGTGGTAGGTATAATAAACGATTGTCGGGCATATTGTCGGGCATATTGTCGGGCAAGAAGATATTGGAACAGGGGCAAAGAACGCTATGCTTCTCCGTGAGATACGCTACCCATCGAATGTGCTCTCAATCTTCCGGATCTTGCTGCTCCCCACCATCGTGGTCTCGTTGCGAAAACCGGAAACAAAGCATCGCGCTCTCTTCTACATTGGCCTGGCCATGCTGACCGACGCGCTTGACGGGCCGCTGGCCCGCCGCCGGCGCGAGGTCTCATCCCTGGGCAAGGTGCTTGACCCGATTGCCGACAAACTGCTCCTCGATACGATAGCATTTACCCTCTCGAAAACCCACCGCCTCCCCTGGTGGATTACTGCCCTGCTTATTTCCCGTGATGTCGGTATTCTCCTGGCCGGCCTGCATATCTATCGTCGCAAAGGCTTTTTCACAACCTCGCAGATGGCTGGCAAGGCGACAACCCTCACGCTCACGGTTGCGATGCTTCTCTATATTGCCGATGGCCCCCGCAGCGGCAAACCGGTGCTCTATGTTGCCCTGCTGTTGGCGACTGTCTCTGTCTGGCAATACGGGTCTCACTTTGCCGAGGTGATGCGTGAGAGGGAAACCCCCAATCTCCCCGAATAGCACCAGATGGTACAATACAATAAACCATTACCAACTGGTCGCCGACATTGTGCGAATGGTGCAGCCTCTTGTCGCGGAACCTGTTGACGACGACGACGATGAGGACGATGAGGACGATGAGGAATTGATAGCAGACGCTATGGACGTTCTAGAAAAAACTCCGGACGAGGACTGGCTCGACTGGAAAGAGGTGAAAGCTGAACTGATGCGTGCGGAGGCTGCTGGTGAGCTACCAGACTAAAGATGATGATTCACAAACAGGTTATAGCGAATCGAGCAACTCCCGCGCTTCGGCCTGAAACTGCCCATCGGGAGCCAGCGTGAGATAGAGCGAGAGATGCTTTTCCGCCTGCTCCCACGCCTCCTGCTGGTAATAAAGGTTGCCGAGCGCAAAATGTGCCGCAGGCTCCACCGGCTCTGTCGTCATTGCCTTGATGAGAAACGGCTCCGCCTCCTCAAGTCGTCCCCACTGCAATAGCTCGTTGCCCACCTTGTACCAGTTAAACGAGGTCGGACTGGTCCGGGCGGCAAACTCGTACACCTCTTTTGCCTCGTCGTATCGCCCGATATGCGCGAGAATATCGCCCCAGACATGGTGCAGGAAAATATCGTTCGGGTGGTGTTTTGCGGCTTCCGCAAGCACGCGGATAGCATCTTCATATCGTTCCAACTTGCGATAGCGCAGGGCCAGTTCAATCGCGTTGAGGTTGTTGGTCGGGTCGGATGCAACCAGCTCTTCCAACGCCCGCAGGTCGGCGGGAAACTCTGGCTCCGATGGTCCTGATGGCCCCGTTGGTCCCGAGGGCTCCGACGGCGAGGCAGGGAGCGGTAGCGGCTCTCCCGCAACATACGGCTCCGGCTCCGGATAGGGTGAGGCAACCCCGCGTACCTTGTAGATCTGCACTCCGGCGGTCTGATAGATAGCGTCCAGAAACACGCCTTGCATCTCCTGGAATTTGCGGATACCTTCGGGCGGGTAGAAGGCCCGCTCGACGCTGCCAACATAGACATAGTTGACCTGATACCGCGAGAGAATTTGCCGTGCAACCTCTCTATCAGGGGTGCGGTAAAGTGTTTCAACGTCGCTATCGCGCTTGCCAACAATGCCTGGATCGCGCTGCTCGTTCTCGTGGAGCGCACTGACGATGGTGGGCAGTCCAGTATTGGCCGCAACGCGGATACCGTAGGTGCGATAGAACCATAGCCCGGACTGGGCCATAATCGGCGTGCCCGTGATGTTGTCGTTGATCCAGGCAATCGCTTCGGCATCCGGGCGCAGGTCAACCCGCTTCCCGTCGTGGGTGAATGTGGCCAGGTGCATAAAGGCCAGGCCGTCGAGCGTTGGCTCTGGCGAGCGGGGAAAGCGGTTTGCCACGCGGCTTGCTGGCCCGATAAGCGGAAAGATGAGGCCTATGAGCAGCAGCACCGCAAACGCAAGTAGCCCGACCCCCTGCGCGACAATGCCGCCGATGCGCTGTTGTTTGTATCGCTGCTGGTGGGCTGGGGCGGACAGGAGCACCCGCGCAGCCCACCGCCCCACACGATGGATGCCACGCAGCAGGAGGGGCAACCCCGCTGCCGCGGCCAGCGCAAGAAACATCCATATTTGCATCCCGAACTTGAATACCGTATTCATACGGTAGTGTTCGCCACCGGCCAGGTGGTCGCGCACAAAGACAATCTCAATGCCAAGCGAGATGGCATAGCCCATTGCAGCCAGCAGGAAGATAAACCAGGTCGCATGGGCCGTCTGGCGCGAGAGCATAGCTGCCAGGGCCAGCAACAGGAGCAGTCCAAGCCAGAATCGCAACCCCACGAACGGCAACAGGACGGTAGAGAGCGTGAGGCCCAGCAACACCCCCACGAGCAGCACAAGACCCAGAACCGAGACAATTTGCCCAATACAGGAGCTACTCCGTACAATCGTTGTGCGGCGGACCAGATGTTGTGTCGGTTGCTCCTGCTGGTAGGATTCGCCCCCATCCTCCGCGTTTGCCCCACCCCAGAGATGGCGCAACCTGGCCCCCACCAGCGAAGGAGCGACCGGCAGCACCAGCACCAGCAGCAAACTGTTGAGCAGGAGCAGCACGAAGCCGGGCAAAGGAAGGTTCTTGAGCAGAGAGGGGTGCGCGGGAGCATCCCGCTTACTCTTTGTGGGAACATAGCGGACAATACGTCGCCGCCGCAGCGTGCGCCCCATCCACAGGAGCAGCCGGACCACCGCACCGATACCGAGCGGCAGCAACACGGCAACAAACAGCCCGTAGACCACGAGATAATCGAGGATATGTGTCCCATCGCGCACAAGCCCGATGCCCGACACAAACGCATGGTAGTGATCGAAGAAGGGCATGTAGAGCGAGAGGGCCGCCACGGCCAGGACCAGCGCAAGCAACCCCGCCCCCCCGACGCGCCTGAGCAAGGCAACGAATCCTCCATGCACGGCGGGATCGGGCGTGCCGGGCGGGTCTGGCTTCGTGCGCCACGCTGCGCCTATCAGGACCGCGCTTGCCAGCAGCGTATGAGGCGGGAAATCCCAGGAATTGGTGGCAGCAAGTGCGCCAAGCGTGAGCGCAACCAGCGCAAATAGAGGGAAGCGGTCCGTCAGGTTCACCCGCTGCCCTGTGCTGCTCCCTGTCACCAGAAGTTGATAGGCCAGGGCAATTGAGAGCAGCGTTATCGGGAGAGCTATCAGGTGCGGGTGCAAATCGCTAAAGAGGAAGCTCCAGAAAGGAAACTCATTGATGGTGAACGATGGCTCGGTAATGACGCGGCTCGGCCCGATGTACCAGTCGCCCATGCGCGGGCCCAGGGCCGCCAGTCGCTCCCAGAACGACAGGTTATGCACGCCGCTGAAGAGCACATTGAGCACAGGCCCGATGCCCTGCGACCATCCCACCTCAAAGAAGCTGGCCAGGTTGCCCGCCACGGCCACAAGCACGCCCCCCAGGAGACCATAGCGCACCAACCCGGTGAGACGCAGCACGATAGCATAGGCTCCCGCCAGCGTGAACGCAAAGAGCGTGGGGATAACCAGGTTGAAGGCAATCGCCGGAGGGATGCCTGTTGCCTTGATGGGCAGCGACACCAGGTAGAGACCGTAGTAGTAGTAGTTGATATAGCCGTCGCTGTAGAAGGGATCGTAGGGGGGCATAACAGGGCTGCGAAGGATGGCATTGAGGAAGCCGAACTCCATCGGCTTTTCGCCACCCCACACCGGGTGCCACAGGTCGGGGTTGAGGGCCCGCAACCCGACAAAAGCCCCGAAGCCAACGAGAAAGAGCAATTCGCCAATGAGGATATGGCGGCGGGCCTGCCAGAGACGGGCCGCTATGGCCCGTACCCCCCCGGCCCGGCGGGTAACAGCCAGGTTCAGGAGCAGCACAAGCACAATCCCCCCGATCACTCCTTCCCGCGAGTAGCTCCAGAGGTCCAGACTGGCCGGGAGCCACACCGCATACCCCACCACGAGCAACCCGATAAGCCGCGCCCACACAACCCCGCCGTCGCGCCAGTGTCCAAAGACCAGCACTGCCAGCGGTAGCCCCAACGCCATTAGCCCGTACAACGCCACAAGCCACACCAGCACAGCCCGCCCCGAATCGTTGCCTACCCACTCATTCCAGGCGAACTCATTCACGGCGGGTAGCTCGTTGACATCGTCCATGAGGCGCAGCGGCGGGGGCATATCGAGGTGCGGCGGCTCAACCGAAATGTCGGTGGTGAGGATCTGTGGCTCGCCGGGGTGGACCACGCGGTAGATTGCTGTCGCGCCCGCCTCGAACACGCGCTCCAGCTCGCCTTGCTCTGTGAGCGTGTCGAACTTCGCCAACCCCTCTTCAGAGTAGTAGGCCCGCTCCACCCCGCCAACGTAGATGTATTCAATGCCGTAGTCCTCGATAAGCTGCATGGCGCGCTCAGCATCGGGCGTGTCGTACATCTCAATCACGTTCTCGCCGCGGCTCCGGACAACGTGATCAGCCCTGACCACCATACGCTGCTGGATCTGGTGCCATTCCCACCCGATGATTGTCGGGAGACCAGTGAAGGTGGCGATCCGTCCGGCCCAGTGGTACTGGAAGTCGTGCGCCTCCAGCAGAATAGGCGTACCGCTGACGTGGTGTTGCAGCCATCGTATCGCCTCGTAATCTTCAAGCAACGGAAACTCTTGCTCCCGCTCCCGGTGCGTGACATACTTCATAAAGTCCAGGCCGTCCAGCGTGTGAGGCAGATTGTCGCGGAAGCGGTCGGCAATGCGCCCCGGCGTGGCCGTGAGCGGGTAGACGAACGCCGCCAGAACCAGCACCACAGCCGCCCCGCGCCACACCCAGTGGATGCCCCGCAGGAATAGCCCGGACACCTGCCCGATGCGTTGCCGACCCTCCCACACCATCCAGGGCAGCGCAATAGCCGATGTCAGCGCAAGGAGTATCCAGGCATGCAACCCGAACTTGAAGACTGTATTCATGCGCGACACATCGCCACGGACAACAACAATCTCGACCCCCAGGAGAATCGCCAGGGCCATACTGGCCCAGAGCATCGGCAGGAGCACCCGCGGAGGGAGATTGCGCGAGAGCCACAGGAACACCCCCGCCCCGCCCAGAAGCGGCACGAGAATGAGCGGCGCGCTGGTGTAGCCGTAGAAAACCCCTGTGAAAATACATGCTCCCACAACCACACCAATTGCCGCAAAATGCCACACCTGGAAACGCAACCAGCGGTAGGCCACAAACACCCCCGCACTGGCCACAAGGAAGAGCCACAGCCCGTGGAGCCGCAGCAGTTCGCCTGCTGTCGTTCGCACCATGCTTTCTGGCAAGAGATCGACCCCGGAGGACTCCGTTGCAAAATGGCTCGTGAAGGGCAGGAAAAGCAACCGCCCCACAAACACCACCAGCACCACCGAGATAATCAGCGAGAAGAGATGGCGGGTTATCATCAGGGCAACAGACATACCCGGCTCTCCCTGCGGTGCGGGCGCGGCCTGTCCCCGTGAGCGAATCTGCTTGCGGAGGCTGTGGGAGTGGATCAGCACGAGCGTGACTAGCGTCAGCCCGACAAAGGTGGGGTAGTCCCAGGTATTGGTGGCCTGCAACGCCCCGGCCAGCAGGCCAAGCAGCAGCAGGATAGCCACATAGGACCAGTGCGGAAAAACGAAGAGGCCCCGCAGCAGAGCGGCAAGTCTCCCCCCCTCCGGCGGGTTGCGGGTCGCCAACAGCCGATGATGTCTTGCTCCTATCCCCATCCGGGCCAGCGCAACGCACAGGCCGAGCACCAGCAGCGAGAAGGGCATTACAATCATATGCGGGTGCATATCGGCAAAGAGGAAGGTAAAGAAAGGAAACTCATTGACGGTATGCTCAACAATGCGTGTGGCATCCCAGTAGACCCACTCCGGGCGGTGCGTCTGGTCGGCGGCATAGCCATTGAGGAACCAGAGCGGTTGCGCCAGATTGCCCGTGAGCAGCACCAGGACGGGCGCAAGCAGGGCCGCAAGGTATGCACGGGTGGCAGGAGAGGAGAGGGCCTGGTTGATGCGGGAGATGCGGGGGATGCTGGTAGGGGGGTGGGGCGGGGTGGCCCGCTTCGGCGCAAGCAGATTGTAGGCCACGCCCCACGCCCCCAGAGCCGTGAGCGCAAAAATGGTCGGCACAGCCAGGTTAAACGCAATCGAAGGGATAATCGTTGTCAGATGAATGAGCGTTCCGACAATCACAAAGCCAAAATAGTAGTAGTTGATGTAGCCCCCTGCAAACCAGGGATCGTAGGGGGGAAACTCCGCACTCTGGAGGATGGCGTTGAGGTAGGCCATCTCCATCATCTTCTCGCCGCCGCGGGAGGGGTGCCAGAGGTCGGGGTTGAGCCAGCGAATAATTAGCAGCAGCACAAATGCTCCCAGGTAGATACCCTGGGCTGTCAGCAGGGCCGTGCGCCGCTCACGCACGAAGGCCAGCAGCGCAACACGCGAACGCCACGCCACCCACGCCCCGCCCGCCAGCAGCGGGGCCGCACAGAGCCACACGCTTTGTGGCGAAAAGGAGAGCACACCCCCGCTCCCAAGCAACCAGGCACCACAGGCAACCACGAGCAGACCAAGTCCCCGTGCCAGCGAGAATCCGCGGTCGGGGAGCCAGGGCAGCAGCCGGAACAGCAGCGCAAACGTCGCCAACCCCACCAGCTCAAGCGCGGCCAGCCACACCAGCGGAGCCAGCCCATTCACCATGCTCCGCCGATTGAACACCTCCGACCAGGTGCCGCCGCTGGCATACTCCGGCCATTCGCTCTCCGTGAGACGTAGCGCGGTAGGGGCAAGGTTCGCGGGGAAGACCGGCAGTTTATAGACCTCGTCCCACATCATGTCGCCTGTGATGAGATGCTCGGCCCGCTCCCGCGAAAATAGCGGAGTCTTGCGGAAAATCAGCACCCGTGGATGATCATAGACGCTGAAGGCTTCTTCGGCTCCCTGGTCGGGGATAGGAAACTTGAAAAGTGTCGGGTACGAGGTCATATCGGCAACCAGTTCAAACCCCAGGTCGCCACTGAACAGGTAATGGTAGTAGCGCATCGAGGCCGGGTGGCGCATGGGCGACCGCCGCACCGCATCGTAGACGCGGTTGCTCGTGAGCGTGATGAAGTCGGCCGCTTCGAGGTTCTGGAGCAAGCCCGGCTCGCTCCCCCGCCCGTAGTATTTCGCCGGCTCATCTTCTGCATAGAGGTGCGTGGTAATGGAATGAAACCCCTTTTGTCGTTGGCGGGCCGGGTCAACATGGAGCGGGAGCGGGTCGTCCCACGACTCGTGGGTAATCGTTGCGCCAGCCGGGGCGTGTTGCAGCAGCCAGCGGGCCGCCGTAATGCGCGAATGTTCGCGGGTGTAGATGCGCGTGAATGCATAGGCCCAGGCAAAGGTGCCCAGAATGACCACTACGAGCGCAAACCGCGTCAGCAACGCTGGCCAATCTGGTTTTTGAACCGCACGCCTTTTGTGTTTTTCTGGCTCTTCTGCCTGTGCTTGCAAACTGCTGTCGGACGGACGAGGGGCAGATTGGCGCGGGCCGGCCAGCAACCAGGCCGCAAAGACCACGAGCGGCACGGAGATAGGCAACATATAGCGCAGGTAGAGCGTGAACTGCCCGCCCATCCATCCGAAATAGGCCGCAATCCACACCCACAGCACCAGCGTAGCCAGCGCGGGCTTTCGCCACAACACGGCCCGCCCCCCCGACATCGCCAGACGGAAAAACCCTATCCCCGCGACAAGCCAGCCAAGCCAGGCCACCACCCCCGCGGGTATCCCCATTCCCCATAGGATAACGTTTTCCAGCGGAAAGAGGTAGTCGGTGCGGTTGACCCACTGGAGCGCGGGGGGCCAGTCGTTCTCCCCGGTTGTGTACCGCTTGATACGTTCCATATTCTCGACGTAGCGCGGGTCGGGGCGCATATCGAAGAAGCCCCACCCTTCCATAAAATCGAGAACCGACTCCTGTTGTCCGGGTAGTGGCGGTGTGTCGGTGGTTGTCGAGCCAATGAATGCATAGGGCTGCACAATGCGAAATCCGAGGATGGTACAGATGCCGGCCAGCACAAGCAGGGGCATTCCCCGCGAGGCCAGCAGGTCGAGCAGCGCGGGAATGCGCTTTTTCCCTTTTTGTATGAGCTTCTCGCGGTGGGCTATGGATGTGAGCACCGCGGCAACAATGGCTGTAATCGCCAGTGTCACCAGCGTAATACGGTTGCCGGCAGCGGCCCCGATGCTCAGGCCGAGCAAGGCAAAGGAAAGAAATCCCCCCCCCTGCGCGGCCCGCACGGCCCAGTAGAGAGCCAGTGTTGCAAAAAACGTGGAAAATGTGGGGTCCTGGTAGAAATGGGCCTGCTGGATATGGAAAACGGCCAGGGCCAGCAGGGCCGCCGAGAGTAGCCCCACACGCCGCCCGAAGAGCCGCGCTCCGATGAGATAGGCCAGCACAATTGTCCCCAGGTCGAAAAGCACGCTCAGCGAACGCCCCACGCGGTAGGCGTTGGCGTATACGGTCATATTCTCGCCGTCGGGGTTCAGCAGCGTGCGGATGGGTTCGGGGAAGCGGGGGATCTCCCGTTCGTGGTTTGGCCGTTGCCCCGTGCTCCCAATGGTGGGGAGTGTTTCGGGCAATTGCTCCGGTGGGGTCAGCATCACCGCCACAAGCCGGGTGAGCAGTGGCGGAAAGGTGCCATAGGTAAAGTAATCTTTGCTGATATTGCGCGGGTTGCCCGGCGAATGGGACGAATCGAAATAGTCGTTTACACTGGCGGGGACGCGCACCAGCGAGGTAACATCGGCGAAAAACCGTTCGTCGGGGTGCTGACCCGTGCCGCCATCCCAGCTAAACAGGTTCAGTGTGCGGAAATACCCCCCCACAAGCAGGATAAGCAGCAGCAACCCGTGGCTCAGCCACATGGCCTGCCAGCGGGTGCGTCCTTTTTCTCTTGTGTGTGCTTCGTGTTCCATACCCTGGTATATCCTCTTCATGCTACCACAATTACGGGCCTGTTGCATAAAAGATATGGACCTGTAACAACGAGATGATATTGAGCAGCAGCACGGCCACCATCAGGAGCGCAAGCGCAGCTACCCTCAACTGGCGTGGCCAGAGCGTGAACCACCCGCCAGTGAGAGCCAGCGTTGTCGGGATGATGGACGGGAAGGTGTAGCGAGCCACCGGGTAGAGTACCCCTTCGCTAATCCGGGGCAGAATGCGCGTTACTGTGCTGCCCCACACCAGTAACAGGGCCAGTACCAGCAGCACCAGAGCCGGGCGCAGTCCGGGTGGGAGATTGCTCCGCCACCGCCGCGCAAACCAGAGCACGCTCCCCACCAGCGCAACCAGCACCAGTCCACGCAGCAGATAGACCCACATCGGGTTGTGGAGGGTTATCTGTCCCCAGGCCAGCCCACTCACCAGCCCATCGAGCGGGAGAAAGCCGGTGTAGGCCACGAGTACCTGGCTGCTACGCTTCCAGTCGAGCAGGGAAGCCAGGAGCAGGGCGGGCGTGCGCCCCCACCCGATGTCCAGGTATCGGGCGAGAGTACGCTCAACCCAGGGGCGCAGCCGTGGCCAGCCCTGCTCTGCAGAACCGTTGCGGATAAGGTTTGTAAACCGCTCCCCTCCCCACGTTCCGCTTTGCCCCGCCGGACTGTCGAACACCGGGGTTGTCCCTGTGAATGTTCCCGTCGTCAGCACTGCCCCATCGAGAAAGACTTGCAGCGGTTCGTCTGCAGTGGTGGGTGGGTCAACAGCAAACGCCATATGGAGGGCCTGCGTCTCATCGGGCACGGCAAATGTCCACGAAACAAACGTTGGCGTTGTGGTGACGCTTACGGGATGGGTGGTTGTGTCATAGGCCAGGCCCGCACTGACACTATGGGTCAACCCCGGCGCAAGCACACGGGCCGGGCGGTTGGCCCACACCCACCCCCCGACTGTCACCGTTTTCCCTGCCAGTGGTGCAATGTCCTGCTCCAGCAGAGGAGCAATCAAGCGTCGCCGGGCTGCGCTTCCCCCCCCCGCACTGGCCTCTAGCTGGAGCGCGTATGAGCCAAGCGGGGCTTCCGTGCGGACGACGCGGGTATCTGCATCCTGCACCAGGCCAGACATCCGATACCAATATGCTGCATCGCCCCACCCGACAACCAGCACCACGAGAGCCACGAACCCGGCCACGCCCCCCCCGACCAGCCATCGCCATTGCCAGCCACGCTGCGCCCACAGAGCGAAGAGCAAGACAAACGGAATGAGCACAAAAACAAATGCGGCAACATTTTTCATGGCAAACGCCAGGAGAGCTGCGCCAAACAGGAGGAATATTCGCCACCCGCTCAGCCCCCGTCGGATGGTCCGCACACTGGCCCACAGAAAGAGCGACGATGCCGCCACGGCCCCCGCATCGTTGTTCAAGGCGGTCATTACATCGGCAAAGGGGGGCAGCAGCAGCATAGTGAGCGGCACACCCCACCGGAGCGGGTGGCCGCGTGGTGTGAGTTCGCTCATCAGCCCGAAGGCCACCCCGACGGTCAGCACAAAGAAGAAGAGCGACACCCCGCGGGACAACCGGAGTTGTGTGGCAAGGTCGAGATGGCTTGCGGCCCGTATCGGCACGCTTGCCAGCACATAATAGAGCGGCGGGTGCCGAAGCTGCGTATAGGCAAACCACCAGTTCTCATCTGGCTGTGGAAGGTCGCGAAAAAAGTCGTGGGCAAGCATCGAATCTATCATCTCGCGCCGTGGGGCTTCGCTCACCGGAGCCGGCTCAAAAAGCTGGTCGCTGTGGGCCATCAGCCAGGCATACTCAAAATGCCCCGGTTCATCGTAATGCTGCCAGGGCGGAATGGCGAACAGGTAGATGCTGCCCTGGAGCGCAGCCCCGCAAACAAGCCAGAAGGGAAGGGAGCGGAGCGTCATCTGTACGGTTTGTATCAGACGGCGACGCTGGTCTGCAAGCAGGCGTGGTAGCGTGGTGGGAAGTATGTGGGTGAGCCAGTTGCGGTGGTTGAGAGCCATCTGCACGAGCAGCACCAGGGCCAGCGCGGCCCCGCTGGCCCGCCCCCCCCACGAGGGCGAGACTGCCGCCACCCCCAGACCGAATACGACCCATCCTACACGATACCAGATAGTGTGGCCAGCCGGTGAGGTAGAAACCGCTCCGGCCCGCTGGAGAGAACGGGCATAGCTACGGTAGCTGAATGTTGCCAGAAGAATAGAAAGCCCCAGAATCCACAGTGCGTGGGCCCCAATTGTCCAGATGTTGATCATCGGGTATCGCTACCGATCAGAGCACGCCTATCGAGCTATTGTCGCCAAGCATAAAGCGGTACGCCTTCGGGCGAAAGGGACTGCGCCCAATCTCGACCCTGCGCCCGATGAGACTATCCTCCAGGCGGTGCGGCAGGTCTTTGATGCTACTCTGTTCCAGCATAATGCTGTGCTCAATCTCACTATTTTCGATCAGGCAATGGTGATAGATCGAGGTAAACGGGCCGACAAACGAGTTGAGAATACGGGTATGCTCCCCGATGATGGCCGGACCGCGCACCGTGCTATTGATAATTTCAGCTCCCCGCTCGACAATGACCTTGCCGACAATGCGCGAATCTCGATCTACATACCCCTCAATCAGTGGCTCCAGCTCTTCCAGAACCAGGCGGTTGGCCTCAAGCAGGTCGTCTTTTTTGCCCGTGTCTATCCACCAGCCCTCGTGGATGTAGGGATGGACCCGGTAGCCAAGCGTGATGAGCGACTGAATCGCGTCGGTAATCTCCAGTTCCCCGCGGGCCGAGGGGGTAATCATTTCCAGGGCTTCCCAGATATGCTCATCGAACATGTAGATGCCCACGAGCGCAAGCATGCTGCGAGGTTCGCGAGGTTTTTCAACCAGGCGGCTAATCTGCCCATCCTCGTCCAGTTCAGCCACGCCAAATTGTTCGGGGGTGGCAACGTGCTTGAGAACAACCTGAGCATTCGCTGTAGAATGGTTGAATTGTTCAACAAGCGAGCTGATGCCCCCTTGAATACAATTATCGCCCAGAAACATGGCAAACCGTTCGGAGCCAAGAAACTCGCGGCTGATTTTGACAGCGTGGGCCAGGCCAAGCGGGGCATCTTGTGGGATATAGGTTATTGCTGCATCCCACCGCTTGCCATTGCCAACGGCCTGACGGATTTCGTCGCCCGTGTCTCCAATGACGATACCAATCTCGGTAATGCCCGCTTCGCGGATGGCTTCGATGACCCGAAACAGGACGGGCTTGTTGGCCACAGGAACAAGTTGTTTTGCGCTGGTATAGGTAATGGGGCGCAGGCGGGTTCCCTTGCCGCCGCTCAGAATAAGGCCTTTCATATGCTCACTTCCTTACTTCGTGCTTCCTTCCGAGATGAGGACCACCTGCTGACACGCCGGACACTCCATGCGCGTGTGCTCCGCTGGCGATGGTTCGCTGCTGGTGCGGAGCCGCTCACCGCATGGACAGACGTAGCCGCGCAGCCGGGCCGGGTTTCCCAGAACCAGTCCGTAGGCGGGGACGCTGCGGGTGACAACGCTCCCTGCCCCCACCATCGCCCACTCCCCAACAGTTATGCCACAGATAATCGTTGCGTTGGCCCCAAGCGAAGCCCCCCGCCCGATGCGGGTCGGCACAACCTGCCAATCGGTGGCAGATTTTGGTGTGCCATCGCTGTTGATGGCCCGTGGGCGCATATCGTTGGTAAAGCAGACATGCGGCCCCACAAACACCCCGTCTTCTATCACCACGCCATGAAACACCGAGACGTAGTTCTGGATTTTGACCTCGCTCCCGATGGAAACATCACTATCAATGTATACGCCTTTTCCGATGTTGCATCGCGCTCCCAGGGTGGCCCCAGGCCGTATCTGGACATGGTGCCAGATGCGGGTTTCTTCTCCGATAGTTACGTTTTCGGCAACCTCTGCCGTTGGATGGATGTATCCCACGAGAACACCTCACAGAGTATGCGTCTTTTCCAGCGTTCAGTATAGCACATTTCGGGGGGAAGCCGGCCCCTCCTGGCAGTCGTGGGCGTGCTGATATGCTGGTAGCCTGTGGAGCATCATCCACCCTGCTATGGTAGAATAGCCCCAGGAGTGTGCGGGAGAGACACGGAGGGGACGGCCCATACCAGAACCCGCTGCACCCGCTGCTATTTCCCTATGCGTATTGGAATAGACGCACGCTATATTTCCGATCATTTCCCCGGCATCGGGCGGTATGTGATGAATCTGTCACTGGCCCTGGCCCCCCTCGCCCCTCCCCACACACTGGTGCTGCTCTATAACCCGCACCTTCCCAACACGCGCCACGACCTGGAGCGGCTCCGTCCGTTCCCCGCGGTTGAGATGGTCCCCACCCTGGCCCATCCCTTCTCCCTGCGCGAACAGTGGGAGATCCCGCGTCTTGCCCGCACCCTGCGGCTTGATCTGCTCCATTCCCCCTACTACCTCAAGCCCTATGTGGGGTTGCCCTGCCCCTCGGTTGTCACCATCTACGACCTGATAGGCCGGCGGTTGCCCGGCACCCTCTCGCTGCGAGGCCGCTTGCTCTTCAACCTGACGACCTGGCTTGCGCTACACACCTCGCAACGCATCATCACCATATCGCAGAGCGCACGCGACGACATTCTCCACTCCTACCGCATTCAAGCGGAGCGCATTGCCGTAACGCCGCTGGCCGCAGACCACCGCTTTGTGCCTCAGCCACCCGATGTGGTGGAGGCAGTCCGAGCAAAATATGGGTTGCCACCGTGGTATGTGCTCTATCTGGGAGCAAACAAGCCCCACAAAAACCTGGAGCGATTGGTGCGGGCCTGGGAACAGTTTTGCCGATATGAATACCCTGAGCAGGTCGGTATTATCCAGTCTGGCCTGCGGCTCGTGCTTGCCGGGCACGAAGACCCGCGCTATCCACAGGTGCGCCGGCTGGTTGAATCCCGCCTCCTTGAAAAGCTGGTCATGTTTCTGCCCAATGTGGACGATGAAGATTTGCCCGCGCTCTATAGCGGAGCCGACATATTTGTTTTTCCTTCGCTCTACGAGGGGTTCGGGCTTCCGCCGCTCGAAGCGATGGCCTGCGGGATACCGGTGCTCTGTGCGCGGGCCAGCAGCCTCCCCGAAGTGGTTGGCACGGCGGCCCTGACTGTGGCTCCCCACGATATTGATGAGATGGTCCAGGGGTTACGCTACCTCATCCTCTGCCCCTCGCTCCGCGAGCACCTGCGCGAGAAGGGGCTGGCGCGGGCGCGGCAGTTCTCCTGGCAGCGCACCGCCAGAGAGACGCTGGCTCTCTACGAGGCGGCTGTGCAGGGCAAGATTTCAGGATAGGGATAGGGAGTTTTTGCGGCTAAAACCCCTTTTCAACCCTCTGGAAGTATGGTACAATGCATTGATATAAGGAATGGCCAGGTGTTCATTCCTTAGCTGTTTGTCATGGTTTGGTACGAAGTGGTGTCGTACTGCACCGCGGCGGAGTGTTGTAAGGATAGTTAGTCCGGATGGTGATAACGTGCGTGCGTATTCGCGTGGCTCTGCTCGTAAGCCTTGTAATAGTGCTGACAGGTTGTATGGAAGCCTTGAAGACAGACGGCCTGAATGATCCCCAACGGTCTTCATCCTGGCCTGGTGTGAAAGACTCTCCTGTTTCCCCCACCACCGTGGAAGGCTCCGCAACATCGGCAACGCTAATGCGCTCCACTCAGGAGGGTCTGGTCTCCCCAACGGCTCCCGCACTCCTCTCCCCCTCGGTCAACGGGCAGGCTCCCCCCACAGCAACGGGTGCCGAACTCCCACCGACCCAGCCCCCCAACCCGCCAGCGACAACGACGGCAGGTATCCCGATGTCAACACCAACGCCAATGCCAACGCCGACAGCCCCCCCGCCCCCGACAGCAACGCCGGAGGTTGTCATTGTGTTGCCAACCCCACCAACGCTCAACCCGCAGGACCACTGGCGCGAACAGCAACACAACCGCGTGGCATTTGAAACACTCGAACCCTATCACACAACGGGGAGCAACCTGTGGTGGTATGACCCCCTCAATCAGCAACATGTCAGTCTGGGGAGTTTTTCGGGAGATTTTCTGGTTCAGGCAACATTTACCCTGATCCTGAACGGCGAACCGGTTGAGGCCCTGGAGGTGCCCTACCAGGTCAACCAGAGCTACGGGCTACAAACCCTCTCGCCAGTATTGCTGGACCGCATCAAGGCGGTGGGGTATGGCGAGTGGATTGATACGTATGTCATTCTGACCCCTGCGGTGAGCCAGCAGTATACACAATAAGCAAAAGTAATAATACATGATTATGATAATGGCCGATATGAAACAACACGAAACAACACAGTATCTGTTCGGATTCGGGGGTGGCGTTCCGAGGAGCGCGGGCATCTTGCCCGCACCAATGCAAGCGAGACGCTTGCGCTCCCAGAGATTGTCCCAACACAGTGAACATGTACACAACACAACATATGGTCAGGCATAGGCCTGGAAGCATTGATATGAGGAAAGGTGGCGTAACATGAGCAGTCGTTCGTTCAATACACGAGTACAGGGACTACACCGGAGTGGGGCATTGACTGCAAAAACCGTTCTCTCGCTCCTTGCAGTCGTGGCAATGGGAGGGTCGGCCATCTACTGGTGGGGGGTGCAGAGCCAGCTCACCACCAATATGATGATGGCCGTTGCATTTACCGCAATCCTCGTCCTGGCCCCGCCCATCCTGACCTCCTTTTTGATACCGTGGTCGCCCGGCGGCATGCTGCTCCAGAAAATCAAAGCAAAAACCTGGGGGCATATCGCCATTATCCTGGCCGCCCTCTATCTGCTCTACTACTCGTTTGAAATCCAGTATAGCTGGTGGGCCACGCAGCCGGTTGTTGCCGATACGGGCCTCATCTTGCAGCAGGTGCTCATCGGTATCATTGGCTTTATCATCATTCCTGCCCTGCTCTGGACTCCCGTCACCTCGGAAGAGCTGGTTGAGCAGGTGAAGCAGGCCCATCTTGTCAAACGCTACGAAATCCAGACGCAGGCCGACATTGCCATCTTGCGCAATACCCTGCTGCGGGCCCAGGAAAAAGCCCTCGTCGGGTTTGCCAACCTGACCGTTGCCGAACGGAAGGAACTGGCAGACACCATGCAGGGGCTGGTGAAAGGCATTGACCAGACACTCAGAGAAATAGGCACCAGTGTCAAGACGATTAGCGGGGCAACGGTTCCCTTCAATAGCCTTGAGGATAACGAGGATATTCGGGAGTGTCTCGAATACATCCACGAAAACCTGACGCGGAACGCCCTTGTTGACAAGCAGGCGGATGGTGCAGATCTGGCCGCACTCCAGGAAGAGGTTGAAGACCTGCTTGAGGAGATACCGTCCACTCCGACGCGGCAGGAAGGACAGGCCCGGCAGACAGTCGCGCAGGTGGCTCGCCGGGGCAAGCCCGAAACGGCCGCCCTGCAAAAAGCCATGAAGGACCTGTGATACTATGTTCGGCTGGACGCTCAGAAAAAACCACAAAGACACAAAGGGCACGAAGGCTTTGTAAAAGAGGCTTTCTTTGTGTTCTCCGTGCCTTTGTGGTGAAACTCTCTATCCGGTTTTGGTATGATACTATGTTTGCCTGAATACCTGAAAAAACCACAAAGACGCAAAGGACGCAAAGGCTTTGTGAAAGAGTTTCCCTTTGTGTACTCCGTGTCCTGGTGGTGAAACCATCTATCCGAATTTGGTATGACTGGTAGCCACTGCTTGTGGGGCGATCCGATGAAAAAGCGTATTGGTATTCTGGGGGGCACTTTTGACCCTGTCCACTTCGGGCACCTGGCCATTGCCGAAGAGGTGCGCCATACGCTAGGGTTGTCCGAGGTTTTCATTGTTCCAAACGCTTACCAGCCATTGAAAGCGGGGAACCATGTGGCGGGACCGCAACAGCGATGGGAGATGGTTTGCCTGGCCTGCCAGGACAATGAAGCCCTGATCCCGTCGGATATTGAGATCTGCCGCCCCCCTCCCTCCTACACCATAGACACCCTGCACACGTTCCAGTGCATAGATGAGCAGGGTGAGCAGGGTGAGCAGGGTGAGCAAGATAGACATAGAGAATTGTGGTTTATCATGGGGAGCGATGCGATCCTGTCGTTTCCACGCTGGCGAGCCGCCCACGAGGTTATCGCGCTGGCCCGGCTGGCGGTGGTGATGCGCCCCGGCTCCCCTTCCCCCGACCTGGCCACGCTCGAAACAACCCTGCCGGGGGTAAGCCAGCGGGTGGACCTCGTGAGCGGCCCGCGGCTTGATATTTCCAGCAGCGACCTCCGCCAGCGCATCGCAGCGGGGCAACCAGTGCGCTACCAGATGCCCAATACCGTTATTGCCTACATTGTGCGAAACGGCCTCTATCAGGAGAATTGTCCCCCGTGTCCCACGCTCCCAGGCCCAACTCCCTGACGCTGCTGGAAGAGACGGCGGCAGCCTGGGGCATCTCCCTCTCTCAGGAGCAGATTGGTCAGTTTGTCGCCTATGCCGCAACGTTGCAGCAGTGGAACAAACGGATGAACCTCACGACTGTGACCGACCTGGCCAGCATCGTCTCGCGCCATTTCCTCGATTCGTTGCGCTGTGCCCGCTCGTGGGGAGCCGTCCCCCAATCGCTGGTAGACGTGGGCTCGGGGGCGGGGTTCCCCGGCCTGCCGCTCAAAATTGCCTTCCCCTCAGTTCAGCTTACCTTGATTGAATCGGTGCAGAAGAAGCTATCCTTTCTCGAACATGTCGTCTCTCTGCTTGGGTTAGAAGGGGTTACACTGATTGGAGAGCGGGCTGAGCAGGTGGGCCACAACCCGCAACAACGCGAACAGCACGATGTAGCGGTGGCGCGGGCCGTGGCAGAAATGCGCGTGCTTGCAGAGTATGTCTTGCCGCTGGTGCGGGTGGGAGGGCGGTTTCTTGCACCGAAAGGCGCAGATGTGGCGAGTGAGGTTGCCGTTGCACAGCATGCTCTCGTGTTGCTTGGAGGGCGATCTGTTGCGGTGGAGCCGGTCATTGTCCCTGGCGAGGAGACCCGCACCCTCGTTGTGGTCGAAAAGGTCGCCCCCACTCCCCCGACCTACCCCCGCGCTCCGGGCGTGCCGGCCCGCCGTCTGCTGAAGGAGCAAAAGTCGTGAACAAGGGAGAACAAGAGAGAGTTCAGGGTCTGGGGTGCAGGGTGTAGGGAGCGCAGGCATCTTGCCTGCCCGGATGCAAGCGGGACGCTTTTGCTCCCAGGGAATTACCCCCAAATCTGAACAGGTACGAGAACAATATCATTTGTCAAACCGCTCCGGGCGTGCTACACTACGAGCCATAGCAGACGCTTGTCTGCTGTATACCGCAACAAACATACGTGTTGGAGCAAATCTCACATGAAGGAGGTTTTTCTACTATGCCGCGGCGATATGTTGATCTGAGTGTTCCAATTCAAAACCCCGGTCCCCAGGAAAAAGATAATCAGGTAATCGAGGTGCTCAGTCCACGCATCACCTATCAAGACCACACCGAAAGCGTCCCCGATGTGACACGAATCCTCGGTTGCAGCAAGGAAGATTTGCCCGACGGCCTGGGCTGGGCCAACGAAGCAGTCCACCTTTCCACCCATGCCGGGACACATATGGACGCGCCCTACCACTACTTCCCGACGGTCGCGGGGCAGCCGGCCCGCACCATCGAAGAGCTACCGCTGGAATGGTTCTTCGGGGCCGGGGTGGTGCTCGACCTGCGCCACAAGCAAGCCGGCGAAAAAGTGACCGTGGATGATGTCACCCATGCTCTTGAGCGTATGTCCTACCAGATTAAAGAGGGAGATATTGTCTGTCTCTGGTTTGGCATGGATAAGAAGTTGGGCACGCTGGAGTATTGGACCAGCTTTCCCGGTATGAGTGCCGAGGCGACCCGCTGGCTTGTTGATCGGGGAGTTCGTATTATCGGCACCGACGCAATGGGATTCGATATTCCCTTTGAAAACATCAAAAAGAACTTCGAGCGTGACGGGGACGCGAGCAAGCTGTGGGAAGCTCACCGCGTGGGGATGGATGTCGAATACTGCCAGATTGAGAAGATGGCAAACCTGGACAAACTGCCTCCGCACAGCTTCCAGATTGTTGCTATCCCTATACCAGTTGCGAAGGCCAGCGCGGGGTGGTGCCGCCCGGTCGCAATCATTGACGAGCCGTAGGAGCATCGGAGCGACCGGCTTCCCCCGAACAATATGAAACGAATTGCGCTGGTCTTTGTTGCCTCGCTGCTCCTGCTGCTGGTGAGCGGAATTGTTGTGTTGCTCTGGCGGCGGTGGTATCGGGACGATGCCCAGAACATTGTGCGGCGGGTGCTCAAGAACAGTGCTGTCACCTTTGTCGTGCGGCTTATCGTGCGTGGGTTAGAGTTTGGCTTTGCGCTGGTGCTCTATGGCCTCCTCACGCCCGAAGAGATTGGCCCCTACACGCTGGCCGCGCTCCTGGTTGCCCAGTATCTCGGCACTTTCACCGAGTTTGGTCTGGGCGTACTCCTCACCCGCGAAGCGGCAAAAGACATGGACGGCGCACCGCGCCTCTTTGGCCTGGCTCTCACGCTGCGCTGGCTCTGCGTGGTGGGGGCGGTGCCCATTGCTGCCGCTATCATCGGGATCTATAGTCTTCTGGGAAGTCTGGGCATCGGCGAAGCCATTACCCCCGTGGGGCAGCAGGTTATCTGGGTGCTGCTCCTGACGCTTGTTCCCTCGGCTTACTCCGGCGGGGTGACAGCCCTCTACCAGGCCGCAGAGCGGATGGAGGTGCCAGCCCTGGTTGAGCTAGTGACGGCCGTCTTGAGCGTCCTGCTACGGATAACCCTGCTGCTGCTTGGGTTTGGCATTCTCGGCCTGGCCTGGTCTGCCGTTATCATCTCCACAGGAACGGCCCTCGTCTACCTCGTGTTGCAAACCCGCGATTTCTTCCGTCCCACGCTGCACTGGGACCGGGGGATGATCTGGTCGCTCGTGCCGCTGGCCCTGCCGCTCATGCTCAACAACCTGCTGAACGTGGTTTTTTTTCGCTTCGATATGTTCATCATCAAAGCGTTCGGCGAGGGGCAGGGCGATACGCTGGTGCAGCAATACGCCATCGCCTACCAGTTTATCAATATCGCGCTGGTGTTGCCCCCGGTCATCACCTTCGCCGTGTTTCCGTTGCTGGCGCGGTGGGCGGCAAGCGAACGCGAGAAGCTGGCGCGGGCGCAAAACCACACGCTCTCCGCACTCCTGCTGCTGGCTTTTCCCATTGCAATGGGGCTTTCGGTGCTGGCCCCGCAGCTTATCATGCTAATGACGCGGGAAAACGCTCCCGCCTATCTCCCCATTTCGGCGCATGTGCTGGCTATCCTGGCCTGGTTCTTGCCGCTCTCCTTCGTCAATGGATTGCTACAATACGTGCTCATCGCCATCAACCAGCAGTGGCTCATTACCCGTGCGTTTGGTGTGGGGGCCCTGTTCAATCTGGTCGCAAACCTGCTGTTCATCCCCTGGTTTGGCCTCTACGCCGCAAGCGGTATTACCATCCTCTCAGAAGTGGTGCTCTTTGTGGTCTTTTTGCCATTGCTCCGCCGCGAAGGGTTGGCCCCTCCACTGGCCGCGCTGGCCTGGCGGCCCGGCCTGGCGACCCTGGCAATGGGAGGGGCTATGCTCCTGGCCGGGTTGTGGGGGGGAGTGGCTGCTGTGGCTGTGGCCGCGCCGGTCTACGGGCTAATGCTCTGGCTCCTGGGAGCGGTTGGCCCCCAGGAGCGCGAGCTGTTCTGGCGGGTGTTCCGGCGCGGTGGGGGATGAGCCTGTTCATACCAGTTTGCTTTTAAAACAGCAAGAAAACCGCAAAGAGCGTGAAGAGCACAAAGGATATGAGGAACGCATGGGAGATACAAGTCTGGATATATCAAGCGTAAGCGTTCACCGTGTTCGGGCAATCCCCAATCCCTGGGAGCGCAAGCGTCTCGCTTGCCCCACTGGAGGGACGCAGTCCCCCTCCCAATCCATCCCCCCACCGGGGGGATGACAGGTGGGGCCCTGAACGATTACATCCCTCTTCTTCTCCACTCTTTGTGTCCTCTGGGTTCTTTGCGGTTTAAAGATCAGGATACAAATACTGAATATCCACCAATGAGCAGTTCGTATTCTCCATTGCAGTGCGCCATTCTGTGTCTTTGTGCTCATTGCCAGGAATCCCTCTCGCAAGCGATATGCAGAGTTGTGTCCCGAATCTCAGGCGTTGACAAGGGATGTATAATACAAAGAGAGTTTCCGTGTATCTTGAGCCTGGGTTTTTGAATCACGCCAGTATCCTGACAGGACGTGCCGGGGAGAAACGCTCAGGGGTATGGATGTTTCTCGAAATTCCTACGAGGCTACGTCATATCTGTTCCATAGAGAAAGTAGTGGTAAGCCATTGAAAATCTCTGCACGGAACAAGCGTTGGGAATTCCGCGAGCCTGCATCGCCAGAAACTGTTGATGCGCTAAGGCGGGGAGCTGTTGTCTCTACCCTACTTTTCCATCGCAATATCAATACGCCCGAAGCGGCAACCAGGTTCTTTGAGGCAACCTACCCGAACGGACGGCACGACCCCTTCTTGATGAAGGGAATGGCCGAGGCCAGCAGCCGGCTTATCCACGCCCTCCGCGAACAAGAACCCATCGCCGTCTATGGGGATTTTGATACCGATGGGATTACCTCAGTTACGCTCCTGAAACAGGCTCTTACCGCACTGGGGGGAATCGTCTTGCCCTACATTCCTCTGCGAGAGAGCGAGGGCTATGGTCTTAACACGAGGGCCATTCGAGATCTTGCCGAGCGCGGGGCGCGGCTTCTTGTCACGGTAGATTGTGGTATCAGCAATGTTGCCGAAGTTGCCTATGCACGGGAGCTTGGGCTGGATGTTATCGTTACAGACCACCATACGCCACCGTCGCAATTGCCAGATGCGCTGGCCGTGGTCAACCCCAAACAAGAAGGGTGTGCCTATCCCTACAAGCAGCTTGTCGGGGTGGGGATAGCGTTTAAGCTGGTGCATTCGCTCCTCAAACAAGGGCTAACTTCTCCGCTCCGTGGGCGCGATATGTTTGAACTTGTGGCTCTGGGAACAGTGGCCGACCTGGGCCCGCTCGACGGCGAAAACCGTATCCTGGTGAAAGCCGGACTGGAGGCCCTCAATATGACGCAACGTCCGGGCATCCAGGCGTTAAGCACCGTGGCCGGGGTCATCCCTGGTCAGATTGATTCAATGGCCATTGGCTATCGGCTTGCTCCCCGCCTGAATGCAGCCGGGCGGATGGGCGATGCCCGCGATGCGTATGAACTATTGCTGACAGACAACGAGGAAATGGCTCTTGAACTGGCCCGAAAACTGGAGCAGGCCAACCGTCAACGCCAGTCGCTCACCGAGGAAATCCAGGAAGAAGCTATCAGACAGGCGCAGGAGTCCGGAAAAACATCGAACAAGATCGTTCTTCTTGATAACGAAGCCTACCCCTCCGGCGTGGTTGGTCTGGTGGCCGCCCGCCTCGTCGAAGTCTGGGGGCGGCCCGTCATCATGATTGAACGAGGAACGGAAGAATCCCGCGGTTCGGCGCGTTCTATTGCAGGGTTCAATATCATTGCCGCGCTCACAACCTGCCGAGATCTGTTTGTCCGCTTCGGGGGACATTCTCGCGCAGCCGGTTTTACCATCAAGACCGAACACCTGCCAGAACTCGAACACCGGCTGCTGGCCCACGCAGAGACGCACCTGACGGACGATTTCCTCGCACCATCCCTGGTCATAGATGCGGCGATACCGATGAGCCAGCTTACCGGGGAGTTTTTCGATACGCTGGCCTCGTTTGAGCCATTTGGAGAAGGCAATGTCCAGCCTGTCCTGATGAGCCAGCATCTTCTGGCTACGGACATTCGCGCCGTGGGGAGCAACGGGCAACATCTCAAGTTGCGCCTGAGCCAGAACGGGGGCAAGCCACAAGAAGCAATAGCCTTCGGACTGGGCCACCTGGCCGAGCCACTGCGCAAGCATCCCTGGATTGATGTTGTGTATACGCTTGAAACAAACGTGTGGAATGGAGACCATTCCCTTCAACTGAATGTCAAGGATTTTCGACGGGCCGGAAAAAATATGGGAGAAAGGGGTTGACTTTCCCCACAGCAAAATGATATAGTAGCTTTCAGAATTACTTAAAACAGGCTGTGCCTGTTTGCCTGTTCTTCCATCTTCCTTTTGTCTATGTTCTTGAGATGGTGTCTGGTGAACGACCATCACCAATCACCACGAAGGGGGGATGGGGTATGTGGGGCTGAAAGCGAACTAGCCAGGGTGGGAGGATAGATTGAGTAGCATAGCTTTTGGTTATGAGGCGCGAGAAGTAGGGAAAATTTCCAATAGATGGGACGATGCCCAGGTCGGTCGCGCCATGTCTACAAACCATGCACACATAATCGCACAGGAGTCGGGATCGATGATGGAGCAATTGTTGGAAGTTGCCCGTACTCAGGGATACCTTACTTACAGTGATATTCTTGATGCCTTCCCCCAGCCGGAAGTACGGGTTGCCGAGATTGATCAGTTATATGCTGAGCTACAGGCAGAAGGCATCAAGGTTATTGAGGTATCTACCGAACTAGATGCAGAGCAACCAGTCTCCGATGATGAAGTGCTGCCCGAATTTCCTGACCTGGCTGACATTGGGCTGGATGATCCGGTGCGGATGTATCTCCAGGAGATCGGGCAGGTTCCCCTCCTTACGGCCGAGCAGGAAGTTGAGCTGGCCAAGCAGATGGAAGCCGGAGACCGCGCAGAAGAACGTCTGGATGATGAGGTAGATCTGTCGTTTCGGGAGCAGACAACCCTTGAGCAGCAATTCGCCCTCGGCTGTGAGGCCCGCCAGCACCTTATTCAGGCCAATCTCCGCCTTGTTGTTTCGATTGCCAAAAAATATACCTCCTATGGGCTAACAATGATGGACCTGGTCCAGGAGGGAAATATCGGCCTGATGCGGGCAGTAGAGAAATTTGACTATACCAAAGGGCATAAGTTTTCGACCTATGCAACCTGGTGGATACGGCAGGCCATTACCCGGGCCATCGCCGACCAGAGCCGCACTATTCGTCTGCCGGTTCATATGGGAGAGGCTATCAGCCAGGTTAAACGGACCTCTCACAAGTTACAGCAATCTATGCAACGGGAACCAACCCCCGAAGAGATTGCCAATGCAATGGGAATAAGTACAAACAAGGTGCGACGCACGCTCGAAGCCTCCATGCACCCGCTTTCGCTTGAGATGCCGGTGGGGCAGGATGGCGAAGGGCGTATGGGCGATTTCATAGAGGATGATCGCGTTTCGACTCCCGCCGAAGCCGCGGCAGCCTCAATGCTCCGTGAGCAGATTGAAGAAGTGTTGCAAAAACTCCCTGAGCGCGAGCGGAAGATTATTCAGCTCCGCTATGGCCTCAAGGATGGCCGCTATCGCACCCTGGAAGAAGTCGGGGTGGAATTTGGTATTACTCGTGAGCGTATCCGCCAGATCGAAGCCGTGGCCCTCCGCAAACTGCGCCACCCCCACCTGGGGAAGAAACTGCGCGGCTATCTCGAATAGCAATTTCTCAGTTCTTTATGATTTCGTCTGGTTAATCACCGTAGAGGGGCCGGGTGGCAAGCACCCATATGTTCCTCTCAGGATTAAGAAGAAAGGGAGCACGAAGACGCATGACGGACCCGGAAAGCATCTTACAGTTAGGGATCGAAGCTGTTAAAGATGGGAACAAGGAAGAGGCACGTAATCTCTTTCGCACCCTCACCCGCCAGACCCCGGAGAATGTGCAAGGGTGGCTCTGGTTGGCCGGTGTCGCGGAAAATCGGGATGAACGGAAAGGTTCGCTTGAACGGGTGCTGGATCTTGACCCACAGAATGTGGTGGCCCTGAAAAGTTTGCAAGTGCTTCAGGAAGATGAGCGCGCAACCAGACAACAACCAGACACGCCTGTTGCTGCGCCCCCATCGGCTCCGGCCGTCCCTCCCTCTGAGCCTGCTCCATCACCAGCTTCCTCCGCGGTAGGAGACGAGCGAGAGACGGGGATGGATGAGAGCGATCCTTTCTCGGAACTTGATTCGCTTTCGGATGTCTTTAGCGAAGATCCCCACGCTGTCGGACGAGAAGCTCCTCCACCAAAAGAAACAACGGCAGCGACAGCATCAGCATCAAGGGAGAAGCAAGTTATTCCTCGTTCTTCCTGGAGTAGGGGATATGGGGATAGCCACAAGAAAAAAGGAGACGAAAGGCCCATGGAAAAACCAGCGACCAGAGGGTTGCTTCCCATAGTAGTCGGTGTAGTTGCTATTGTTGTGGTCGGGTTGTTGGTATGGAGATTTGTTTTGCCTATGTTCCTGGGAGGTGAGGACGTTGCACAGCAGCCAGCCCCACAACCCACTGCTCAGGACGCGGGAACAGGCACACAGCCCGATACAGATGAAGGACAGCCGGGCGACCAGGATGAACCAGCGGACCAGGCAGAGACGGCTCCTGCCCCCACCCCCGCGGAAGCAGGCGGCGGCGAAACGGTCCCCGATCAACCAGCACCAGCGGCCCCTGCAACAGCTACGCCCGAAACGCCCAGACCGGTCAATGGCGGAAGCGACGGGACAACACCCGACCCCGCCGCTGCAAACCCGACCCTCTTGCCACCAAATGCACCCATAGAAAGCAATGGCTGGCTCTACGACTTCCAGAACCAGCGGCTTGCAACGGCCTTCCCCGGCAACATTGGCAACTTTCAACCCCAGGGACGGTTTGTCCATGTCCTGTTGATGGTTGTGAACCGCACGGGCCAGGATCAGCCGCTGCCGCCAGATTTCGTGGTGCTGAAAGATGCGCAGGGACGGGTATACTCCCCGCTACCAGAGGTGTCGAGTGCTTTTGTCATTCGCGGGGTCAATGCCGATGTGGGCCACCAGGACGTTATCCCGGCCAATGGGTTGACAACCAGTGTCGCGCTCATTTTCGATGTTGCGCTTGATGCATCCAATCTGGTGCTCTTTGCGCCGAGCCACCCCTCCGAGGGCTGGCTGGTCCTTGAGCGGGTGCAATAGTAACATCCCGATTCGCTTGAACAAAAAACTACAAAGGCACAGAATCTCTGACCCTGGCCCCTGTGTACTCTGTGCCTTTGTGGTGAAACTATCTTTCCGCTTCCTGCTCCCTGCTCCCCGCTCCCTGCTCCCCGCTCTCCAGAGCTGCCGTTATCACCTGCAACCCTAGCCGCTCAAACGTTTCCAGCACCATTTCAACGTCGCGCCGCTGTATTGCGGCAAACATGCTCTTGAATACAATCAGCCGGACCGTTGAGCGGCTCTGTTTCTCATTGATACGGTAGAGCGGGGCGAATGCTGCGGCAATCGTGAGGTAGAGCGGGAGGAAGCGTTCTGTGGCCAGGGCTGTACCGTCAAACGGATTGATAGATGAGACATCCCCACTGGCATGGTGGACCTCGACGAAATACTGGAAATAGTTTCGATAATCAAGCATCCGTTCTCGCTCTTGCTGCTCCTGTTCCGTCTGGGGGGAACGGGTGAGCGTCTGGTAGAGCTGGTCAATTGTGGGTCGGTGTGCAAGGTAAAATTCGTTTTGCAACATTGAGAGCGAGCCGCTCTCCAGAGCTGGCAGGCCCATCACCAGCTCGTAGTAGGGGAGCAACGAGGGGTCGGGCTGCATCGCAAACCGATACCGCTCGCCAGAGAGTTCAAGCCGTACCAGCACCTCATTGAATCGTTCCATTTGCCGCTGAACAGCAACAACACGCTCATAGAGCGGGCGCAAAATTTCATCGCGTAGCCCCTCGGCTGCGCGGCGGCGGGCCTGCTCAATGTGATCTCGATAGCGTGGGAGTTCTGTTTCCAGCAGATGTTGCTCCTCGGTGGCGTAGCGTTCTTCGGTGGGATCATCGGCCTTTGCCGCAATATGATAGCGGGTATTGTAGGCGGTTGCATCGCGTATGAGACGCTGCATTTCCTCTGTTGCCTGCGTTTCCAGCTCGCGGGCCGCCTGCTCAGTTTTGCGAATATCCGCGGCTATCAAGAGTTCGTCGTCACGTTCCCAGGTGTGGTCAGGTTGAGCGGCCGGGCTTGCGGGAAAATAGTGCTTGATCTGTTCCTGGGCCGTGGCGGCAGCGGCGGGGTAGCGTTCCACAGCGGCCCGGGCTACCTGTGCCGTGTGCAGGTCGCTTTCCACCTGCTGTATCTCCGTTTGCCAGGCCGCAATGCTGGCCATAAGCTGATAGACCGTCTCTTCCTCGCTCGCGATAATGGCTCGTAGCCGCTCAACCTCCTGGCGAAGTTCCTCAATCTCGCTCATATCCTGCGATTGTTGCTGCGAGAGAAGGCAGGTAATTTTCTCACGGAGCGGCGTTTCGTCCAGGGGGTCATCAAGCCGCTGGCGCAAGTTGGAAAGTTCGCGTGACCGTTTGAGCCGCATAATCTGCCCATTGATGCTGTTGGCCTGGCGCGTTGCCGCAATCAGGTTATCGCTTATTTCGCGTAGCTCCTGCTCGCAGGCTTCGCGCTGGCTGGCGCGGCCCCGCTTGCCAATGAACCAGGGGCGGGAACTCTCCGGCGGCAGCACGCGCAGCGTCCACCCGCTATACAGCATCCGGTTGGGCGTGATGGCGCGGCGGTGACGGGGCAACTGCTCGGCCGACTCGCAGGCGATAATGTCGCCCAGAACCGCGTGGACATACGATTGCAAGGCGGGAAACTCTGTTTTTACATAGAAAGCCAGCGAATTGGGTAGCAGGTGTTGTCGCTGGCTCATAGCTGCCGAAATATCGAGCACGCCAACATTGGTAAGCTGCTCGTTTGCATAGGCTTGGCCAATCACCTGGCGGGCAATGGCAGCGTGGGCTGGCTGGACCAGAATAGTGAAGCGCAGCGGGCCGAGCATTGCCTCCACCGCGTCCTGCCACCGCTCGTCGGAAACCTCCAGCACCTCGCAGAGCAGGGGCGGGCGTTCGCCAAACATATGAGTAAGCAGGGTGCAAACCCGTTCAATCGCTTCGGGGTAGTGGTAGCCTCCCTGACGCAAATAGCGCAGCTTTTGCTCAACCGCTCGCCCCTGGTCGCGGAGAGCGTGGATATGCTCGCGGCGTTGAAACAACAGTTCCTGGGTGCGAGCGAGGGCCGCATCCAGAGCAGGCAGAACGCCATCTATTAGACGGGCCAGCCGACGGGGGGGGGGAGTGTTTTCCTCGCACGATGCGATGGTATAGAGCAGCGAGCGCAGGGTCCGATATTCTTCTGCTCGCAGCAGTTTCTCCGAGGGATGGAGGGGGTCGGGGGGCAAGGCTTCGGGCAGTTCTGCACTGAGCAGAGGATGCAGCATAGCTTCCTCGTGCTTCAGGTCGTGGAGCAGCGCAAGCCAGCGGGAGTGGATCATTGTTGCCTCGCTGGTTGTCTGCTTGATTTCGTGCTGGATTTCCTCGCGTTGTTGCATAACCGCAGTTTGCCGGAGCCGGAGTTCGGCTTCGAGCAGGGCCTCGCGCCCATCCTGCATGGTTTTTTGTGCATCGGCCCGTTCCGTCTCGGCGTGGGCAATCTGTTCTTGCAGCCGGGTTCGCTGGCTCTCGCAAAAAGCAATATGTCGGGTTGTCGCTTCGCGACGTAGCAACGCAGCAAGCGTTGTTTGCTCGGCAAAACGCTGTTGCAGCGAACGAGCCCGCTCCTGCCGCTCGACAATGCCGCGGAGCGCGGAGAGCTTTTCTTCAACCTCTCGCGCCGCACTGTTCAACTGAGCATAGGGTTCGGCAATGCGCTGGAGCGTCTCAATGTCGAGAGGACAGGTTTCAAGCATCCATTGCCGGACAAACTCCTGCATCGTGTGCAGAGGTTCGGAGCGCATCGCCTGCACAAACAGGGGAAAAAAGCGTGGGGAAAGATTGCCAAACACCGTCAGGAGGTAGTCGAGATAGGCTTCCTCCTGCTCGTAGCTATGGGCATCGCGGATACTCCGCAAATTCCTTCGCAAATCCTGGCAGGTCTGGGCGTAGCCATCGGGCAAAAATAGCTCCACCTCAAGGGCTTCGGGCACAAGAAAAAAAGCGTGTGCCGGGTATTCCTGCTCTCCCTCCTGCAACGCCCCCCTTCTCCCCACTGGCTCAGGCTCAAGACACACCCCGCAGGTGATATGGGACGATTGCAGCGTGTCGGTAAATTCGAGAGCGACATAGGAGGGAGCCAGTGAGTAGTGATCCTGGTCGGGGTTAGAGAACGGTCCAGGCTCTTCTCCTCGTTCATCCGGCCCGACTGGTCCGACAGGGAGCGAAGGGATACAGGCCAGGTCTGCGGTCAAAGCAAGTTGGATAGCATCAAGAAGCGCAGACCATTCTTGCTCATTGTGCCGGTCGAGATGCGGACGTTCTATCTCCAGAAGTTCATGAGAAAAGGGTCCCCAGTTGTAGAGAAAGATACGTGTTAGCGATAGCATCGGGTCCCGACTACCCTCACGCAAGCCTGGAAGTGGCGAGCGACCCCTGGCCAGGGTTCAAACGAGTTCTTACGCAAGCGAACAGAGAGAACAATCACCCATAGATTCCAGCGTACCGAGACCATTCTACCACAAAGCAGACAAACCGGTTTCCACTGTGATATAATGCATATGACGTTGTGCGAGAAGTGCATAGTTAAGAAATTATGAAACACACCACGCTCCCCAGGATTCGCGGGCAGAGTTTGAGTACCAAGTTGACGATTGTCTACGCGCTCTTTATCATCCTTGTTTCCGGGGCCCTGACAATCATTCTCTACTGGCAGTTGCAGGCTGCACAGCGGCAGTCTATCCGCGAGCGGCTCCAGGACATTGTCAGCCTGGCCTCGCTCCAGGTGGATGGCTATTTCCATTCGCTCATTGTGTCGCCCGATGACATTGAGAGCAGCTACTACCAGATTGTGAGTGGGCATCTCTCGCGGACCCAGGAAGCGAGCGAAGCTATCAAGCGGGTCTACACGCTGCGCCAGCAATCCGATGGGAATGTCGTCTTTGTGGTAGATACGCCCCCGCAGGGAGTGGAACGAGCCGCTGTGGGGCAACCAGTCACGCTCCGCACCCCCCTTATTCAAAAGGGAGTATTGCACATCCGCCAGCCCATTGTCGAAAAAGCACTGGTGCCCAATGGACTGGGCAATGTTGTGTTGCATGGATATGGACCCATCTTTGACCGTACAGGAGCACTCGACGGCGTTATTGGTATTGAACTCGATGCGTCGGAAGTGTTTGCAAGCGAAGCACGGGCCCGCAATGCGGCCCTCGCAACATTCTTTTTCACGCTCCCCCTGGTGTTGCTAGCCGGTTTCTGGTTGGTCCGTCGGTTCACCGCGCCCGTGGCCGACCTGGTGGAGGGTGCAGAACGCATCCGCAGCGGAAACCTGGACCACCATGTTGTGGTGCGGAGCCACGATGAACTGGGTACCCTGGCTGCCACCTTCAATACGATGGCCGAATCGCTCCGTATTCGCATTGCTGCTGAACAGGAAGCCCAGCACAACCTCCGCCTTTCACATCGCCAGCTCGAAGAATATAGCTATACCCTGGAGCAAAAGGTGGAGCAGCGCACGCTTGAGTTGGAGCAGGCCATGCAGGAAGCGCAGGAAGCCCGCGCCGCTGCCGAAGAAGCCAACCACGCCAAAAGCCAGTTTCTCGCCAATATGAGCCACGAACTCCGCACCCCCCTCAACGCCATCATCGGCTACAGCGAAATGCTCCAGGAAGACGTGGAAGAGATGGGCTACACCGAGATTATCCCCGATGTGCAAAAAATCTATACCGCCGGAACCCACCTGCTCATGCTGATCAACGATATTCTCGACATCTCCAAGATAGAAGCCGGCAAGATGAATTTTTACCTGGAGACCTTCGACCTGCTCGCCTTGATTGAAAACACAATAACAACGCTTCAGTCCCTTGTAGACAAGCAGCAAAATTCGCTGATTGTCAAAGCCAACCTTTCGCCCACCCTCCCAACAACCATGCATGCCGACCAGACAAAGGTCCGTCAGGTGCTCTTCAATCTCCTGAGCAATGCAAATAAATTCACCCACGGAGGGTTGATTACCTTTGAGGTCAGCCACGAAATGATGCAGCAGGAGCAGGAGATTGAGACAGAGACAGACCAGGAGAACGGGGAAAACCGCGATGGCCAGGAGCAAGCATTACCTTCCGATGCGGAGCATTCCTTCTCGTGGTGGGTTGTTTTTCGCGTGCGCGATACGGGCATCGGAATTGCGCCCGACCATATGAAACGGCTCTTCAAGCCCTTCATCCAGGCCGATACCTCAACGACCCGTCGCTATGGGGGCACAGGGCTGGGGTTGTCTATCAGCAAGCACTTTTGTCAGATGATGGGGGGAGATATTTCGGCAGAAAGTACCCTGGGCGAAGGAAGTTGTTTTACGGTTCGGCTCCCGCGCCGCGTTGTCCTGGATACCCACAAGGGGAGTGACATAGACGAAGCAGGAGACGAACCACACGAGGAAACACCAGCAAAAACAGGGATAGAACAGGGCACAGAAACCCCCTCGTATGCGTAAGGCGGAAACCGTGTGAGCACAAGTGTCTCGCTTGCATTGGGGCGAGGCATCTTGCCCGTGCCCCCAGGAGCGATACCCCTGTTTCACATTGGGAAAGAGTAACCAGGATCGTTTATAATGGGGGGAAGCGAAAAATGCGGGAATGGGGGGAAGGTGAGACGATCAAGGAGATGAGGGACCGAGGAATACTGTGGCGAAGATCCTGGTAGTTGAAGACAATGAGATGAACCGCGATATGCTCTCCCGCCGCCTCCAGCGCAAGGGGTATGAGGTTGTGTTGGCGACCAATGGGGCCGAGGGAGTGGAGATGACGCTGTCGGAGCGGCCAGATCTCATCTTGATGGATATGAGTTTGCCGGTGCTGGATGGCTGGCAGGCCACCCGCCAGATAAAAACCAATCCAGAAACGCAGACCATCCCCATTGTGGCTCTGACGGCCCACGCCCTGGCTGGCGACCGAGAAAAGAGTATTCAGGCAGGATGTGATGAGTATGAGACCAAACCGGTAGATTTTCCGCGATTGCTTGGGAAGATCAAGTCATTCCTGGAAAAGGAGCCTCCCGTATGAGCATGGAGCAAGGGTTCATTCTGGTGGTAGATGACAACGAGGCCAACCGGGATGTACTCTCGCGGCGATTGCGGCGGCAGGGACACTCCGTCGCTGTTGCCGAAAATGGGCAACAGGCCCTGGAGATGTTCAGAACCCAATCGTTTGACCTCGTTCTCCTTGATGTGATGATGCCGGAGATGAATGGCTACCAGGTGCTAGAGGAGATGAAAGCCAACCCGGCCCTCCGCCATATCCCGGTCATCATGATCTCGGCTCTTGACGATATTGATAGCGTCGTTCGCTGTATCGAACTGGGGGCTGAAGACTATCTCTACAAACCCTTCAACCCGGTGCTCCTGAAAGCGCGGGTGGGGGCAAGCCTGGAAAAAAAATGGTTGCGCGACCAGGAGCAGGCCTATCTCCAGGCAGTCCGACGCGAGATGGAACTGGGCCGGCGTATTCAGGAAGATTTTTTGCCCGCGACATTGCCAGAACTCCCCGGATGGAAGATTGCCGCCATGTTTCACCCGGCCCGCGAGGTAGCTGGCGATTTCTACGATGTCTTTATGGTCTCCGACCATCAACTGGGGCTGGTGATAGCTGATGTGTGCGACAAGGGCGTTGGCGCGGCCCTCTTTATGGCCCTCATCCGTAGCCTTATCCGCTCTTTCTCCGAACAGGTCGCCACCAGCATTGCCGATGTGCTCAAGGCGGTGCCAATGACGAATAACTATATTGCGCGGCACCACCACAACCAGCACCGCCAGACCCCGCATATGTTTGCAACGCTGTTTTTTGGTGTGCTCGATGCCAGCAGCGGCCTGCTGACCTACCTGAACGGGGGACACGAGCCACCCGTGTTGCTCGACAAATCTGGCGTAAAAAGGTTGCTCGAACCGACCGGCCCCGCCGTCGGGTTTATGGCCGATTCGGCGTTTGGCATTGAGCATGTCACGCTTGAGCCGGACGATATTCTCTTTTTCTATACCGATGGTGTCACCGAAGCGCGGAATGCCAGGAGGGAGTTTTTTAGCGAAGAACGGCTTATTACCCTGCTCAAACAGGCCTCCCGCTCGCCAGCGGCTATCTTGGAGCAGGTGGAAAAAGCCGTGCTGGAATATACCGTTACAACCGTCCCCTCCGACGATATTACCATGCTGGCGATCCAACGAATGTTATAGGCAACAGTGGTTTCGAGCGGGGTCAGGGTTTTGGGTTCAGGGTTCGGGGAGTGCGTCCATCTTGCCTGCCCGGATGAGCGAGACGTTTGTGCTTTGTGAACAGGTACGTGGTTTCAATTCTTCAAGCAAATATAATAATATGGTGAATGATCTACTATGAGATGGGTGCTTCGATCCAAGATACATAAAGCAACAGTAACAGAAGCCGACCTGGACTATGTCGGCAGTTTGACTATTGATGAGGACTTGATAGAGCAAGCGGGGTTCTGGCCCGGTGAGAAAATTCTGGTGGTGAGTATTACTTCCGGGGCGCGGCTCGAAACCTATGTCATGGTGGGTGAGCGCGGCTCCGGGGTCATTGGCATCAACGGTGCGGCGGCCCACCTGATCCGCGAGGGCGAAGAGGTGATTATTATGGGGTTTGAGCTGACCGCCGACCCCATTGAGCCGCGAGTTATTCTCGTTGACCAGCGCAACAGGCTTGTACGCTACCTCCAGGGGGGGTGAGGGGGCTATCCGAAAACCCCGTTCAAAAGCTGGTACATCCCAAAAAAAGCCAGCGCAAGCGAGGAGATGCCCAGCAGCACGCGCACCACACGAGGGCCCGTCTCTCTGGCAAGGGCAAACAACGCTACCAGCACCAGCAACACCCCGATAAACCCCGTGTAGAAACTTGCCAGAAACGCGATGCCCCACCAGGCCGAAACGCTCCAGTTTTCCAGGAACATCGGGCCTGTCACCAGGCTCCAGAAAATGTAGGGGCCAGGACTGAGGAAATTAACCAGCACAGCCTTGAAAAAGCTCTGCGCCGTGCTTTCGTCGGTCAGTGAGGCAGTTGTTGTCACCGTGCGGAAGGCCTGGTAGGCCCGCCACCCCAGAAAGAGAATGAATGCCCCCCCGCCAATGTGCAGCAAGGTGAGCAGCCACGGGGGAACCTTCACCAGAATGAAAAGCACCAGGATGATGATTGGCCCGTCGCTGAGCAAGGGAGCAAAGGCTGCTGGCAGGGTGCGCTTCCAGCCGATTTTCATCGTTTGCGAGAGCAAATAGGCCTGGAAGGGGCCCGGGATGATGGCGGCGGAAAACCCCAGGGCCACGCCGCGGGCAATTGAGAAGATCATACCCAGATTATACCATTGGTGGATGGTAGCTGACCAAATGATGCAGGCTGATGTTGTCAATGGCAAAAAAATAGGACCGGAGATGCAGGCCGTGCTAGTGCAAGCGGCCCTGGGCGCACAGCAGCAAGGAGGAACGCTCTGGCTTGTGGGCGGAGTGGTGCGCGACCTGCTGCTTGGCACTCCTCTTGAGCGCGACCTGGACCTTGTGGTTGAGGGCGATGCTGTGGCCCTGGCCCACACGCTGGCTTCCGCGATGGGAGGAGAGGTTATCACTGCGCATCCGGAGTTTGGCACAGCCTCGGTGCGACTCCCCCCCTCCCTGGCGCATCGGGCAACCAGCGAGAAGGGGGAGCAGGGCGAGAATAATGGTCATTGGGGAGAGCCGGTTCGTGTGGTTGACCTGGCAATGGCGCGTACCGAAACCTACCCGCACCCCGCCACACTCCCCATTGTGCAGCCGGCCTCGCTCCACCAGGATTTGATCCGTCGCGATTTTACCATCAACGCAATGGCCGTTGAGATACAGCTATCACGATTATCACAACCAGCACAACCAGCACAACCAGCACAACCAGCACAACCAGCACAACCAGCACA
>DAOTUE010000186.1:0-3888 GCA_034436975.1 Chloroflexaceae bacterium
AAGTGGTTTCCCATCTACCTCATAGTAGTTCGCTGTTGTCGTCCCATCGGGGAGTTTTCCACGCAGCAGTGCATCTATCGAAGGCGACTTATTCGCGCTGTGCCCTGAATAGGGTGGATTGCCCAGCACCACCATCACGTTCTTCTCATACTTCACTTCATCGGCAGCTATCCCCTCTTCGGCGATGAACTGGGCAAACGCCAGCGGTTGCTGCCCTGTGGGAGCATCCGAGAGCGCGTTCGTCAGGTAGATACCGAGCCGCTCTTCGCTCCCAAACACATAGCCGAGCTGCTGCAACAGCATGCTCAACTTGAGGTGGGCTATCGTGTAGGGAGCCATCAGCAGTTCAAACCCGTGCAGACGATTCAGCAGCTTCTCAGGAACATACTGGTTCCAGGTGTCAGCCATGCCCAATCCCTGAAGGGTGGCGTAGATACGCTGGACAACCGCATGCAGGAATGTCGCGGTACCCGTGGCGGGGTCGAGAATGATCGTCTCGCCGTCCGCCAGTCCCATTGGCTTGCCGAAGCGGTTCTGGAGCAGATGGTCAATTGAGCGCACAATGTAACCAACAACAGGTTCAGGGGTGTAATACACGCCCCGTAGTTCGCGTAGTTTCGGGTCATAGGCCGCGAGAAACGTCTCGTAGAAATGCACGACGGGATCTTCCTGCTGTGTTGCCTTACCGAAGTCTTGCAATACTGCCGAGAGGTCAGTCCGCTCCAGCAAGGACGCACAATCGTCTACCAGCCAGGCGATGCGTTCATCCAGGTCGTACCCAGCAATCTGTTGAAACATCTTTCGCAGAAATGGGTTGGTTTTTGGGATAGCCTGAGCTGCGTCGAGCCGCGAAAAGTGGGGACGGTCGGGGGTGACAACGCGAGCGGCAAACAAGCCGTAGACGATTGTCTGGGCGTACATGTCTGCAAAGTCTTCGGGCATGATATTCGGGAGCAGGGTTTGCCGAAATGCTTCGAGTTGGTGATGTAACGAGCCTCGCCCCCCTTCCGTTGTCAGCACTGTCTTGATAACCTCGTCCAGCCAGCGGGCCAGTTGAGCCAGTCGCTGCGCCAGGTCATCGGGTGTTCCCACCAGTGCTGCTTTGTGTGCAGCGAACTGCTGAAGGAGCGTCGTCAGGTCATGTTCGGCGGTCGGGTTGTGGTGCAGGTTCTTTCTCGTATCCCTGGTGGCAATACAAACAGGTGTATCCAGGTGCGGCACACCTTCAACAAACCAGTACCATATCAATCCATCAGTGTAGAGCAGGTTGGGCAGGGCAGCGCGATAGCGTTTCAGTTGCTTGCCGTTCTGCGTTCTGGGCAGGTCGCGCTCACTATCAGCAATGCTCTTTTCCAGGTCAACGCCGATGTCCTTTGCCTCGACGTGCCCGATGGGAACGCTCCCTTGCTGGATAAGAAAATCGGGTGCGCCATATTGGGTCCGCTTCGGCTCGTTGGTGGCGGTAGAGCCAGGGATGAGTGTCTCAAGAAGTGTCTTGAGAACTGGGCGATAGCTGTGCTCGGTTGTGTTGCCTTGCTTGAGCAAGGTTTCAACGCTGGTGAGATAGCATGCTATGGGCATCTAGCTTTCCTTTGCTACGCGCTGGCGGGTGTTGTTCGTGTTCTATGCTGGCTCTATGGTACCACGCTTTGCCCAACAACGTACATGCCTATACAAATGGAGCACCCCTGTCGGGGTTCCACGCAGAACGTGGACAGCCACCGTCTGGACAGAAGACCACCGCAGCACCAGGGCATGGCAGAAACAAGGCAGACCAGCGCGCCCCCCCCTGCGCCGTCTGCCAACGTGCTGAAAGCATGCTCTCTGCTGCTGCCGCCCTGGTTGCTGCTCGTCGTCGCACCCCGCCGCTGCTGGCCCGCTCTCGTGCGCGGCCCGCTCCCGTGCGCGGCTGAAGCAACGAGGGAGCGAGGCAATGCCCCTGCGCCCATGAACCGATGAACCGAATCACAATCGGGAGAAGTATGGTATACTGAGCATTCGTTCGGGCCTTTTCCACGGGTTCGGCAAGAACAGGTATCAAGAAGGACAGGAATAGTTATTCAATATATGAGAAGACCGGGAGAGGTTAATTTATGCATTTTCCCCGTTCGAGTGGTATACTGCTTCATCCTACCTCGCTCCCAGGGCGATATGGGATTGGCGATTTTGGGACGGCGGCCTACCAGTTTGTAGACTTTCTGGCTGATGCCGGGCAGCGATTGTGGCAGATATTGCCCCTTGTCCCCACGGGCTATGGCAACTCGCCCTATCAGTCGCCTTCGGCGTTTGCTGGCAATCCGCTCCTCATCAGTCTGGATCGTCTGATTGATGACGGCTTGCTCACCTCTGAAGATGTGCCCGCCCTCCCCGAAGCGTTCGCCATAGAGGACCGCGTCAACTATGAAGCCGTCAGCACATTCAAAATGCCATTGTTGCAACGAGCGTTTGAGCGGTTCCGTTCGCAAAAGCCTGCTGCCCATACCGCCGGGTTTGCCGAGTTTTGCGAGGCGCGGGCCGACTGGCTCGATGACTACGCGCTCTTTCTGGCTATCAAAGAGCAGCACAACGACAAAAGCTGGAATACCTGGGAGCGCGACACTGTGCTCCGCAAGGCGACGGCCCTGAAAAAATGGAAGAAGACGCTGGCCGACCAGATAGAGATGCACAAGTTTTTCCAGTATCTCTTTTCCAGCCAATGGCAGCAGCTCAAAGACTACGCCAACAGCCGCAGCATTCAGATTATCGGAGATATGCCGCTGTATGTTTCCTACGACAGTGCCGAAGTGTGGGCCCAACCAGAGCTGTTTACGCTCAATGCGGATCGCAACCCGACGGCGGTTGCCGGCGTGCCCCCCGACTATTTCAGCGCAACCGGTCAGCGGTGGGGAAACCCCCTCTATCGCTGGGATAAAATGGAGAAAAACGGGTTTGCGTGGTGGCTCTCCCGTATGAAGAATACGTTGGCCCAGGTAGATATTGTCCGTATTGACCACTTCCTGGGACTGGAAAGCTATTGGGAGATTCCCGCGGAGGCGGAGACGGCGGTCAATGGACGATGGGTCAAGGCTCCGGGCGAACGGTTTTTCCGGAAAATGCGGGACGAACTGGGCGACCTGCCCATTATCGCGGAGGATCTGGGGCTGGTTACGCCAGAGGTCGAGAAGCTGCGTGACCAGTTTGACCTGCCGGGGATGAAAGTGCTGCATTTTGCCTTCGGGGGTGATACAACCAATCCCTATTTGCCCCACAACTATACATCCAATTTTGTTGTCTACACGGGCACGCACGACAACAACACAACCATTGGCTGGTTTGCATCGCTTGGTGACGAGGAGCGCGAAACCGTGCAATGCTATATCGGGCGCGATGGCAGCGATATTGCCTGGGAACTGATGCGACTGGCTCTCTCGTCGGTGGCGGCGATAAGCATTGTCCCGATGCAAGATGTGCTCCGGCTGGGCAGTGAGGACCGAATGAATATGCCCGGCAGTCCCACCGGCAACTGGGAGTGGCGGATGCGCCCGGACGTGCTGAACTCTGGCCTGGCAGAAGGGCTGAAGGTGCTGACCACATGCTATGGACGTGTGCCAGCCTAGCATAGAGCCAGGTACCCTCGGACAATGCTTTCTTTCCTGCCGTGTGTGCGGTTTTCCCTTTCCTGCTGCCCCCCTCCCAATCCCTCCCCCCCCGCTGGGGGGAGGACAGGTGGGGGGAGACCCACCGGCGGGAGCAGGGGGAGAGGGCAATATCAATATCAGAACTGACTACCCTACAGAAAATTTGTTTCTCAAGAACCATCGGCTACAGCACCATCTCGTTAATCAAGACAAACCCCACTCGAATGGGCAATTCTTCTTTGGTCAAATACTGAAGCAATCGCATCCCCAC
>DAOTUE010000187.1:0-20955 GCA_034436975.1 Chloroflexaceae bacterium
GAAGTTTCTGATTTTCTGCTTCCGCTTCGCGTCGGAGTTTCTGATTTTCTGCTTCCGCTTCGCGTCGGAGTTTCTGATTTTCTGCTTCCGCTTCGCGTCGGAGTTTCTGATTTTCTGCTTCCGCACTGGCGCGAATCTGGACCAAATCCTGCTGAAACTTCTGCTCGTTCTGTTCCATTCTGGCGAACGTTCGGTTCAACTCCTGGCGCAAGTTCTCATCGGCCTTTTCCGCGCTGATCTGAATCTGTTCCATTCTGGCGAACGTTCGGTTCAACTCCTGGCGCAAGTTCTCATCGGCCTGGTCCATTCTGGCGAATGCTCGGTCTAACTCCTGGCGCAAGTTCTCATCGGCCCGTTCCGACCTTTCCTTATACTCGCGCATCTCATCCGACAAGCGGTTGATGTTCTCTGTACAGAGATTAATTTTGTTGGCCAGTTCTAGTATTATATCTTCCAACCGATCCACCCGGTATGTCAGTTCGACTGTTTTCATTGTTCTTTCTACTCCTTTCCAGGTGTTCAAATGTACCTGAAGATACGCTATGCTTGCAGGTGTTATGCCCCATGATACCACAATCAGGACGACGTATGTGAAGCAGCAATTACCTCAAGGATGCGTTCGGCCCGTCGTCCATAGGTGTAATCGCCGGCAATGGCCCGCCGCCGGTCGGCAGCGTCCCTATCATCCCGCTGGCGCAGGGCCGCCCCCAGGGCCTGCGTCAACCCGTCGAGACTGCGCCGGGGGAAGTAGTGGGCCGCGCCGGGCGGGACAATTTCTTGCAGAGCCGGCAGATCGGGCAGTACCAGCGGATGCCCCAGGGCCAGGTACTCAAACAGCTTGAGCGGCGATGCGGTCATATCCGTGAGCGTGTCGGGAATGACCAGCACATCGGCCGCCCCCAGGGAGCGAGCCACGCGCTGCTGGGACTGCGGCCCGACCAGCGAGACCAGCGATTCGATGCCCAACGTGGTGGCCTGGTGCCGCAAGGCCTCGCGCTCCTGCTCGCGCCCCCCCACAAGCAGCAACCGCAGCCGGGGGAATGTGGAGCGCAACCGTGCTGCTGCTTCGAGCAACCCCTCAAGCCAGCGGTGGGAAAACGTCATCCCGGCGTAGGCCAGCACCAGTGCATCGGCGGGCAAGCCGATGTCTTCACGACACTGCGCCCGCTCCTGCGGAAAGAACGTCTGCTCGTCATATGCATCGGGCACAACAAAAACCTCATTGGGGGAACGCCAGCCAATATGAGCCAGGTAGTGGCGAAACGCATTGGTAAGCGAGACAACCGCCGCCGAGCGGGTCAATGCAATACGGTCTATCAGAGAAATAAACCCCTGCGCCCAGGGTTCCTTTGCCCGCGAGGGGTTGTGCTGTTCGAGGTCGTGCACTTCGTAGATAACCGGTATCCCTAGCCGCGGGCCAATAACCCCGCTCCACCAGGCCGCACAGATATTTTGCCGCACATAGAGCACATCAACGTTCCGTGTTGCAATAATAGGGAGACACATCCACGCAAACAGGCTATACTCCAGGTAGTACCAGAGCGATGAGCGATAGAGGCGCGAGAGCCGCCCGACCGCCGGGCGCGGCAGGTGGATAGCCCCCAAATCGGCAAAGCGTGAGGGTCCCGCCCCCCATCGCGCAATCAGGGCCAGCATATCCGGGCGGCGGGCCCGCAGTTCGCGCATCGTCAGGTAGGTTTGCAGGGCGTTGGCCGACTCCAGCGTTAAACTGGTCGGATAGGCAAGGTAACAGATTGTCATACTATTTCCCGGTGCCAACGACCGTTGCATACAGGGGCAGCAGTTCATCGGCGCGTTGCTCCGCACAAAAGCGCGGCGACTGCTCCAGGGACCGCTCCCCCAGGCGAAACCGTAAATCATCATTGCCAAGCAGCACCGCCACACCCCGCGGGAAGGCAGTGGGAGCCTTCGCCAACGGCGGCACAATAAAACCACCGTCGGGGATGAACGCGGGCGTGCCGGCCGTCTCCGTGGCGACAAAGGGGGTCCCCACAGCGGCCCCTTCCATCAGCACCTTTGCCCCCCCCTCCATGACCGAAGGGATAACCAGCAAATCCGCAGCAGCAAGATACTCGCGCACGGCAATATGGGGCAGCTCTCCCACAATATGCAGCCGGTCGCCGATGGCCTGCTCTGCGGCCAACCCTTCGAGATAGGCGCGGTAGTCGCCCAGGCCCGGCGCGGCCCGCGAGGGGCCGCAGAGCACAAGCTCGACCCGCTGGCCCGTCATCTGCTCAATCGTGGGCAATGCCCGCACCAACCCATCAAACCCTTTGATAGGGAGCAACCTCCCGACCCCGACGAGAAGATGAGGCCCACGAAGGCCGTGGCGGGCCGCAACAGCGGCACGGGCCGCCGCACGAAAGGCGGGTCCATTGGTAGTGGGGGGGAGATAGCACCAGGAGCCGATATTTTGCGCTACAACGAAAATGCGCGAGGGGTCGCCCCCCCGCTCAATGGCCGCATCGCGGGCAAGTGGCGAATAGGTCCGCAACAGGTCGGACCGGCTGAGCGTGAGCCGCAGCAGCCGGCGGGCCACAGCAAACCGCCCGAAACCATAGTGGGCCGCATCTTCGCGGTGCATATCGCCCCCCTGGAGAATGACCGCCAGTGGATGGCGGACCAGCGGTTTCCAGAGCGCGGCCACCGCTCCAAGCGGATAGCCCCCCTCAACCAGCACCAGATCAACATCGCGGAGGCGCGTAAGCAGGAGCGGCCCGTAGGAGCGCAGCAGGAAGAGGAAGGGTTGATAGTGGAACAACCGCGTGCTTAGCATTCCCTCGGCACGGGCCAACCTTCCCCGCCCCCGCCCCATCTCATACACCGTTACCCCGCCATCGTCCCAGATACGCAACCCTCGCGGGGCCCCGTGGCCCGCCAGCGTCAACACGCTGTAGCGGTGCCCGCGGGAAACGAACACGTGCCCCAGTTCGCCGTGTATCTCGTTGCCAATATAGGCCGGCCCGTAGGCACTGATCACATGGAGAATATGCACTGCTTTGCCTGCTATCGGATATGCCACACGTAGCGTGGCTGTGCTTCTGCTGTCAACAAGAGTTGTTCCCCCCGTGCGGAAATAGTGCGCTCGCTCCCATCCTGCTCCACGATGCGCCCGCCGGCTGCGCGAGTGTCGAGCGAGATGTACGTTGTGGGAGGCGACCAGAGAATATCAAGCGCGTCGTACTCCTGACCAGCGCGATCAAAGCGAAAATCGTAGACTTCGCGCCCCTGGATGGCCGTGAGGTCGTCCAGGTAGATAATCCCGCGCCCCTGGTAATCGTTGTGAAAATCATCCAGCACCAGCGCAGCAACGCTGGCGGGAAAATCAACCCGCCCGTTGCCCTTCCCCGAAATGTGGTTGCCCTCGGAGACGCTATTCCCAATGGGAGCAGAGAGAAACTGCCACCCCGACGGGCCGACGGTGCCCAGATGCACCTGCAACACCTCGTTTTCTGCATCGCGTAGCCAGACATTGAGCCGGTGCCCGCTCCCATCGCCATACACCCACAGACCAAGCGCGTGAGGTTGTTCCGGCAGCAACAGCGGCTCCGTTCGTTCAAACACCACGTAATCATTGCCCGGTGTGCTGAAGTGGTAGCGGATGCGAGCCGAACCGGCCCCGCTGCTCTCGAAGATGCCGTTGGGTTGCACCGGGCGCATCCACTCGCCCAACGGATCAAAGGTGAGGACAACGGTATGGGTAAAAAGATCGCGCCGCTCGATGAACCGCGCCCGTTTGACCTGTGCATTGAGCGTCTTGAAGGCAAAGAATGCAGGCTTGCGCCGCCGATAGTCGGCCCGTCCCTCCCCCAGGCCAATCAGCCCGTAGGGGTTGCCGGGGTCGTCCTTGAGCGTATACCAGAAGGCACGCTCGATACCCGACTCCCAGAGCAGCAACATAGAGCGGACCAGATAGCTGGCCTGCATCTGCTCATCGGTCTGTCCCTGGCGGTCGTGGTCGCCGGGGCCGCTGGCCCACCCCACCTCTGTCACCCATATCGGCTTTTCCCCCGGTCGTTTGCCTTGCTGCCGGTCCTGCCGCTCATATGGACTGGTCAACACCCGCACCAGATCAATGGCGGCGGCAATGTTGCCCTGCTCTGGCGACAGGGGGTCAACGTAGGGGTGGATGGCGAGGATGTCGAAGCTCTCCCACGCCCCCGCCTCAAGAACCGCCCGCAAAAACCGCTGGTCAAACGGATTGAAGCCGCCAATCAGCACCCGCACTTCGGGATCTATTGCGCGGATCGCGTCGCTGGTCCGGATGAGCATATCGGCGTAGGCGGCGGGATCGGGGTGGGGCCGCCAGAAGAGGGTATTATCTGGCTCGTTCCAGATTTCCCAGTGGTTGATGACGTGGTGATAGCGCGTGACCACCGCACGGGCAAACGTAACAAAGTGTTCGGTATCGGGGGCATAAAATGAGGCATATTGTGGCGCGTCTCCCTGGTAGGGGGTGGCCCAGGGGGGGGACGGGCCGCCAATGACCCCCAGAATGTTGATGCGCCGGCGCAGAAGTTCACGTATTGCTGCATCATTAAAAGTCCACTCCCACACACCCGGCTCTGGCTGTATGCGGTACCAGTGGAAATCCTCGCGCACCCACGAAACGCCCAGCTCTTGCAGCAGCGTGCCCGGCACCGCCATTGAAGAGGGGTCGGGGTAGCGCGTGGCCAGGTGGGCATTGACCCCGAACGACGGATGCCCCACCGGGTAGGTGTGGTGCCTGGTGGCGGGGCGGGCCGGGTGCGGTGGCAAAAAGGCCATCCCCGACGACGCGAGCAACGGGGCAAGCAGCAGCAGCGCAATAATCCACCGCGAAAAAAAGCGGCTTCGCCATGAGCCAGCTATAGGATCTGGTGATGATCGGGTATCGTTCACGGGCTTCCCCGCAAGCCCAGACCCTTCAGGCCTGGGTCGTTGACAATTCTCAACCTTCTGTGGGGTGAGTATACCACAACTCGACAGGTAAGAGGAAAACCATAAAAAGACTCCAGGTTTGTTGCCACGTTATGCCCCTCGCTCTCCCACTGCTCAGGGAATCTCGCGGGCGAATCCCCCCACGGGGGGATAGCCAGCACGCCAACATTGATCTATACTCAACACACCAGGCCCATGCCGCCCCTTTCTGGTGGTTGCAACCGGTAAGAATGTTTCGTATAATCAGAATAATCAAAAATCTCTCTCATACAACAAGGGGGTTCCTATGCCTGTAGAATCAGGTCGCATCTCAGGTAGCATCAAGGATGCATTAGATCAACGCGGTGTCACGCGCCGCGAGTTTCTCAAGTTTTGTTCGGCTATGGCTGTCACGCTGGCCCTGCCCCCCCACTATTCTCCCCGCATTGCCCAGGCATTGGAGCAGGCCACCCGCCCACCTCTCATCTGGCTTGAATACCAGGACTGCGCCGGCAACACCGAGTCGCTCCTGCGGGCCTCCAAGCCCACCGTTGCCGACCTTATTCTCGATGTTCTCTCGGTAGACTACCACGAGACGATTATGGCGGCGGCGGGGCACCAGGCCGAAGCCGCCCGCGAAGCAACGATGAAAGCCCACAAGGGGGAGTATGTCGTTGTTGTCGAGGGTTCTATTCCCGTAAAAGACGATGGGGTATACTGCTGCATTGCCGGGCACAGCGCGGTAGACCTGGTGCGCGAGACATGTCAGGATGCGGCGGCGGTCATAGCGGCAGGGAGCTGTGCAGCGTTTGGCGGGTTGCCCGCGGCTTCGCCCAACCCCACGGGCGCACGTAGCGTCTTCAACGTTATTCGGGGCAAGAAGATCATCAACCTGCCCGGCTGCCCGATGAACGTTGAAAACCTGACCGCCGTTGTCGTTCACTACCTCACCTTTGGCGAGTGGCCCGCCACCGACCAGTATAGCCGCCCGCTCTTTGCCTATGGCTCACGTATCCACGACGACTGCGAACGGCGGGCCCACTTCGACGCGGGGCAGTTTGTTGAGGAATGGGGCGACGAAGGGCACCGCAAGGGCTGGTGTCTCTACAAGATGGGCTGCAAGGGCCCGCAAACCTTCCACAACTGCCCGATTGTCCGCTGGAACGAAGGCACAAGCTGGCCCATTGGCGCGGGGCATGGCTGCGTTGGCTGCTCCGAACTCAACTTCTGGGACAGTATGACCCCGTTCTACCACCGGCTGCCCGACGTGCCCGGTATCGGTTTGCCCGTCGAAAAAGTTGGGGCCGGTATCGTTGGGGGGGTCACGGCAGCGTTTGCCGCACACGGGGTCATCAGTGCGGTTCGGGCCAAAATGCAGCCGCTCGACCGCCCACAGGCGGCTATTCAGGCTGGGAAAGAGGCTGGCCGGCCAGCAGACACACAGCGAGACAGCGCAGACAAAACAGAGGAGGAATAACACACAATGGCGGAAGAAAAAATTGTTGTAGACCCGCTGACCCGTATCGAAGGGCACCTGCGTATTGAAGCACAGGTGGAAAATGGCAAGGTGGCCAATGCCTGGAGTGCGGGGACCATGTGGCGTGGGGTCGAGCTTATCTTGCAGGACCGCGATCCCCGCGATGCCTGGTACTTCACGCAGCGTATCTGCGGCGTGTGTACCACGGTCCACGCGCTGGCTTCGGTGCGGGCCGTCGAAAACGCCCTGGGCATCGAAATCCCGCTCAACGCCGTCATTATGCGAAACCTGATCGAAGCGGCCCAGTATATCCAGGACCACGTCATCCACTTCTACCACCTGCACGCCCTCGACTGGGTGGACGTGGTGAGTGCGCTCGATGCCGACCCGCAAGCCACGGCGGATCTCGCCTCGTCGCTCTCCGACTGGCCCAACAACGGCGCAGCCCAGTTCAAGGCCGTCAAAGAACGGCTGAAAATGTTTGTTGAAAGCGGGCAGCTTGGCATCTTTGCCAATGGCTACTGGGGCCACCCGGCCCAGAAACTCCCCCCCGAAGCAAACCTGATGGCTGTCTCCCACTACCTGGAAGCTCTCGATTGGCAACGCGATTTCATCCGCATCCACGCTATTCTGGGGAGCAAAAACCCCCACCTGCAAACCTATGTTGTGGGTGGCTCCACCCTCTGTGTGGACCCCGACAGCCCCTCGGTGCTGAATGCCGAACGGTTTGCCCTGCTCCAGCAGCTTTTCGCCAGAGGCCTGGAATTTGTCAAACAGGTCTATATCCCCGACCTGCTGGCTGTGGCCAGTTTCTACAAGGAGTGGGCCAGCATCGGTGGGGGCCACGGCAACTACCTGACCTACGGCGACTTCCCGATAGATGTTGGCGATCCCACGGTCCGCGAAGACTTGCTCTACCAACCACGCGGCATGATCTTCGACAAAGACCTGACCAGGGTTCATCCGGTGCAGCACGAGAAGGTTATGGAATATGTCGCCCATTCCTGGTTTAACTACGCCGGCGGCGATGGCAAAGGGCTACACCCCTGGTCGGGCGAGACCAACCCGAACTACACCGGCCCCCGCCCCCCCTACGAAACGCTCATTCATGGTGATGGGAGCGACGACAAGTATAGCTGGCTCAAATCGCCTCGCTACGACGACAAGCCAATGGAGGTGGGGCCGCTGGCCCGGATGCTGGTATCCTACGCTACCCCCGACGCGCTCAACCACGAATCGGTGAAAGAAAAAGTGGATGCGGTGCTCAAAAAACTGGATGTCGGCCCCGAAGCTCTCTTCTCGACGCTTGGGCGCACCGCGGCCCGCGGCATCGAAACGTGGGTCATTGCCGAAGTTGCCCAGAGCTGGCTCAAAGACCTCTCCGAAAACATGGGGCGCGGAGATTTGCGCGTTCACAATGGGGAACGATGGGACCCCGAACGCTGGCCACGGACCGCACAAGGGGTCGGGATGACCGACGCACCCCGCGGCGCATTGGGCCACTGGGTAAATATCAGCGACAAACAGATTAGCAACTATCAATGTGTCGTACCCTCCACCTGGAACGCCGGCCCGCGTGATGCCAGCAACACCCGCGGCCCCTACGAAGAAGCTCTTATTGACACGCCGATTGCCGACCCGGAACGCCCGCTTGAAATCCTGCGGACCATCCACTCGTTTGACCCCTGTATGGCCTGTGCGGCCCACGTCGTTGACGCAAACGGACGCGAAATCGTCTCCGTCAAGGTGCAATAACGGGTCATCGGGATGCAACCGTAACAGGAAAGCAAGAGGAAAGGATATGAGACGATGGCAACGAAAACGGCTCACGCCATAGAACCAGAGGTCCACAAACGGACAGGCCCGATCTATGTGTGGGAAATCCCCGTGCGGTTGACCCACTGGATCAACTTTATCTGTATTGTGGCTCTCTGCTTCACTGGCTACTATATCCACAACCCCTATGTTCAGGTGAGTGCCCGTGAAGCCTATGGACAATTCTTTATGGGGTATATGCGCTCCGGGCATATGGTTTTCGGTTTTATCTTTATTGCCAGCCTGCTCCTGCGAACCTACTGGGCCTTTCATGGCGGCAACCAGTGGGCAAGCTGGCGGGCCCTGGTGCCCTTCTTCACGCCCGAAGGCCGCGGTATGATGAAAGAATCCCTGCGCTACTATTTCTTCCGCCGCCGCGAGCCGCCAACGGTGCTCGGCCACAATGCGCTGGCGGGCTTCACCTATGGCATTATCGTTCTGCTCTACTTTGTTCAGGTGTTCACGGGCCTGGCCCTCTACGGAATGGGCGATCCGGGCGGTTTCTGGTGGTCGCTCACAAGCTGGATCTTCCCCTTCATAGACGCGCAATATATTCGCCTCATCCACAACTTTATTATGTGGTGGATTGTCGCCTTTGCCATTCACCATGTCTACAGCGCGTTTCTCGTTGATTCGGAAGAGGCTAACGGCTTGATGACAAGCATCTTTAGCGGGTGGAAATTCTCCTGCCCCGGCCACGGCCTGGGCAAGCACGGGCTGGAGCAACCGAACGCGAAAAATGGGGAGGCGCAAGCAGAGGGACAGAGCCAGCAACGCGAAAAATAATCTGGAAGTAATCTCAGGGTCCCCCCACCGGTCCTCCCCCCAGTGGGGGGAGGGATTGGGCGGGGGGAGCATCGGCCGCATCGGGGCAAGCGAGACGCTTGCGTACCCAGGAATCAGGGATTGCCCAGATACCTTGAACGATTACCACATATCAGCCAGGTATGACAGGAGGGAACGATGATGTATGATGCTATGCCACGCTACCTTGACCCGACAACTGATTTCGGCTTCAAGCGGCTCTTCGGGCGCAGCGACAGTCCGGAGAGCAAAACCATTCTCAAAGCCTTCCTGCACGACATTCTGGAACTGCCCCACCCCATAGCCGAACTGACCTACATCCCCCAGGAGCAGTTGCCCGAATCGCCCGCGGAGCGCACCGGTATCTACGACATTTATTGTGTGGATGAGCAGGGCAACCGCTTCATTGTGGAGATGCAGCGCAACTTTATGCGCTACTACAAAGAGCGGGCCCTCTTCTACGCCACCTTCCCCATTATCCACCAGATCCGCAAGGGAACCAACTACGACTTTAGCCTGCTCCCGGTGTATAGCGTCAACATCATGCGCTACAAGATAGATGAGGAACCACATACCGTCCGGCGGATTCGGCTGGCAAACGTGGAGACAGGCAGGGTGTTCTACGAGGGGCTTACGTTCGTATTCGTTGAGCTACCAAAATTCACCCGCACGCTGGAGCAGGTGACAACACCCACGGAACGCTGGCTCTACCTGCTCAAGCATTTGCCCGAAATGGAGGAAATCCCCCCGACCTTCCAGGAGGAGCCGTTTCCGCAAGCGTTCGAGATAGCACGACTGGCCGCACTGAGCGAGAAGGATCGCGAAATCTACCACCACGTCATGAAGCGGGTTTCCGACGAAAAAGAGGTACTGGAGACCCAGTTTGTGATGGGGCGCGAGACCGGGCGTATGGAAGGACGCAAAGAAGGGGAAGAACGCGGACGAAAAGCCGGGCAAGAGGAAGGGCGAAAGCAGGAGAAGCGCGAGATGGCGCGGGCAATGTTGGTAAAGGGGATGGACCGCACTACCGTTGCGGAGATTACCGGCCTCTCGGAAGAAGATCTCGCCGCGTTGTAGGGAGTAAAGAGCGACACGCCTATGGCACGCACGCTGGTTTTAGGAATAGGAAATATCCTGCTGCAAGATGAGGGGGTGGGGGTGCGAGCCGCCGAGCAGATTCAGCAGCGGTACGAAATCCCTGCAGGGGTGCAGGTCCTCGATGGTGGCACAATGGGGCTTGACCTTATCACCTGCCTGGAGGGGGTTGAGCAGCTTCTTGTGATAGACGCGGTGCAGACCAGTGAGCCGCCGGGGAGCATCATCCGCCTGGTCAACGAAGAGATCCCCGCTTTCCTGGGACAAAAAATCTCCCCCCACCAGATCGGCCTTTCCGATATTCTCAGCGTGGCCCGGCTCCGCGATATGCTGCCAGAGCGTATGATATTGCTCGGCATCCAGCCGGCCTCGCTCGAAACGAGCCTGGCCCTTTCGCCCACGATTGAGGCCCGGCTCGACGCGCTCGTTGCCGCGGCTGTGTGCGAACTGCAAGCGTGGGGGATTGTGCTTGTGCAGCGAGCATAGCCGCGCCCCGTTCGTTCAGGATTTCGGAGGAGACGATGGGCTATCGAGATCAGGGGGTACTTGCTTGCCGTTCCTGCTCATCCTCACGGGCCAGGTAGTAGGTCATACTGTGTAACACTGTCACCGGGTCAATGTAGCGGACGTAGATATGGGCAGGAACCTGTAAGACCATCGGAGCATAGCTCAGGATGGCCCGCACTCCAGCAGCAATAAGCAGGTCGGTCACTTCCTGGGCCCGTGCGGCCGGCACCGCCACAATCGCCAGTCGTACCCTGTGCTCCTGGATAACCTGGGCAATGTCCGCATCCGGGCGAATGGGCAACCCGGCTATCTCTTCCTGGAGCTTTGCCGGGTCGTTGTCGAATATGCCGACAATGCGGGTTCCTTTCTTGTGAAACCCTTCGTAGCGGGCAATAGCCTGCCCCAGGTGTCCCACTCCCACCAGGACCATTGGCCACTCCCGCGACAACCCCAGAATTTCCTCAATATGGGTAAGCAGTTTTTCCACGCGGTAGCCAAACCCCTGCTTGCCAAACTCGCCAAAGTAGGAAAGATCCTTGCGAATCTGGGCCGCAGTCACGTTGATGCGCCGCCCCAGTTCTTGCGATGAAACGGACTCAATGCCCTCTTCGAGAAGATACCGCAAACTCCGTGCATAGAGCGGCAACCGACGGATGACAACGTCCGGCGGCACGACAATATGTTCCACTAGCTATCCTCCACCACAGAAGATGACCCACAGACACCCCACAGATGACGCACAGATGACGCACAGATGACACACAAATGATCCAAAACCGATAGCGAGAGGGTATAGAAACTATCACTACAATAATTTCGTGAAGTATATCACGAAGTTTTGCCGCATGTCAAGGAATTGTCATACCATGTTCGTCTGAATAAAGGTAAGACATGGTTCAAAAATGGCACATTCCGCTTGACAGTCTGAACGATCCTGGATTTTCAGAAAAAGGTCTTCTGTCCTGTCAGCAAGGCATATCCAGGTGCAAAAATCGTGTATGAACTATCAAGCGAGTTTGAACCATGCCTTACTGTCTTTGTGGTGAAACTGCCTGTCCGAATGTGACATCGCTTCTTGCTACCGCTTTCTGCGTTTCCAGGGGAGGCGCAACCCGAAGAAGGTGGGGTATTCAGGCAAAGAGGGAGGCTGAAATGCTTCTTCACCGGAGCGCACCCCCGGCCTGCTGGTCAGCCAGGTTTCGCGCAGTTCGCGGGCCTGCTGAAACAGGGCTTCAATCTGGTCGGCATCCTCGTTTTCCAGGTGCTGGCGCATCTCCAGCAAAAACCCGATGGTTTCGTTGAGCCAGCGGGTCAGGGCCGTGCGGTTGGTCAGACAGATGTCGCGGTGCATCACTGCATCGCCCGATGCCAGTCGCGAGAGGTCGCGAAAGCCGCTGGCCGCCAGAGTGCTCATCTCCTTCCAGCCCGCACTCCGCCCAACCACCTCGACCAGCGCGGTTGAGAGCACAAAGGGGAGATGGGAGATACCCGCCACATACCCATCGTGCTCCTGCGGATCGAGATAGTAGGGACGTGCGCCAACTGCTTTGACCAGCAGTTCAACCGTATCAACGGCGTGCTGGCTTGTGGTGGGGCCGGGGGTGAGACAATAGATTGCCCCGCGGAACAGGTCGGGGATGGCCGCTTCGGGCCCGGCCTGCTCGCGGCCCGCCATCGGGTGCCCGCCAACAAATGCTACGCCGTCGGGAAGCAATTCGGCGGCCCAGCGGCAGACCTGCTCTTTGGTGCTGGCAACGTCGGTGACAATTGTTCCATCCCGCTCCTGGAGGTGTGGCGCAAGCTGCAAAAAGACCATGCGCACAGCCTGCACTGGCGTGGCGATAACCACAATCTGAGCATCGCGCACGGCTTCGGCAATGCTGCCGGCCCGCTGGTCAATGGCGAGACGCGCCCGCGCCACCCTGGTTGCATCGGGGTTCTGGTCGTAGCCTACAATGTGGCTATTCCCCAGGGGCAAATCGGTTGCCTCCGGTGAGTGCAGAGCCAGGCCGAGCGAGGTCCCGATCAATCCCATTCCCAGTATAGCAATTGTCTGTTTCATGGCTTTCTGTTCCCCCGTGCAGTTCTGCGGCCCGCCTGCATCAGCAGTTCTATTGCCAGCAGAATAAGCGCAAGCAACAACAAGCTAATCCAGGTCAATACGCGCAACCCTGCAAATATGATCATACCAGCCGCCAGCATCCCGATTTCGTAGGATTGTCGGCGGGCCTCGCCAACGTTGAGCCGAACAACCCGTTGTTTGACCACCCGCTGCCGTAGCGCATAGACAAATGGCAGAACAAGGGCAGAAACACTCCAGAATGTGGCAACAATGAGCAGGCTATATACCGGCAGATCGGGCGGCGATAGGAGCCATTCTGTCGGCGGCGGCACACAGGCCAGCGTATAGCAGAGCAGCGCACTCCCCCCGATGCCCTCGGCGGCCAGGTAGGGCAGCCCCATGCGCTGCTGCATTGGCACAAACGTGAGCAACCCGGCAGCGAGGACCAGCACATAGAAGAGCAACCGCATAGGGGAGAGTACCCCTGTTTCGGCCCGCAGCGGAACCAGAAACAGCAACAGCAATACCCCCATCCAGCACACGCCCGCTATGAAGGCAAAGAGCAGCGACGAGGTCTGCGTGGCGGTGTCATCTGGTGCGGCTTCCCTGTTTTTGGGAGAGGGACTGTTCGAGGTTCTGGAGAACCTGTTGGATCGTCGGGTCATCGGGCTGGCTCATCAAAACGGTTTGCAATTCTGCATAGGCTTGCTCTGGCTGGCGCAGCGCAAGGTAGGCATATCCAAGATTGCGGCGGTAGGTTTCATTGTGGGGCTGCTCCTGCAAGGCTGCCTGCCACTCTTGCACGGCCAGATACCACATTTCCTGCTGGCGATAGCGCGTGCCTGCGCGGTGGTGTTCCTCGTGATTGCCCTCGGTCAGGCGGGGAAGCATGCGCTGCAATGGCTGGTGAAAATCGGAGTAGCTCCGCAGCAAGGCCAGAGAAAGCGGCAGCAAGATGGGCCACAACATCAGCCTCCACGCAAGAATGGCCAGCGGCACCAGTGTAACCAACGTAGCCAGATAGGCCCAGCGGTGCCGCTGGAGCAGGCCAATGGCCACGCCAAACGACAGGACCCCGGCAACCAGCAGCAAGAAAAACCCCGTCCCCCGCTCCAGCGACACAAAACCAATGACGATAGTGAGCATACTCCCGGCCCCCCACATCCCCCCCACAAATGAGAGGGCCGCCGAGCGTGTTGGCGATATGCGGGTCCGCTCCATCAAGCTCTTGCGGCAAGCGGGGCAGGCACGCTGAGCCAGGCTTGTTTCTGCTCCACAATATGGGCAGCAGAGCGTGAGATCGGGGCCGGTTTGTGCGGTTTCCGCTGGCTTCGCTCCCGCATCTGGCTTCGCTCCCGCATTGTCCTTTGTTCGTGCTGCTGTGCTCTCGCGTCCATCCGTTGTGGCTCCTGCCCTTCCCTGTGCTGGTTGTTGCGGCTGTGCTTCGGATTGTGCTGGTGGGGTCGCACGGAGCTTAGAAAGGCGTGATGCTGATGACGATGGCCGAAACCCTTTTGTTGCGGGAGGAATGGGGTGATGATGCGTGGATTGCTCCTGTGCTGGCTCACGCTGTGGCTCGCGCTGTTGTTGTTCGGGCGGAGCGGGTGGCGTTGAGGGAGAAGGCGGAGCGGGAGCGGGAGACGATTCTGCTGGCGGGCGCGGGGCCGGGCCGGTGGTGAGGGGATGGTGCTTATCGAGCCAGGCTATCCCCTGCCGGGCCCGCGTATTGTGTGGATTGAGCGCGAGCACCTGCGCCAGACAACGCCGCTGCTGAGAAGGGTCCTCTATCACCGCAGCAAGCCACAACCAGGCCTGCTCATTGCGCTGGTCTGCTTTGATGAACTGCACCAGTGCCTGGCGGGCCGCGTTGCGCCGCCCGGACCGGGCCGCGGCTATCCCCTCTTGCAACAGTTGCTCAGTGTCCACATTCTAATTAAAGATCCCCAAAAATTTCCTTAACATTGTCAGGGAAAAAGACAATGCTAAGAAAAACTCCTAGAGTGATTCCAAGAGAAGCATAGAGAATGGAAGGTCGCAAACTCTCAATAAAAATATAGGTAAAAAGAGCAGAGGTACTTGTTGCGGATAGAATTAAAGTAATTATCCCCACCAGACGAGTTGGGGCCATCATTTTAACTACCCAGAGCGAAGCAAAACCAACGGCCAACCCACTGATCGAAGGTTCAAATAGAAAACCTGGCAAGGCAGTAAAATCAAAATCGGGATCACGGAGAATATCTAACTGACTTGTGACATAAATAACAAAGATAACAAGACCTGCCCAGAATCCTGCGTTTGCAGAGGCTCTATTGCTGCTAGCCGCTTCTCCCCCCCGAATGAGCCAGGAAACAACGAGAAATGCCAGCATAATAAGGGGCACAACAACCCACTGGACAATAAATGCAATTATTTCAGCCGCCATATGATACTCCTTGTTGCATTCCAGTCTCTCCTATCGTTGTGCACCGCCCGGCCCGATCCTCGCCACCGGATGCTCCTCAGCCGATGAGAAACTGGCTTCTTTTCCATCGTAATTTTCCCGGCCATCCGGGCTTTCCAGGAACCCCGGACGCAAACACCAGGTACTCTCCTGCCACTCTCGATACACCGTTTCGTAGACTGCAATGGTCTCGCGGGCAATGTAGGGCCAGTTGTAGAGGTCGCGCACCTCGCGCAAGGCTTTTTCGACACGGATGCGCGTCGGTCCCTGCTCCTGGATGGTTCCCAGAATACCCTGCGCCAGCGCAAAGGGATTGCCCGGCGCGACGGTCAGGCCGGTTTCATTCGTTTGCACCACTTCCATAAGCCCGCCGGTTTGCGAAACGACGACCGGGCAGCCGGCGGCATAGGCTTCGAGCACCACAATCCCGAATGGTTCGTAGAGCGAAGGAAAGGTCGTCACGTCGGCGACATAGTAGAGCTGGTCGCGCTCCCTGTCGGAGATAAACCCCGGAAAGACCACGCGATCCTGCAATCCCAGAGCCGCGGCCTGCCCCTTGAGCGTGTCGAGATAGGGCCCCGTCCCCGCAATCACCACCCGTGCTTTTGTTTGCTCATTGATGTGGGGGAGCGCGTCAATCAAGACGTGCAGCCCTTTTTCGTAGACAATGCGCCCTACCGAAAAGATAATATGTTCATCGTCGGGGGCATAGGTACGGCGAAACTCGCGCCGGGCCTGCTCGCTGTCGAAAGGGCCGGGGCGCATATGGGTTCCGTTTGGCACCACGTCAATTTTATCGTGGGGGGTGCGGAGGGTCTCCACGAGCTGCTTTGCCATAAAACGAGAGCAAACAATGATACGCCAGGCTTCGTAGGTCAGTTGCCACTCCAGCTTGTCAATCTGGATGGCCTGGTCGCCATGCAGGTACCCGCGCCCGCGCCCGCGCTCGGTGGCGTGGATGGTTGCCAGGAGCGGAAGATGCCAGTGTTGTTTCAGAGCAATCGCCGCTGTCGCCGTGAGCCAGTCGTGTGTGTGGATGAGATCGAACTCATCGCCAGCGGGGTAGAGCGTGCGGGCCACCCGTTCTAACTCATAGTTGGCGTGGGCCACAAAGTTGGTAAAGCTGTGGTTTTCAACGTGAGGAATAGGGATGCGCCGAACAACGGAGTTGGCATCTATTTCTTCTTCAAGTTCTCCCCCCTTCAGCATAGGGGTCAGCACCTCGACCGAGACACCCTCGGCGGAGAGGGCGGGCACCAGGTCGGCCACATGGGCCCCCAACCCGCCGACAATATGTGGGGGATATTCCCAGGATAGCATTAGAATACGCATAATTTGTCTTCCCCCGAAGCAACCGGGCCCCCAGACAGGTTGGGGACAATTCCTTCTATGGTTTCAGGAGAGCAGCGTGGTCCCGCTTGGGACCACGCTTTCCCCGCGAAACTGTGCTTCCTCAATGCGTGGAAAGATAACGACATTGCGGCCAATCCGTACCCCATCGGGAATATGAGTTCGGATACCAACGAGCGTCAGACCCGTATTGAGCCGATTGGGGGACTGGTCGTTTGGCGTGTTGTCGTCGCCATCGCCAAGCAATACGTTGTTCCCAACGCGGACATGCTCATCAACAATGCAGCGGTCTATGACGGCACCGGAGCCAACCCACGTATCGCTGAGGATAATCGAGTCGCGCACGATTGCGCCGGGCGAAACAAACACCCCCGGCGAGAGCACAGAGCGGGTGACATAGCCCTGAATGCGGCACCCATCGCTCACCAGGCTGTTCTCAATCCGCGCCGTTTCGCCTATTTCCACCCCGGGCCGCTGCGCACTGGGCGTATGGATAACCCACTCCGGATCGTGCAGGTCGAGAACGGGCGATTCGATAAGCAAGGATGTATTGGCCTCGTAGTAGGCGCGGACGGTGCCGGCATCGGCCCAGTAGCCCTGGAAGGGGTAGGCAAACGTTCGGGCTGTTTCAATGAGTTTTGGCAACAGTTCGCGCCCAAAGTCGGCAACATCGCTTTCTCGCAGCACGTTGATAAGAAAGTCCTTGCGAAAGGCGTAGACTCCCATTGACGCAAGGGGCATGTCTCGAAACCCCTGGCGTGTGGGGCGGCGCGGCTTTTCGACAAAGCTCCCCACGCGGCCCACGTCGTCAATGGAGACAATCCCGTAGCGGTGGGTTTCGTGGGGGCTGACCCCATGGACCGCCAGCGTGACATCGGCCCGGTTTTCCCGGTGAACCTGGAGCATGGGGCGATAATCCATTTTGTAGATATGGTCGCCAGAAAGAATAAGCACATCTTCCGCTGGCTGATCTTCGATAAAGTCGAGATTATAGCGCACGGCATCGGCGGTGCCCCGCTGCCACCCGCCGCCCTCCGGGGTGGGGAAAGGGTGGAGCACTCGTAGCCCCCCCTGGGTGCGGTCCAGGTCCCAGGGGCGGCCCACGCCAAGATGGGCGTGGAGCGAACGGGGGCGATATTGCGTGAGCACTCCGACATGGTAGATCCCCGAATTGACGCAGTTGGTCAGCGGAAAATCAATAATCCGATATTTGCCCGCAAACGAGAGGGCCGCCTCGGCCCGTTCGCTGGTCAATACGCTGAGTTCGGGAGATGATCCCCCGGCCAGAATAAGGGCGAGTGTTTTCTGCATAAATCCTCTTCTCCTGCTCCGCTATATCGTTTCGCCGTCTGGTATATCGCCTCCGGGGAAATCCTCAACGTCACGGTCGGCATTTATCAGGACATTGCGCCCGATATGGATACCGCCGGGGATATGGGCATTCTTCCCGACAACGGTAATGCCGGTCAGCAGTTTGTCGGGTTGCTGGTGGTTGGGCGTGCCCAGGTTTTCCCCCCACCCCAGGTGGGTACCGCCCCCCACAACAACCTGCTTGTCAACAATGACCCGGTCGAGCACCGCACCCGGCCCTATCCAGCTATCGTTCATCACCACGCTGTCGCGGACCACCGCGCCGGGCGATACATAGACACCGGGCGAGAGGACGGAATGTTCGACGGTTCCCTGTAAGATACAGCCATTGCACACGAGCGAACGGTTGATCCGCGCCTGCGGACCCACTTTGACGGGGGGTTGTTCTTCGCTGCGCGTCTGTATCAGCCATCTTGTATCGTACAGATCGAGCGGGCAACTCGTATCGAGCAGTTCCATACTTGTTTCCCAGTAGGCCTGAATGGTTCCCACATCAACCCAGTACCCCTCGAAGGGATAGGCGTAGACTCGCTCAACCTGCTCCCCTATCATCGCGGGGATAACATGTTTGCCAAAGTCGGTTCGCGGTTTCTCGTCGCTCCCCTCGCTCAGGCGGCGCACCAGCACATCGGCATTGAAGACATATACCCCCATTGAAGCCAGCGTCCCCTTGTCGCGGTCCTTTGGTTTTTCCGAAAACTCGACGATACGGCTCTCCTCGTTCGTCGTCATAATTCCGAAGCGATGGGTTTCTTCCAGCGGAACGTGCATCACGGCGGCGGTCAGTTCGGCCCGTTTGCTCCGGTGAAACTCGATTATCTTGCTATAATCCATTTTGTAGATATGGTCGCCGGAGAGAATGAGCACCAGGTCGGCCCGATGCTCACGGACATAGCTCAAATTCTGGTAGACAGCATCGGATGTCCCCCGATACCAGATCTGGTCTATGTCGCTGCCCCCCTGGTAGTAGGGCTGGAGCAACCGCACCCCCCCCCGCATACGGTCCAGGTCCCAGGGCCGCCCGATGCCAATATGCTGGTTGAGCGAGTGGGGGCGATACTGGGTCAGCACCGCTACATCGTAGATACCCGAATGGACACAGTTTGAGAGGGTAAAATCAATAATCCGAAACTTTCCGGCAAAGGGAACCGAGGGTTTGGCTCGCTTTTCCGAAAGCACACTCAGCCGTGTCCCCTCGCCTCCTGCCATAATCATTGCGACAACGCGCATACTCCCCTCTTTTCTCAGTCTAATTACGAACGCACCCGAATGCAATGAACCCCTCTTCGCCTCATTGTACCATTCCCGGCATGGATACGCAATCGGGGGCATACGACATCGTTCCTCTGTGGGGGCAACCCTGAGAGCACAAGTGTCACGCTTGCAACAAAACACCGGGCGGCAAGATGGACGCATGCATTCCCTGCTCCTTGCCCCCTTTGTATTCTCTGCCTTCTTTGCGGTTGCCAAAACCAGTGTGTTCTCTTGCGTTCGTCTTGCCGATGGCTCTATGGCATTGCCCTTGATACTGCCTGTGCCTTTTCAATTCCCCCACCCCGTTTCTATGCTACAATAAAGGGTGTAGGGGCAATTTCAGATTGCTGAGGCACCTTGCAGGGAATTGCTCTTTTGGGAATGTTGTTGGGAAGGAGGAACGCGCAATGTCTTTCTTTGGGCGGATTAAAGATATTTTTAGTGCAAGTGTCAACGATATGCTCGACGCGGCGGAAGACCCGGAAAAAATGGCCAACGAGTACCTGCGCCAGTTGAACGACCAGTATTACAAAGTCAAGACGCAGGTTGCCACGGCAATGGCCGACGAAGACCGTTTGCAGCGCAAGCTGGTTGAGGCCCAGAGCGAAGTGGAAAAATACCATACAATGGCGGAAACGTCGCTCCGGGCCGGCAAGGAAGACCTGGCCCGCCGCGCCTTGCAACGCAAGGCCCAGGCGCAAAAACTGGCAACGCAGTATCAGGCTCAGTTTCAGGTGCAGTCGGAGCAGGTAGACCAGCTTCAAGATGCGCTGGCGAACATCGAAACGAAAATGGGCGAAACGAAGGCCCGGCGTGACCTGATCATTGCCAAGAAAAACCGCGCAAAAACCCAGGAATCGCTGCTTGCGACGGTGCGGAAGGTCGGGCGGGCCTCGGTGTCCGACAAGCTGGACCGGTTGGAAGACCAGGTAGACGACCAGCTTGCAAAAGCTGACGCAATGGCAAAACTTGAAACCGGCACGCTTGATAACCAGTTTCGTGAGCTAGAGATGCAGTCCGGGGTGGAGTCGGAGATGGAAGAGATGAAACGCAAACTCGGCGTTGCCTGAATACGCACCATGCACTTCCCGGATATGCGGGAAAATCAGGAGAAAAGGAGGCATCTATGTCCATTCTGGAACGGGTAAAAGATCTCATCAGTGCCAATATCAATGATGTGCTGGAAAACGCGGAGGACCCGCAGAAGATGGCCGACGAGTATTTGCGCCAGTTGAGCGAACAGTATTATGAGGCCCGGGCCGAACTGGCAACGGCGATGGCCGACGAGACGCGGCTGGAGCAAAAACTGGTTGAGCAGCAGGGCGAGGTGGAGAAGTGGCAGGGGCACGCCGAAACAGCCCTGCGAAACGGCAAAGAAGACCTGGCCCGCCAGGCCTTGCAGCGCAAGGTCCAGGCGCAAAAGCTGGCAAGCCAGTATGAGGAGCAGTATCGCGTTCAAGATGAGCAGGTTGAGTCGCTGCAAGAGGGGTTGGCTGCACTCGAAGCCCGTATTGCTCAGACCCAGGCCCGGCGCGATCTCATTGTGGCAAAGAAAAATCGCTTGCGGACGCAGGAGACCATCCAGACGACGGCCCGCCATGTGCGCCGCGTAACTGCCATAGATAAGCTGAATCAGCTTGAGGACCGGGTGGATTACGAGTTGCTCAAGAGCGAGGCTATGGCCGAACTGGAGAAAGAAACGCTCGAAAACGAATTCAAAGAGCTGGCCGAAGTGTCGGAGGTGGATACCGAATTGGAGCAGTTGAAGCAGAAACTGGGCGTATCCTGAGCACAATGCTGGCGATGCGTCTGGTCCGGGGGAGCGGCCCGGGGGGAGGGGCCGCTCTGCCGGGGCCGGGG
>DAOTUE010000188.1:0-3398 GCA_034436975.1 Chloroflexaceae bacterium
CGGAGGGGGGCGGCAAGGGGAAAGGCGCGGGGAGACGGAAGAAGAAGGGGTGAGGGTTCGGGGTTTGCTCTCACTGGACCCGAAACCCAGAACCCTGGACCCTACGAAGGAAGTATCGGATGCAAGAAGTGAAACTGAAGGCCCGCATCGGCGAGGGCGCAACAATTGAATGGCTCGAACCGCTCCCCGACCTGCCCCCCGGCGAGGTCGAAATCGTGGTGCTCTATCCAGAGGCAGAATCTTCTCGTGAAACAAAGCACCTGGGCATTGCCGACCTGCTGGCCGCACACCGGGAGGCAATCCTTCGCCTGGCCGAAAAGCACGGAGCCTACAACGTGCGCGTGTTCGGCTCGGTGGCGCGGGGCGAGGCGACCGACACCAGCGACGTGGACTTCCTGGTGGAGTGGGACTATACGCGGTTGTCGTCGTGGGGCGGCATCGGGCTATACCTGGAGCTAGAGGAACTGCTCGGACGCAAGGTGGACATCAGCACCGAGGAAACGTTGCACTGGCGGATTAGAGAACAGGTGCTTGAAGAGGCCGTGCCATTGTGATGTTCAGGAGTACCTATTGTGCGGGACGAGCGCGTATACCTTGATCACATCCTGGAGCGTATCACGATGACCGAGACGTTTACTGCTGACGGACACGAGATTTTTATGCAGTCACAGGTCATCCAGGAGGCGGTGATACGCAACTTCGAGGTGATGGGCGAGGCGGCGCGGCGGATTTCGGAGCAGACCAGGCACCGCTACCCCCACATTCCCTGGGCGCAGATTATCGGGCTTCGCAACAGGCTCATTCACAACTACGATGCGATTAGCCTGGAGCGGGTCTGGGAAATCATAGAGGATGAGTTACCCGTGTTGAAGCCGCAGATTGAAGCAATGTTACAGCAGATGGATGCGGAGCAGGGAGGAGGAGCATGATCACGGTTCTGGGGAGCCACAATACCGAAGAATACAAAGCCGCGCAGCACCTGCGCCACCTGATTGTTGCCGCCTGGCCTCACGCCGATGAGCGCGAAAGCCACGACGTGACTATCATTGCCGGGGCAAAATGCTACGGGCAAAAAGCCGTAGATATTGATCTCGTGGTGCTGATCCACCTGGCCCGTCCCCACAGAGCTGGTACTTACAACGATGAGCCGCTAGCAGTGCGCTCGCTCTGCCTGACTATCGAATTGAAGAACCACCCGCAAGAAGCCATCCAGTTTGAGGGAAACCGCGTGCGGGTGAAATATCGCAACCAGGAGAACTGGCACGACGCGACCGAGCAATCCCGCAATCAGATGTCCGCGCTCCGTGGCTACCTGGAAGCAAACAGCATCGCTAGACCACCCTATGTCGTCAACCTCATCTGGCTCTACCAGGTTCCCGAACGCGATCTCCCTCCCGTCACACACAACATTATCGGCAGCGACGCAACCTGGCAAACGATAGTCGAACGGGTCAGCAACAACCAGCACCCGGTATCATCTCCCGAAAGGAGCGGGTACGAACTGCGGGCATCACGGGATATAGACGCAGACTATATTGAGCGGGCCCTGGCAATCCTGACTGAGCCACTGGAACAAACCCCGCTGGATCGCCGCAAGATAGAAGCCATTACCAGAAAGGTATTGCAAGACCAGGCCTACGTTGAGAAACTCATCAACCAGGAACAGTTGCTCATCTTTCGGGGGCGGGGAGGCACGGGCAAGACGGTTCGCTTGCTGCAAATTGCCCACCAGCTCTATCAGGAGCAGGATGCTCGCGTGCACATCCTGACCTACAACCGCGCCCTCGTTGCCGACATTACGCGGTTGCTGGACCTGATGGGCATCAAGCAGGGGTTGGAGCAGCGGCGTATCCGTATCCAGACGGTGCATGCATTTGTCTATCGGGTGCTGTGCTATTTGCACATCATCACCAGCGACAGCACCGATTTTCTTGTCAACTATGAGGAATACAAGCGTGAGGCGATGGAGATGCTCCGCGGCGGCGCACTCGGCAAAGACGACCTGCATACGATGATACGTGAGGTGCCAGCAGATTTCAACTACGACTACCTGATGATAGACGAGGCGCAGGACTGGCCCGCCGACGAGCGCGATCTGCTCTTTGCTATGTACGACTATCGCCAGTGTGTGCTGGCCCACGGCTATGACCAACTCGTTCGCGGTCAGCAGGAAACCGACTGGCGAGCGGATATTCCCCGTAACCAGAGCCAGATGGTGCCGCTGAGAAACTCGCTGCGGCTCAAGGCCGGGCTGTGCGGCATCGTCAACACCATCGCGGAGGAATTGGGGCTAACCGATTGGGATGTGAAGCCGAACCCGATGGTGTATGGGGGGCGGGTGGTTATCGTCGAAGGCGACTACCGCCAGACACTCCACGCCAACCTGCTGAACAAACACACGGAAAACGGCAACAAGCCCATAGATATGCTCTTCTGTGTGCCCCCATCGCTGGCAGCAAAGCAAGACGGGGGATTTGCACGAGAGCTATTCGAGTGGGGCTACCAGGTGTGGGACGGCACCGACCAGGGCATCCGCCAGACACCCCCCACCAGTGTGGGACAATTCCGCATCGTGCAGTACGATTCGTGCCGCGGGTTGGAGGGGTGGACCGCCGTCCACCTAGGCTTCGATGAACTCTACGACTACAAGGTCCAGGAGTATGCCCCGACCGACGAGGAGGCCCGCACGATGTTTTTCGACCCCGACCAGGCGGCCCATCTCTACGCGCTGCGCTGGCTGATGATCCCCCTCACGCGGGCCATAGATACACTGGTTATCCAGATTGCAAGCGCAGAACACCGGGTGGGGCAGGCCCTGTGGGCCGCGGCGCAGCACCACCGCGAACTGGTAGACTGGGTGTAGATGGCGAGGTGACGCGCAAAGCACAGAGAGGACAAACGAAATGAATGAACAACAACTTCTTGAGCGAATCACCGTAAACCCCAAAATTTTCGGGGGCAAACCGATTGTCCGTGGACGGAGGCTGGCTGTCGAGCATGTGCTCGGAATGCTGGCCGCTGGCGATACGATGGAGACCATCCTGGAGGGATACTCCTGGCTCGAACAGGATGACATCCGCGCCTGCTTGCTCTATGCTCGACGGCTCGTGGGGCATGAGCGGGTTGAGCCTCTGGTCAGGGAGAATCAGGTTTCGCCCACCACCGTCACCGTCAGCCCCCACCGATAACGAATGAAAGGAGACCACCAATGACCGACTCCCAGGAACAGACCAGCGACCCGGCCCCCCTGACCCCGCCCGCCCCCGCCGAGCTGCGCGAAACGCTGCTCACGATGGTGCTGAACGACCTGCACGGACCCGCCGGCGGTGCGGAAGAGGAAATTACCGAGAGCGTGCGCGAGCGATACCTCGTCGGGATGCTCGCGCCCCGCAAGCAAC
>DAOTUE010000189.1:0-19587 GCA_034436975.1 Chloroflexaceae bacterium
GGATGTATGGATACACAAGGAAATTCACCCGTACCAGACGTTGTCTATATGACCCACTCGGCCCTGCAGGTTATTCAGGGTGGAGAATGTCAGGGCGATGCGAAGGCCTGCGGCATTCTCATCGGGCGACGGCTGGAGAACGAAGATCGGATTGAGCTGCTCATCGTCGCGGCGACGGGGCCCGTAGAGACCCCGCCCACGATTGAATACGTCAATGAAGAGCTGCGGAAAGCCCAGGAAACCTACCCGAATGTGGGATATATGGGAACCTGGTATACGCATTCAGCAGATGCACTGGAGTTTAGCCAGCAAGAAATCGAAGAAGCGCATGGGATTTTTGCCGAGCCGGCCTATCGGGTGCGCGAAATCATCCACCCGATTGTTCACGTCCAGGAAGATGTCGTGAACGTGTACTACTACTACATGAATCGGCCAATGGCCAGCCAGCGACAGCCATTTAGCACGGTTCCTGGCGAAACAATCAAGGAAATCTCCGATGATGATCCATTGGTCATCAACGAACGCCAGGCCGAGGCTCCCGCCGAAGTTGCCCATCCCTCACCCTCACCCTCTCCCGCATCGCCAGCACCAGAAGAGAAACCGCCAGAAGACAAACCATTTCCCATCAAAGTCCCCGATCTCTCAAAAGTGCAAATGCCTTCCGCACTGCAAAACCTGGGCATGCCGACCGTCGCTGGTATTGGCCTGGGGATTCTGGTTGTGCTTATCATCATTGTCGTGCTGGTTAGCCAGTCGGGGAAACAGGTGTCGCTGCTGGAAGAAATCGAAGCCTCATTGGACCAACCCTCGGAAGAGGTGATTGCAAATGCCGAATATGAGCTGAGTCGGTTTCAACACGAAGGGGTAAGTGGGAGAGTAGCCGAAAAAGTTGCAGATGTCTATGTAAAACTTGGGAATGTCTATCTCGATCAGGAGAAACTTGATCATGCCAGCGTGAGCTACGATGATGCGCTCACGGTGGTTCCAGGGTATGAGCCAGCACAGCAGGGCAATGCAGAAATATCGAAGCTACGCAATACGGCCTGGTGCGAACGGGCCGAGAAGGCCGAAGGGAACGAACGCATTAGCATTCTGGAAAGCCTCGTCTTGAACGGGTTTACCGAGTGTCCACAGGGGCCCACCCTCGATCTGCTCTATCAAACCCGCCTTGACTATGCGCTTGAACTGTTTGAAGCGGGCGAACTTGCCCACGCGGAGATTGTCGCAGAGGAGGCCCGCAGCCTGGTTGAAGAATTTGCGCCATCCGACGAAGTTCAGGAAATGATGCAGGCACTTGATATTCTCGACCTGTGGGGGATGTATGAGGCTGCTGCCCTTGCCGAAGATTGGGGACTGGCTGTTGAGGCTCTCGACCAGATCATTGCTATCACCGGACCCACACCCGACCCCGGCTCGTTCCCCGCAGAAAAATATGGGAACCGCATAACCGATGTGGCCAACATTCGCGCCAATGCCCAACTGAACCACGCGATGCAGGCGCAGCTTGCGGGCGACCTGGATACGGCCGAAGAAATGATAACGTCTGTTGTCGAGACCGAGGCGGTAACAGGGACGATGCGTTGGGTAGCTCAGCAGCGCAAGACAAACCTCTCTCTTGCCCGGCAATTGTGGGACCAGGCCGATGCAGCCATGCAGCGCGGCGACTTGAACGGCGTGCTCCAGATATTGCGCCAGATCCGCGAGATCCCAGGGTTTAGCGACCTTGCCCGCAATCCTTACACCGGCCAGACCATTGAGGGGATGATGCGGCTGATCAATGTCATTATGATCCAGCAGACCATGCAGGAACTTGGGATGGATGAAACTCCGCAACCGCCGGTGATCATCGCGCCGGTTCCCCTGCCGCCTGCTGAGGGGATTGTCCCGCCAGAAGAAGTTGTCCCCGAGGAGGGCAATGGCGAAGCGGCCCCCGAAGAGGGCAATAGCGAAGGCACTTCCGAAGAGGGCGATACTGAAGGTGAACCTGAAGCGGCTCCCGAAGAGGGCGATAGCGAAGGTGAACCTGAAGCGGCTCCCGAAGAGGGCAATAGCGAAGGCAATGAAACTGAAGCTACCCCCGAAGAGGGCGTAGAAGTCGTGCCCTGGTGACAATGAAAACCCTGAAACTATCAGGTTGAGTAGTGTATCTTGCTCCCTCTCACTGGTTGGACTGGTGAGAGGGGTTTTTCTATCTGTCAGGAGGTATCTCATGCGTCGTTTTCTGGTGTTCTCTATCTTCTCTATCATTGTGATTGTGCTCTTGATGGGTTCCACTTCGTCTTTTGCCTATCCTTCCCATCCTGTTGTCCTGCAACCTGCGGATGAGTGCCAGACATTCTCCGAAACTGGCTTTCAGGTTTGCGGGAGGTTGCTAGAATACTGGCAGCAAAATGATGGACTGCGCGTGTTTGGCCTGCCGATTGGCCCGCAGCACGAAGCGATGGTTGAGGGCCAGCCGGTTCAGGTGCAATGGTTTCAGCGAAACCGGCTGGAACTGCACCCGGAACATAGCCCGCCTTACGATGTTTTGCTTGGTCGCCTGGGGGTAGACATGCTGGAACAGCAAGGGCGCGAGTGGGGCAGTTTTCCCACGGGCACGGAGCAGCCGGGGTGTCGGTTCTTCCCTGAAACAGGACATAGCATTTGTGAGCCATTCTTGCAGGCCTGGCAGGAAAACGGACTGGAGATTGATGGGGTGACGACGGGCACAAGCGAGGCCGAGAGCCTGGCCCTGTTTGGCTTGCCCTTGAGCGAACCGCAAGAAGAAATGTTGAGCGATGGGACGAGGCATACTGTTCAGTGGTTCGAGCGGGCGCGGTTTGAGCTGCACCCGCAGCACTCGCCTCCCTACAATGTCCTCTTCGGATTGCTAGGGAGCCTGCTCTCGGAGCAGACATCCCCATCCACTCCCACCGCCACCCCCACCCCATCGCAGCCGGACCAGGAGACAACGGGGCGAATTGCGTTTCTCGTCAACCAGCATGAAACCCCGACCGGGACGGCTCTCTATACCATCAATCCGGACGGCACCGACAGGCAGCGCATATCGAGCGTTGATCTGGTGGATGCTGACGATACCTGGTTTCTCATTCTTGGATTTGACTGGGCACGGGATGGGAGCCGTTTTGCGTTTAGCGCAACCAGCGTCTGGGATTGCGAAACTGTCCCGCACGGGTGTTACAATGAGCCGAACATCTACGCGGTTTTGCCCGATGGGAGTGAGCAGATACGGCTCACTGACAATGGCAAGCAAACCTGGGATGTTGCCATCTCGCCCAATGGGAAGTATGCCGCCTCTGGCACGGACTCCGGAGAGGATCTGCTGATTTCACAAACCGATGGCTCGCAGCGTTGGGTTCTCACCTCCGCCTATCCCGATTTACGATGGATTGGCCAGTTATCCTGGTCTCCAGATGGTCGGCGGATTGCGTTTGTTGCTTCGGCCAGTTCTTCGTCCGGTGCATTCGATTTTCGCGTGTATGTTGCCGAAATAGATGGCTCATCAATAGCACCACTCACCTCTACCCCGGTGACAAACATGGCAACCATTGCCTGGTCTCCCAATGGAAACCACCTGGCCATCAATCCCGATGTTAACAACGGGGTCATCCTGCTGATCAACGCTGATGGGACAGGAGAGCGCACCCTGGTTGACCGTGCGGGAAGGTGGACCTCGAAGCCAGTCTGGTCGCCCGATAGTACGCGGGTGCTCTTCTATGGGCAACAACAGGATGGGCAACAACAGGATGGGCAACAACAGGATGAAGCGACAGACACTTTCCAGACCAGTCTGTTTATGATACGGGCCGATGGCACAGGAATGACAACGCTTGTTGATGGCTTCCAGGCCATTGCCGGGATGGACTGGTCCCCCGATGGACAGCGTATTGTGTTTTCGGGAAAGAAAGAACAGGGAGACGACTCGGCTCTCTATGGTATGGATGTTGGGGAGGCGGGCACGTCAGACCAGCCGGCACCTGAGATGATTACTTCATTGGAGGGTGGGGGGACTGCTGTGCAATGGCGTATTGTCCCCAATGAGTGACACCAGTGAGTGTCACACCAAAACCGGATAGATCGTTTGTAAGCGTTCACACCAAAACCGGATAGATCGGTTCACCACAAAAGCACGGAGCGTCACAACTACAGACGGGCCAGGTATGCCGCCAGAAGCGCAACATGTGGCTGTTGCAATATCGTGTCGTGGGTGGCCGGCAGCGGGTGTCGTTTCAGGTGGGGGAGGGTCCGTTCGTCCCACTCGTCGGCGGCAAGCGTGGGTTGCTCTGTAGCATAGCACAGCACGACACGCCCGGAATAGGGGGCGGGAGTGTAGCGGCTTGCCGCCAGCATATTGGCCCTGAAGACACGCCACAGGGTTCTGGCCTGCTCCAGCGTGACCGTCGGATGCAAGAGGTCTGCAGCGCGGGCCCGCTCCAGCAGGGTCGTGAGCCGCGCCTCGGTGTCGAGGTGGTCCGGGGGGACCAGGGGGGGCACCTCGTCAATAGCGAGGGGTGGCAGGTTGTGTCTGGTCTCCCCTCGCAGGTCGGCCAGAAATTGCTTCATCAGCGAGATTTCCCTGGTTTCCTCTCCCGGCTCATCTCCTGCCTGCCCCTCGGAGAGCGAAGCAAACGTATCTATCAACACAAGTACCTCGACCTGCTCCCCCTGAGCACGAAGCTGTTGCGCCATCTCCAGCGCAATGGTGCCGCCAAGCGACCACCCGCCCAGGTGGTAGGGGCCCTGCGGCTGAACGGCCCGTAGCTCGGAAAGGTAGCGGCCCGCCATCTCCTCAATGCTTCCCAGTGGGGGAAACTCGCCAGAAAGCCCCACGGCCTGCAACCCGTAGACAGGCTGATCGGGGCCAAGCTGTCGGGCCAGTTCGTGGTAGCAGAGCACATTCCCCCCTATCGGGTGGACAAAGAAGAGGGGGTATTTGCTCCCATCGGGCTGAATGGCAACCAACGACCGTGGCTCTTCCTGTTCCCTTTGTTCCTGCTGGTGGTGGTGCTCTGGCTGTTGCTCCAGCAGGTGCGACAGGTCGGCAATTGTGGGGTGTTGGAAGAGTGCAGAAAGGGGGATGCTTTGCCCGGACCGCTCCTCAATACAGGCCATCAGGTGCAACGCAAGCAGCGAATGGCCACCGAGCGCAAAGAAGTTATCGTGAACCCCCACGCGCTCCAGGCCGAGCACGGTTTGCCAGCAGGCCGCCAGGTGTTTTTCGGTTCTGGTGCGCGGGGCAACAAACGCGGCCCGCGCCAAGTTCTCTCCCTCCGGCGCGGGGAGCGCGTTCCGATCCACTTTGCCATTGGGGGTCTGCGGCAGCGTGTCAAGTTGGACAAACGCCGCAGGGAGCATATAGTCGGGCAATCGTTCGGCAGCATACGTCCGCAAGGTGTGTGGCTCAATGGGGACGCGGGCAACCAGGTAGGCAACAAGTTGTGTGCCGCTGCCGTCGTCACGAGCCACAACAACCACCTGTTGAACGTCCGGATGCTGATTGAGCACCGCTTCAATTTCGCCCGGCTCAATGCGAAAGCCACGGACCTTGACCTGATGATCAACCCGCCCAAGAAATGTAAGTGTCCCATCGGGGCGGTAGCGCACTAGATCGCCCGTGCGATAGAGCCGCCCGGCTCCAAACGGGTTGGCAATAAACCGCTCACTGGTGAGGTTGAGACGGTTGCGATAGCCGCGGGCCAGGCCGTCGCCGCCAATGTATAGCTCGCCAGCAACGCCAATAGGCACCGGCTGATAGTGGCGGTCCAACACAAAAAACTGGGTATTGGCAATTGGCGGCCCTATCCTCGCCTCCCCATCGTCCGGACTAACCGGCAACACGGCAGACCAGATGGTTGTTTCGGTGGGACCGTACATATTCCAGAGCGTCTTTCCGCGGCTGAGCATCTGGCGGGCCAGCTCCCAGGGCAGGGCCTCGCCCCCACAGAGCATGGTGAGGTGGGGACTGCCACGCCACCCGGCCTCAATGAGCATGCGCCAACTCATCGGTGTAGCCTGGAGCACGGTTGCCCCGCTCCGCTCCAACGCCTGGATAAGTTGTGCCCCATCGTTGGCAACATCGCGGCTCAGCAGTTCAACCCGCGCCCCCACAATGAGTGGGAGGAAGAGTTCGAGCATCGCAATGTCGAAGGAGAGCGTTGTCACGGCCAGCAGCACATCGTCTGCGGTGAGGCCGGGGCGGTGCTGCATGGCGTGCAGGAAGTTGACCAGGGCGCGGTGGGTAATCTGCACGCCTTTGGGCTTGCCGGTTGAGCCAGAGGTATAGATGACATAGGCCAGGGTGTCGGGCGACATAGCCCCATCGGGACTGCTCGCAGGTGTGCCTGGTGGATTCCCCGCGATACCTTCCCAATCATCCAGGGAGATGATATGCTGCACAGCAGTTGCCCGGCCTATCAACACCCGCTCCATTACCGCGGCTCCCGTTCCTCCGACCAGCAACACCCCGACCCCTGCATCTTCCAGCATAAACGCAAGCCGCTCGGCGGGAAAGGCCGGGTCAAGCGGAACATAGCCCCCCCCGGCCTTGAGCACGCCAAGCAGACCAACAACCATATCGGGCGAGCGTTCGACGCAGATACCAACCAGGACCTCCGTCCCCACCCCCAGGCGGCGCAGCGCGTGGGCAAGCTGGTTTGCCTGCTCGTTCAGTTCGCGGTAGGTGTGCTGCTGGCCAGCAAACGACACCGCCACCGCGTCGGGAGTCCGCCCTACCTGCGTTTCAAACAGGTCGGGCAAACAACGGGTGTGGGGATATTCGGCGGCGGTCTCGTTCCACTGCACAAGCAGCCGGTTCCGTTCGGCTTCGCTCAGCAGGGGGAGCCGGTCAATGCGCTGTTCTGGATTGGCGACAATGGCCCGGATGAGCGTCTTGAAGTGTGTTGCCATCCGCGCAATCGTTGCTGGTTCAAACAGGTCGGCGTTGTAGTCGAATACCCCGCGCAGCGTCTCCCCGCGGTCGGTGATGAGCAACGACAGGTCGAATTGCCCCGCCCCCGCGGCCTCATCAAAGGAAAACCGCTCCGGACTTTGTGTTTCCCCATCATCCTGCACCGGCTGCTGGCTGTGGTAGAGCAAAAAGAGCGTCTGGAACAGGGGAGAATAGCTGGCATCGCGCTGTGGCTGGAGTTCGCGCACCAGCAGCGGAAAGGGGTAGTGCTGGTGCGATAGCATCTCCAGCACCGTCTGGCGGGCCTGGTCCAGAAAAGCCGCAAACGTCGGGGGGTCGTCGGCAGAGAAGATCGCCCGCAGCACAACTGGATTCACAAAATACCCCACAACATCGGCAAATTCGGGGCGGCTCCGCCCGGCTTCGGGGGCTGTCCCCACAAGAATATCGTCCTGCCCCGTGTAGCGGGCCAGCAACACCTGGTAGGCCGCCAGCAGCAGCACAAAGAGGGTCGTATTGTTGGCGCGGGCAAGCTCACGGAGCTGGCTTGTGAGGGCTTCGTCAAACGCAATGGGACAGGCGGCCCCATTGAAAGTCTGGATGGGCGGGCGAGGCTTGTCTGTGGGTAGCGCAAGCAGGGGGATCTCACCGCCGAGTCGGGCGTGCCAGTAGCGTCGCAACCGCTCTCCATCCACCTGGAGCAGAAGGGTTTCCCATCGCACATAGTCACGGTAGTTGTGCGCCAGAGGGGTGAGGGGAGCCATTTCTACACCCTGCTCAGCCGTGTAGAGCAGAGCAAGGTCGCGGGAGAGGATCTCGTTTGAGCGGGCATCGGTAAAGAGGTGGTGCAACGAGATCATCAGGATATGCTCATCCGGAGAGCGGCTGAACAGGCCGGCCCGCCACACGGGCCCCTTCTCCAGGTCAAACGGTTGCTGGTGGAAGGCCTGAACCTGACGGCGTAGCTCCTGCTCGCTCCAGCCGGTTGCATCAATGATTTCTGGCAGGGCGGGCAGGGTTGCCTCTTGTGGCTCCTGCACCACTTGAAGGGGGTTGCGTTCCTCGTTCCCTGCTGTCGGGCCATCGGATGATACTCTGGAGCGCAGGGACGGATGGCGCACGGCCAGGGCGTGGAGCGCACGGCGGAGCGCAGACAGCCTGTCCCTCTCCAGCGGCCCACGGAACCGCAGCGCAAAGCCGGAGTTATACGCTGCGCTATGGGGTGCGCTCTGGTAGATGAACCAGAGGGCCTGTTGCCCGTGCGACAGGGAGAACTGGTCCGACTGTTTTTCCTGTTCAGGGGCAGGGGGAATGGGAACCAGCGCGGCTTCCCCCCGGTCCGGTCCGGCCCGCTCCTGTGGCTGTTCTAACAACTGCGACAGGCCAGCAACCGTGGGGTGCTGGAAGAATGAGATGAGCGAGATGGCCTGCCCGGTCTCCCGCTCGATGCGATCCACAAGCTGGATGGCCAGTAGCGAGTGTCCCCCCAGGGCAAAAAAGTTGTCGTGGATGCCGACCCGCTCCAGGTTCAGCCTCTTGCCCCATATGCTCGTGAGCATCTGCTCAAGGGGAGAGCGGGGCGGTGTGTAGCCGGTGCCGGTGTCGGGGCGGCCCGTGTCGGGCGCGGGAAGAGCTTTGCGGTCTATCTTGCCATTTGGGGTGTGGGGGAGCGCATCGAGAAAGACAAACGCAGCCGGCAACATATAGTCGGGCAAACGTGCGGCGAGAAACTGGCGCAGGTCGTCAGGAGCGGGCGGCTCCACACCCACTGGTACAATGTAGGCAACAAGCCGTCTGTCCCCCGGCGTGGACGGTGAGTCATCCCGTGCCAGCAACACTGCATCGCGCACTGCTGGATGTTGCAGGAGCGTCGCCTCAATCTCCCCCAGTTCAATACGAAAGCCGCGTATCTTGACCTGCTGATCCCGCCGTCCCAAAAACTCAATCATCCCATCGGGCAGGTAGCGGCCCATGTCTCCCGTTCGGTAGAGCCATTCGCCAGTCTGCGGGTGGGCTATGAATGAGGCAGCGGTTTTCTGGGGGTCGCGCCAGTAGCCTCGCGCCACGCCCACCCCGCCAATATAGAGATCGCCGGGCACCAGCACCGGGCACGGCTCCAGAGCCTCATTGAATACAAAAAACTGCTGGTTTGCCATTGGCCTTCCGTAGGGGATACTGCTCCAGGTCGGGTCGGTCCGCTCAATCGGGTAGAGGATGGACCAGATAGAGCCTTCGGTTGCCCCCCCCAGACTGATAACCTGTATCCCATTGACCATCTGCTTGAGCCGCTCCGGGAGTGGGAGCGGTATCCAGTCGCCACTCAGCAGGGCCAACCGCAACGATGCAAGCGAAACATTAGGGTGCGACTCGGCATAGTCCAGCAACAATTTCATCAGCGTGGGCACCGAGTTCCAGATTGATACCCGATGTTGTGCAACCAGGTGGGCCCAATGGGCCGGATCGCCCGCCGTATCCGGGTCGGGCAACACAAGCGTGGCTCCTGCTGCCAGCGTCCCGAAGCAGTCATACACAGAAAGATCGAAGCTGAAGGATGAGAGGGCAAGCACGCAATCCTGGGGGGAGACGCGGAACCGGCTGTTGACATCGTAGATCGTATTGACTGCGCCACGGTGGGGGATCATTACCCCTTTGGGCTTGCCGGTTGAGCCGGAGGTATAGATGATGTAGGCCAGCGTGTCGGGGGTAGCGCGGCTTATCGGGTTCTGCGTATCCATGCGGGCGATTGCCTCCCCCTCCGCATCCAGACACACCACGCGCCCCTTGCCTCCCGTGGGACAGCGTTCGAGCCGTTCCGTTTGCGTGAGCAGCACAGGGGCCTGGCTATGGTCGAGCATATAGGCCAGTCGCTCCGTGGGGTAGGTCGGGTCGAGGGGAACATAAGTTCCGCCAGCTTTAAGAATGCCAAGCAACCCGATGACCAGGTCCAGCGAACGCCCGACGCAAACCCCAACGGTTGTCCCCGGCTCCACTCCCAGATGGTGCAGGTAGTGGGCAAGCTGGTTGGCCCGCTGATTCAGTTCACCATAGCGTATGCTGTGCTGCCCGGCAATGACCGCCGTGGCGTGGGGAGTGGCGGCGGCTTGCTGCTCAAAAAGCTGGTGCAAACAGGCATCATGCGGGTAATCGGCTACTGTCGCATTCCACTCGTGCATGATAATGTGCCGCTCTTCTGCGCTCACCAGGGGTAGACGGGCAATCGGTTGTGTCAGGTCGCTTGCCACGCCCTCAAGTAGCGTGGTGAAGTGGCGGGCCAGGAGGGCAATGCTACTTTCCTCAAACAGGTCGGTACTGTAATCAATAAACCCCTCTAGCTGCTCTCCCGTGTCCCACAGTTGCACCTCCAGATCGAACCGCACGGTGCTGGGGTGGATGTCAAGCGGAGTCTGGCGCAGGCCGGTAATGTCAGTGGCGGGAGGCGTGGGAGTTGTTTGCAGCGCAAAGACCACCTGCACGAGCGGATGGCGGCTCAGGTCGCGTTCGGGCTGAAGTTCCGCCACAATGTGCTCAAACGGCACCTCCTGATGGCGATACCCATCTAGCGTGGTTGTGCGAACCCGCTGGAGCACCTCTGCAAACGAGGGATCGCCAGAAAGGTCGTTTCGCAGCACCAGCATATTGATAAAACAGCCAATGACCCCTTCCAGTTCGGTGCGGGGTCGGTTTGCCACGGGTGTCCCGACAATGCAATCATCCTGGCCCGTGTAGCGAACAAGAAGCACCTGGAAGGCGGCCAACAGCATCATAAAGAGCGTCGCGCTCTGCTGGCGGCTGTGCGTCTTGAGCGCAATGGTTAGCTGTGGCGAGAGTGAGAGAAATTGTCGCGCTCCCTGGTAGGAAGGCAGGGGAGGGCGCGGGCGCGAGATGGGCAACTCCAGGGCCGGCGGCATCCCGTCGAGTTTCTCCAGCCAGTAGCGTAGCTGGTCCGCTCCCGTCTTGCCCTCGTTGCTCCCGTTGCTGCCAGGCTCTCCCAGGTGGGCTTGTTGCCAGAGCGCAACATCACTATACTGGAGGGGCAGGGGGGGGAGCGTGGGGGGGCGGCCCGCAGCGCAAGCCGCATAGAGCAGCGAAAATTCGTGGCGCAACACACCGAGCGACCACTCGTCAGCCACAATATGATGCAACACAAAGAGGATAACGTGTTCCTGCGCACCCAGACGGAAGAGCGTTGCCCGGAATGGGAGTTCTGTGGTCAGGTCAAAGGACCGGTGTATTTCGTCGGTAATACGCTGGTGCAGAACCGTTTCTCGCTCGGTGTCGGCAACGTCGTTGAGGTCCACCCTGTTGAGCGGAACATCGGGTATGCTGCTGACATTGATGATATGCTGCTCCGGCTGGCCCTCGCGCACCCGAAAGCGGGTCCGCAAACTCTCGTGCCGCTGCACCAGGTACAGGAGCGTTTGCCGGAGGGGAGCGACATTCAGCGGCCCGACAAGGTGCAGCACAAGCGGGATATGATAGAGCGCATGGTTGGGAGCAAACTGGTGGAAGAACCAGATACGTTGCTGAGCAAACGAGAGCGGAACGGGCGCGGTCGGGTCGGCCCGCCGTGGGATGGCTCCCCATGCACCAGTCGTCTGCTGTTCCTGCTGCTCCTGCTGGTCCAGAATGGTTTGCACCTGCGCGGCCAGGCCCGCCGGGGTGGGGTATTCGAGAACGTGCGGCAGCGAAACCTCAACCATAAGGGTATCGCGTAGCCGCGCCACCACCTGCGCCGCCAGCAACGAATGTCCCCCATACGCAAAGAAGTCATCTTGGATACCCACACGGTTCAGGTGGAGCACCTCGCCCCAGATAGCGGCTATCGTTTCTTCAAGCGGAGTCCGCGGAGCAACGTAGGCCGGCTGGCCCCGCTCATCTCTGGCGGTGTGCGGGTCGGGCAGAGCGGCCTCATCTATCTTGCCATTGGGGGTCAGCGGGAGCCGTTCGAGCAGCACAAACACAGAAGGTATCATTGCTGCGGGGAGCCTGGTTGCCAGAAAGTCGCGCAAGTCGGCGGGAGACGGCGTATCCCCTGCACCAGCGACAACATAGGCAACCAGAGAAGTTTCCTCGCCATCGGGAGTCCCCCGGTCCGTCCCATCTCCCACGCTACGGGTGACAGAGAGGGAGCGGGCGACAACAACAGCCTGGAGGACCGACGGATGGCGCAGCAGGGCCGCGTCCACATCGCGCAGTTCAATGCGAAAGCCGCGTATCTTTACCTGATTATCGGCACGTCCCCCGAACACCACAGCCCCATCGGGCAGGTAGAAACCACGATCCCCAGTGAGGTAGAGGCGGTCCTGTTCGTGGCCCGTAAGGGGGTTGACAATGAACCGCTCCCGCGTCAGGCCGTGGTCATCCACATAGCCACGAGAGAGATAGGGAGTGCGGATAGCGATTTCTCCCACCTCCCCCACATCGGCAAGCTGGCGCGAGCTGGTCAGCACAAGAAGCTGGGTATCTGCAATACCGTGGCCCAGCGGGACAAGTGGCTCCCGCTTCTCGTGGGGTGTTTTGGCCCTGTTGCGCTCCGGCCGCTGCGCCGAGAGCAAACTGGTATCAGAAGGAACAATCGCATAGCTCATGGCCTGGGGCGTTTCCGTCGTTCCGTAGAAATTGACCACTGTTGCTGCGGGGGCCAGCTCTTGCCACTGCTGCGCCGTGCGGAGCGTCAGCACATCGCCACCGGCAAAAAGGTAGCGTAGGGCCGGGAGGTGTGTGTGTCCCCGTGCCCCCTGCACCAGCAGGTGCCCCATTGAGGGGGTGAGATGGGAAACCGTGATAGACTGCATCCAGGAAACAAGCCGCTCCGGATAATCAAGCATTTCCGGTGTGGGCACACACAGCGTTGCTCCCAACCAGAGCGGCGCGAAGATGTCGCGGAGCAGCGGATCGTGGGAGAGGCCAGAAAGCATGCTGAACCGGTCCGATGGCGAGAAATCAAACGTTTTGCTATACCAGTGGAAAAAATGGTCCAGGGGGCGGTGCGTGCCGATAATGCCCCTGGGAGAGCCACTCGTGCCGGAGGTAAAGGCAATGTAGGCGGTTGCGTCGGGGTGGGGGTCGGGCAGGGCCAGGGGAGGGTTGGATACCGGCGTGGCGGCTCGGAATGTTTCGGGGACGGGGGCCGGCGGGAGTGCAAGCCGAACCCGGTGCCCCTCAACGAGGGGCGCGAGGGTGTCGGCAAGTTCTTCTTTTTCGCTTGTGGTCGTGGTTATCCACCCGGCGGGGCGGGCCAGCCGCAAGCAGTCGGCAAGCCGTGCTGCGGGGTAGGCCGCGTCAAGTACCAGAAACGCCGCTCCAGCCTTCAGAATGCCAAGCAGGGCCGGCACCAGCGCGGGGACACGCTCGCTCAATACCGCGACAACATCCTGAGCCTGGATATTGTGGGCAAGGAGTGTATGGGCAATGTGGCTACTCAGGGTATCAAGCTGCCGATAGCTCCAGGTTCCGTCGGGACCTTCCACGGCAGGGTGGTCCGGCGTTTGCTCCACCCACCGCGAAAACTGCGCGAGCACGCCTCCTTGCCACTGGCTCCCATCCAGCGGAAGGGTCGGGTCCGCGTGGGGCTGCACATCCTCACACACCATCATCACTGGCAATCCTTCGTCTCTCATCCTTACAATCACCCTCTGGCCTGTTCCTGCCTGCTATATTGCTATCCCTCTGATTCTAGTGTATCATCAAAACCACAGAGAGTGCAAAGAGCGTCCGTGCAACTGGGAGGCAATACAGAGAACCGATTCGGGAACGAGCGTTTTCCCCCCTACGAGTAACTCCCCTGGCGCAGGTTTGAGGGAAGAATGTTGATCTGTTTGCGATATTTTGCCACGGTGCGGCGGGCAATGGGGTAGCCCCGTTCGGTCAATATCCTCGCCAGTTCCTCGTCGCTGAGCGGGGTTGTTTCGTTTGCAACCAGTTCGCGCAAAACATCCTGCACGGTGCGGGCCGCCACAAAAAACTCGCTCAAGGGCTGCAACGTTCGGTTGGGGAGCAAGGCCGTCTTTTCGGCAACCGCCCGGCTCACGGTTGACTCATGTAGCTCCAGTTCGGCGGCTATCTCGGCGCGGGTCATCGGGCGCAGGTGGCGCACCCCGTGGCGCAAAAATGCTTGTTGCCGGGCAACAATAGCATCCCCAATCTGCTTGAGCGTAGACTCGCGCTGGCGCAAGTTTGCCAGAAAAACCCGCGTGCGAGCAACGTATTGTTGCACATGCTCCCGTTCGTTGTTGTCGAGCGTGGCGGTGGCCATGCTGGTCGTGAGTTCCTGGTAGAGCGGGTTCATTCGCAGCAGCCGGCGCGACGAATTGAGCACCTCAACCACAAATTCCCCCTCTTTTTCGGTAATCGCCAGGTCGGGAATACGGTAGCGGGTCTGGTCGGGCGCGTGGGTGGTCTGCGTGGCCAGGGCGGGGTAGGGCCAGAGATGTCGTTGGATGAAATCGTGGGCCGCCCGAATGTCAGTCAACTCAATATGCATCTTCCGGGCAATATAGCTATAGCGGTGTGCGCCGAGGTCATCAAGATGGTGTTCTATCAACGAGGCGGCCAGCGGATGGACGGTGATTGTTTCTCCCTCTCCTCTTTCATCCTGCTGCTCCTGTCCCTGCCCCGCATCCTGGCTCAACCTGTCAATCTGGGCAAGCAGACATTCTCGCGTATCTCGCGTGGCGATGCCGGGCGGTCCCAGTTCGCGCAGGTGGCGCAACACCACAACAATACGCTCCGGCGCAACCTGCAAGGTGGCGGCTATATCCGCCGGCTCATCGGCAAGAAACCCCTGCTCATCCAGGCTCCCAACCAGCGCATCCGCCAGCGGGTGGTCGGCTTTGGGCAGCGTTGCATAGAGGTCCATCAAGAGGGTTTCTGTGAGACTGCGCGGCGCAGCAACGAACAGGAAGGGGTCAACCCATTCGTTATCCGAAGTGGGAGCAGACGCGGGAAGGTCGGGGGAATGAGAGAGACAGCGCAGACACATTCCCTCAACGAGTGGCCCGCCGCATGTTTCGCAGGTGGTTTCTTCGGCTTCAATTTCTTCGAGCGAGGGGTTTTCGTCCAGTTCTTGTCGGATAACCTGCTGGAGGTCGGTGGAGGGGAGCGTGAGCAGGCGGGCCAGATTGAGGAGGGCGGGGTTGGCCTGCATTTCCATTTGCGGAGCCATCACCATTTCAAGCATGATCGTGTTTCCTTTCCCTTGTCATGCACTTTGTCATTCCGTAACTGTTCACATTTGAGGGTAAACCCTGGGAGCGCAAGCGTCTTGCTTGCATCGGGGCGGACAGTCCCCCCCTCCCAATCCCTCCCCCCGCTGGGGGGAGGACCTGAACAATGACCCCCTTTTTTTGATCTTCAGACAACACGCCCGGATCAGGGCTTTGCAAGAACCATGCCAGCCGGACTCACAGATCCTCTTCGGGGATACCGAGCATATGCGCGGCAGCAAGCCGGTTGCCCCTCGCCTGCTGAAGCGCAAGCATAGTAGAGCGAATGCGCACCTCTCCCAGAATAGCGTCCAGGCTCTTGCCCTGCCGCAAAAGGTGTGCCAGCGCAGTCGAAAGAAAGTCGTCCTGCTCGTCCTGCTCCTCGTCGGGCAGGTGCAAATGCTCTGTCCCGATAACTTTGTTTTGCGCGAGCACAACAGCCCGCTCGATGGTATTTTCCAGTTGGCGGATATTGCCCGGCCAGTGATACTCCATCAGGTGGGTCAGAGCATCCTTGCAAATGCGGGCCGGCTCATCGCCAGAGGACGATTTTTTCGAGAGGAAATGCTGCACCAGCAGCGGAATATCGTCTTTTCGCTCGCGTAGCGGCGGGAGATGAATGGAAATTACATTGAGCCGATAGTACAGGTCTTCGCGGAACAGGCCATCGGCGACAGCCTGTTCGAGGTTGCGGTTGGTGGCGGCAATAACGCGCACGTCGGCGGTAATAGTAATGTTGCCGCCCACCCGTTCAAACGTATAGTCCTGGAGCACCCGCAACAGCTTTTTCTGGGTTGCCTGGCTCATCTCGCCAATCTCATCGAGAAAGATAATTCCCTCGGTCGCCTGCTCAAACCGCCCCTTACGCCGGGCCATCGCGCCGGTAAAAGCCCCCTTCTCGTGGCCAAACAGTTCGCTTTCGAGCAGCGTTTCGGGCAGGGCCGCGCAGTTGACAGCCACAAACGGCTTGGTCCGCCGCGGCGAGCTACGGTGAAGCGTTCGGGCGACAACCTCTTTTCCCGTGCCAGACTCGCCGGTAATAAGCACCGTTGCATTGCTGTCGGCAATCCTCCCGATCAGTTTGTACACCCGCTGCATAGCCGCACTGCGCCCGATGAGCGTATCACGCGGGTCCGCAGAACTCGAAAGCTGCTCCAGCGCATGGACCCGCCGCGTGAGCCGCCGATATTCAATAGCCCGCTCGACAAGGTGCAACACGTTGTCCGGGTCAAATGGCTTGGCCACATAGTCGTAGGCTCCAAGCTGCATCGCCTCAATTGTTACGGTGGAAGAGTCGAGCGCAGTGAGGATGATGACCGGCACATCCAACCCGTGGTCGTTGATGTGTTTGAGCATGGCGAGTCCATCCGGTGCGGGCATACGCACATCGAGGATAGCCAGGTCTAGCTTTGCGGCCTGCTCTTCAAGCACGGACAGGGCATCCGATCCGTTGTGGACACTGAGAACCTGCGCTTCTTCCGGCTCCAGCAGGTCGCGGAATAATTCACAAATATAGGGTTCATCGTCCGCTATCAGAATGGTGCTTCCCTTCAACACTGGCTATTGTCCCTCCTGTCGTTTTTGCTGTCTTTCTTGCTCTTGCTATCCACGCTTGTGGTATTATATCAGGTATTATCATTACTCGTTATCCAACAAGCGATAAACGAGCGATAATCGTACTCTTCTTTACTGGGAACGGGAAGGAGTGAGCGATGGGAGAACCGACACGAGTTTTGTTGTTACAGGATCAGCATGATGATATTGAATTGATCCGCTCGTTCTGCCTGACCGCTGTTCCGCGCCTGCATTTTACCGTGGCCAGAAACCGTGCCGCCTGCTGGACAACACTCGCTGCCGAGGGGGGCTGTCCTTTCGATGTCCTGGTGATTGACGATGCGCTCTCCGATAGCAACGGATTGACCCTGTTGCATGAGATTGTTGATTCGGGCTACCCCGCCCCGGTCATCGTCATCACCGAACGCACCGATGTTGAAACCGCCGTTGCCACAATGAAAGAGGGCGCAATTGATTACCTTGTCAAGACCGGGGCCTACTGGCGACACCTGCCCAACATCATTGATTCGGCTTTGAGCCGCTACCAACTTTTCCGCGAAAACCAGCGGCTCCACGGCAACCTGTCCAGGTATGCCGCACAGCTTGAGTCTTCGGTTCAGCAGGTACAGCTTGAGAAGGAGCGGTTGCAAGTTGTGCTTGAGCATCTGCCCGAAGGGGTGCTGGTGGTGAACGGGGGGGATGGAAAGACGGTGACAGCAAATAGTGCGGCAGAGCGTTTGTGGGGACATCCGTTTGTGCCCGGTGTGCGTATCCATAGTGATGACACCGATGACACCAACAGGGAGCAGCATCATTATCTCGAAAATCTTGATGGAACCCCGCTATTGCTGGAAGACCGCCCTATTGTGCGCGTATTACGGAGTGGGCAACCGGTGCTGGGGGAACAGGTCATTATGGTGCAGCCAGGAGGGAAGCGTATTACTATCCTTGTCAATGCCGCGCCGTTGCTCAACCAGTGGGGGGAGGTGCTCGGTGCAGTTGCCGTATTCCAGGACATTTCCGAAATCAAACGGTTGGAGCAACTCAAGGATGACGTGTTGTCCATTGCTTCGCACGAACTCAAAAACCCGCTGACCGTGCTCAAGGGCTATATCTCACTGCTTGCCAAAGCCCCTCCCCTCCAGAGCGACCCACGGCTCCATCGCATTGCCAGAATCATCCATCACCAGAGCGAACGCATGGAGCAGCTTGTCGGAAGGTTGCTCGACCTCTCACGCCTGGATCTTGGCACAATGACCCTCTCCCTCTCCTCAGTGGATCTTGTCCCGCTCCTCTGGCATGTGGTTGAGCAGCAGCAGGCAACCGCTCGCAACCATCGGCTGCACCTGCGAACTGCTCCCGCCTCGCTGGTATTGCAGGGCGATTATATCCGTCTGGAGCAAGTGCTAGTCAATGTCATCAGCAATGCTATTAAATACAGCCCCGAAGGGGGCGTTATCGAGCTGCAATTGCAACGAGAAGAAGAGCTTATCCTCGACCATTTCACCTGTGGCTCCCCCCTCATTGCTCCCGGCCCCTATGCGCTAATCAAGGTGCGCGACTATGGCATCGGGATTGCGCCGGAGATGCAGCAACAGCTCTTCAATCGCTTTTATCGGGTCCGAGAAGCCGCACGACTGGCAGCGGGGCAGGGACTGGGCCTGTACATCTGTGCCGAGATTGTGCGGATGCACGGAGGGGTTCTCTGTGTCGAGAGTGCGGTGGGGCGGGGGAGCACCTTTCGCATTGTGCTGCCCCTGTGCTCCGACGAGGGAGCGGGGATCTGCAACGAGTGATACCGATTTGTTTTCAAAACAGCGTAATTGTTCAGATCCCCCTACCTGCCCTCCTCCCACCGGGGGGATGGATTGGGAGGCGGGGCGCGCCCACATCGGGGCAAGCGAGACGCTTGTGCTCCCAGGGATTAGGGATTGTCCGAACACAGTGAACACTTACAATTGCCCTCTCCCCCGATGGTCTGGTATGATGTGGTGTGAAATACTGTACTGAAAGTCTGTAATCGTTCAGGAGGAAAGTTAATGATTGCGTCAACAACACAAGAGGTATATCAACTCAAAATCACCCTTGCACGGAGCAAGCCTCCCATCTGGCGGCGGATACAGGTGGCAAGCGATACCAGGCTGGACGATCTGAGCGAGATCATCCTTGCCTCAATGGGATGGGGAGGCTACCATCTGCACCAGTTCATCATCAACGAGACCTACTATGGTGTGCCACACCCGGATTACGGGGAGGAGATGAAAGACGAAGCAAGTGTCACGTTGGAGCAGCTTGTCCCCAACGAAAAGCAGAAATTTGTCTACGAATATGACTTCGGCGACAGTTGGGAGCACATTGTGCTGGTTGAGAAAATCTTGCCTCGTAAACCAGACACCACCTACCCCCACTGCATCACAGGGCGGCGGGCCTGCCCCCCGGAGGATTGTGGCGGTATATGGGGCTACGCCGAGCTACTGGAGACGCTATCCGACCCGGACGTGCCCGACCACGAGGAGATGGATGAGTGGATGGGCGAGGACGACTTCGACCCGGAGGCCTTTGATGTTGCCGAGGTCAACGAATCCCTCAAGCATGTGGATAAGCATAGGTGGAGTATATGATGGCGGTGAGCGTTCAGTCCCCCCTCCCAATCCTTCCCACCACTGGGGGGAGGACAGGTGGGGGGCTGAACGATTACGAAAGAAATAATCTTTCGGAGACAAGATTACAAGATTATACGACAATGCTCAGCAGAGAAAGAGTATGGTATAATCGGGAGCGGACTGAACAAGAGTAATCGTTCACGGTATTTGGGCAGTCCCTGATTCCTGGGTACGCAAGCGTCTCGCTTGCCCCGATGCGAACGCGCCCCCCCTCTCCCAATCCCTCCCCCCGCTGGGGGGAGGACAGGTGGGGGGCCTG
>DAOTUE010000190.1:0-3070 GCA_034436975.1 Chloroflexaceae bacterium
CACGGTATTTGGGCAGTCCCTGATTCCTGGGTACGCAAGCGTCTCGCTTGCCCCGATGCGAACGCGCCCCCCCTCTCCCAATCCCTCCCCCCGCTGGGGGGAGGACAGGTGGGGGGCCTGAACGATTACCGGTTTCGCCGGTTTTTCCATGAATGGTATAATTTGCTTATGATGAACAGGGACAACAGAAAAACCCATACACCATGAGCAGAAGAGGGAATATATGGACCAGGACCAGATACAGATACAGAAGGCCGCTCACATCTTGCGCGGGGCCCGCAATGTTGCCGTCATGACAGGAGCCGGTATCGGGCGGCCTTCGGGCATCCCCGATTTTCGCAGTCCGGGCGGGTTGTGGTCGCAGGATGACCCGATGGAAGCTGCCTCGCTCTACACCTTTCGGACCAACCCGCAACGGTTTTTCGACTGGCTGCGCCCATTGATGGACCTGATGCTTGCAGCACAACCAAACGCGGCCCATATTGCGCTGGCTGAGCTGGAGCACAATGGGCCGGTGCGGGCAACGATTACCCAGAATATAGATGTGCTGCACCAGCGGGCCGGGTCGGAGGCGGTGCTCGAACTCCACGGCAATATCAACACCGCCACCTGTGCCGGCTGTGGCACTGTTTCGCCCCTCGACCCGCTGATTGAGCCGGTGCGCCAGGGGCAGCTACCAATATGCAATTGCGGCGGCGTATTCAAGCCCGATGTGGTGCTCTTTGGGGAGTCGTTGCCAGAAGAGACGTTGAACCGCTCAATTCATGCGCTGGAAACCTGCGACGTGCTCCTTGTGGTCGGCACATCGCTTGTTATAAATCCCGCTGCGGGGTTGCCGCTGGTTGCGCTGCAACAGGGCGCACGGGTGATCATTGTCAATTTGAGCAGCACCTATCTTGATAGCTACGCCGACGTGGTGATCAATGCCGACCTCGCGGATGTGCTACCCGCGATTGTTGAGCAGTATCAACTATTATCCTGAAATTATCAGCCAGGACACAGCAGAAAAAAATATCACGTCAAGGTTTGTCTGGTTTATTTTTTGTTTTTGTTTAAGGAGGGGATATGAATATCCGCGAAGCAATTACAACGGTTGTCGGGGGCACAGATTTGAGCCAGGGCGATGCAGCAATGGTGATGGAAGAGATTATGACGGGGGCGGCAACACCGGCCCAGATGGGTGCGTTCCTCACTGCGCTGCACCTCAAGGGGGAATCCCACACAGAAATTGCGGGAATGGCCGAGGTGATGCATATGAAGGCAACACCGGTGCCCTTCGAGGGGCCGGCCATAGATACCTGCGGCACCGGGGGCGACGGTTCGCGCACCTTCAATATCAGCACAACGGCAGGATTTGTTGTGGCGGGGGCGGGGTTGACCGTGGCGAAGCACGGCAACCGGGCCATGTCGAGTTCGGCGGGCAGTGCCGATGTGCTCGAAGCTCTGGGGGTTCATATCGAACTGGACGCAGCGGGCGTGGCCCGCTGCCTGCGCGAGGCCGGCATCGGGTTTATGTTTGCGCCAAAGTTTCACCCCGCCATGCGCTATGCCGGACCCGTGCGCCGCGAAATCGGTATCCGCACCGTGTTCAACATTCTGGGCCCGCTCTCGAATCCGGCCCGCGTGCGCCACCAGCTTATTGGCACACCGAGCGCAACGCTGGCCCAGAAGCTGGCCCGTGCGCTCAGCCATCTCGATATGACCCACGCGATTGTGGTGCATGGCGATGGAGGAATGGACGAACTAAGTTTGAGCGGTCCGAGCCTGCTCTTTGAGGTGCGTGGCAACCAGGAGCCAGAGAAAAAGGTGCTGGAGCCTGCTGACTTTGGCCTGGCGCGTGCAGAGCTTCAGACGCTCCGCGGGGGGAATGCCGAAGAAAATGCCGCTACAACGCGGGCTATTCTGGAGGGCAAGGAGCGGGGCCCGCGTCGTGATGTGGTGTTGCTCAATGCGGCGGCGGCCCTGGTTGCGGGGGACATTGCCGGCACCATTGAGGAAGGACTGGATCTGGCCCGCACCAGCCTTGAACAGGGGCACGCACTCAACCACCTGGAGCGGCTTATTGAGGTGAGCAGGAGTGCGGGGTAAGCAAGCCGATCGGGAACCTTCCAGGATAATACCATGTTCGCCTGAACACGTAAAAAAACCACAAAGACACAAAGGGCACGAAGGCTTTGTGAAAGGGGTTCCCTTTGTGTACTCCGTGCCTTTGTGGTTAAACTATCTATCCGGATTTGGTATTACTCAGCAATAGGTGCTCGTCTGGCAAAAGTTGCTCCGCCTGCTCTGCAATAGATGCTATTGTCGTGTTCATGCTTTCCTTTTCTCCATTATCTACTCTGTGACTTTCAGCTCATCCAGCTGGTTTTGTGCCTTCTCTCGAAAACCAGGGTCGTTGCTCAGTTCCAGGAACTTCTCGAAGTCGGCGATGGCCTGCTCTCGTTTCCCCTGCTTCTTGTAGGCAAGCCCGCGGACGAAGTAGGCAAGGGCATAGTCCGGCTTGAGTTGGATGGCGCGGTCATAGTCCTGGATGGCGCGGTCGTACTCTCCCTTGTTTCGGTAGGCAAGCCCGCGGTTGTAGTAGGCATCGGCATCGTCCGGCTTGAGTTGGATGGCGCGGTCATAGTCCTGGATGGCGCGGTCGTACTCTCCCTTGTTTCGGTAGGCACGCCCGCGGTTGTTGTAGGCAAGGGCATCGTCCGGCTTGAGTTGGATGGCGCGGTCATAGTCCTGGATGGCGCGGTCGTACTCTCCCTTGTTTCGGTAGGCAAGCCCGCGGTTAATGTAGGCATTGGCATCGTCCGGCTTGAGTTGGATGGCGCGGTCATAGTCCTGGATGGCGCGGTCGTACTCTCCCTTGTTCAAGTAGGCAAGCCCGCGGTTGTTGTAGGCATCGGCATAGTCCGGCTTGAGTTGGATGGCGCGGTCATAGTCCTGGATGGCGCGGTCGTACTCTCCCTTGTAGAAGTAGGCATTCCCGCGGTTGTTGTAGGCAAGGGCATCGTCCGGCTTGAGTTGGATGGCGCGGTCATAGTCCTGGATGGCGCGGTCGTACTCTCCCTTGTTTCGG
>DAOTUE010000191.1:0-4354 GCA_034436975.1 Chloroflexaceae bacterium
GCGAGAGCATCCGAGGTGTATGACCCTGCCGTTGAGGTGGGGATACCCCCCCTGCGCCACGGCGACCACCTGACGCGGGAAGAGTTTGAGCGGCGGTACGAAGCCATGCCCCACCTCAAGAAAGCCGAACTGATAGAGGGAGTTGTCTATATGCCGTCACCTGTGCATATGGAAGCACACGGGAAACCTCATAACATCATCAATACCTGGGTGGGATATTACTGTGGAGAAACGCCAGGGACCGATGCCGCCGATAATGTCACTGTGCGTCTGGGCAGCGGAAACGAAGTGCAACCGGATGCAGTTCTCTTCTTCTCTCCAGGAGTCCAGGTTCGCATCAGCGGGGATGATTACCTGGAAGGCCCCCCGGAACTGGTGATAGAGATAGCCGCGAGTAGTGCCAACTATGATGCAGGCATAAAACAGCGTCTCTATAAGCGTTATCGTATCCAGGAGTATCTCCTGTGTCGGATACGAGATGCACGCCTTGACTGGTGGGAACTCCAGAAGGGAGAATATCGCACTATTTCCCCCAATGAGTATGGTATTATCGCCAGTCGCGTCTTCCCCGGCCTGTGGCTCAACCCTGCTGCGTTATTGCTGGGCGATAGACGTGGGGTGCTGGCCACGCTCCAGCAGGGGATCGCGTCGCCGGAGCATGCCGCGTTTGTGGAGCGGCTGAATGCTGAAAACCAGAAAGATTGTTGACCTATGGCTGATTACCCACTCAGGCTTGCTCATCTCTACCCGGAACATATGAATATCTACGGCGACCGGGGCAATATCATTGCGTTGACCCGACGTTGCCAGTGGCGCGGGATACCGCTGGAGGTCCACCCGGTCACAGTAGGCACAACGGTAGAATGGGAACACTACGACCTGGCATTCTTCGGGGGGGGGCAGGATAGCGGCCAGGCTCTTATTGCCGACGACCTCCTGCTGCGCCAGAGCAAGGGGTTGGCTCGCGCCATTGAGGATGGACTGGTGATGCTGGCTATCTGTGGCGGCTACCAACTTCTCGGCCACCACTTCCTGACTCACGCTGGCGAGCAGTTGCCGGGCGTGGGCGTGCTTGATGTCCACACCGTGGGAGGCAAAAAGCGGCTTATTGGAAATACTGTTGTTCAGCTTACCGCGCACAACGGGCCGCCAGCAAGGCCCGATATGCACCGCTCCCCCTATCTCGTGGGGTTTGAAAACCACAGTGGGCGCACCTATCATGGCCCGGCGGTGCTCCCCCTGGCAAAAGTGGTGACAGGCTATGGCGACAATGGAGAGGATGGGCTGAGCGGGGTCATCTATCGGAATACTATCGGATGCTACCTGCATGGCTCGCTCCTGCCCAAAAACCCCCACCTGACCGACCACCTGATTACCCTGGCAATCCAACGACGATATGATGCTTTGCCCACGCTTGCCTTGCTTGATGATACCCTGGAATGGCAAACACACCATCTAGTGGTACAATGGCTACGGAAACAACAGAAAAGGAGTCCATTATGAGACAACCAGGAGAAGATGATGTTGCTGCTGCTCTTACCGCTATTTCGCTCTACCTGACCGAGGAAGAAGAGCCGTTTGCTCAAGGCGAGAAAGACTGGCGGTGGGTATCAACCGCTATGATGGTCACACAAGGAATGCCGATTATCCGTGCGCCACGCCGCCCGACCTGGGGCAATGTGGAACGATTGCGCCGTGTCGGACGCGGAGGAACTGGAATCATAGGATTGTAACGCCACGTATGAATATCACTAGAACTAATTACGTTGAGCTGCCTGCCCCGCTGGATGTTGTTGTCCCTCTCTTGCATCAACCAGAAACCTGGGAGATGTTGCCCACTAGCGCGGAACGCACCGGGAGTCTGTGGCGGTGGGGAGAGGAACTCTATACGCTCCACTTTGAGGGGGACGAACAGCTGGCAGCAAAAGCCCGAAATCAGATGACCAATGAATCGGAGCCAGCAGCAGCACAATTCTTGAAATGGGAGGGTATCCCGCTGACCGTTGCCGGGGCCTATGTCCGCATCGAACTGGCTCTCTATGATGCGCTTGTCTCGACCCTTGTGCTTGTTCGCATATCCTTGCGTTTGCCCGACACCCTCTGGCCCTGGCAGCGGGTTCTCGCTACCAGAAAGATCGCTGCCATTGTGCATGATTGCAGCACAATGCTCCAGACATTGCTCAAGGATCGGACAAAGCAATCAAACCCCGCGGTATTGTCACAGGACATCGCCCCCCATACGTCCCACAAACCATCTCCCACGTTTTCTCTCGATGCGCTCCGCAAACACTACCCGCAAACGGTTGCGGCTTTTGAAGCAATGGGAGCCGTTGATCACCTCAAGCATGTCTGGAACCTCTCCCGCCGATGGGAGCGGATTATGCAGGGGGAGTATGACTCCGGCGTATACGATGAGTCTGGCACCGCAAGCGTTCGCCAGACAACCGACTATGACCTGATTTATGCCGGGGGGGGAATGGGGTTGCTGAATGCCGCAGTGATGGCCTGCCTCTATGGGTGGCGGGTGCTGGTGTTTGATGATCGCGTGGTGGGGCAGGTCCACCGCGAATGGAACATCAGCCGCGCCGAACTTCAGGCCCTGGTAGACATCGGGATCGTGACGTGGGAAGAACTCGCGCCGGTGATTATGCGCGAATATCGCAACGGGCTAGTGAGCTTCTATACCGGTCCCTACGGCAACATCCCCCACAGCGACGTGTGGATGCCAGGGGTGCTCAATCTAGCCATTGATGCCAGCGCGCTGCTCCGCCTGATGCGCCAGAAGCTGGAAGACGCGGGCAGTACCATTCTCGATGGGCGAGCATTCCGCCGGATGCGCGTCTACCCTTCCCCCTCCCTTCGTGTCGAGGTAGATCTGGCGGTTGTCTTCTCCGACGATTCGCCCTTTGCGTCCGCCTCCACACCAGATCCTTCCGACCCTGCTGACCCCGCCGCCAATCTGCCAGAAGAAACCTACAGTGCGCGGTTGCTGCTTGATGGTATGGGGTCAACCTCGCCCCTGACGCTGCTACGCTATCGTGGTCGCCCATTCGATGGGTTTTGCCCGACCGTGGGGACGGTGGTTGGCGGTTTTCAGGAGGGGAGCGGCCCGCGGGAGTATGATCCAACCATTGGTGATATTCTCATCAGCGTGGCCGACGCGCAGAGCGAACGCCAGTTTATCTGGGAGGGGTTTCCGGGGCGCAACGATGAGACAACAGTCTACGTTTTCTACTACATTGCCCTTGATCGGGAGCAGGGAAAGCGAGCCGACAGGAAGCCATATACCCACGCTCGAAGCAGGGCCGCGGCCTGTCAGGAACGCTGGTCGTGCTATTCGCTGCTCGAACTCTACGAGCACTATTTCACGCTGCTCCCAGGCTACAAAAAGCCAGGCCCCAACTTTCGCCAGGTGCGCCCGGTCTATGGCTACATACCCGGTCACCACCGGTTGCGATCCAACGGCCAACCGATGCTACGCGGGGTGCTGCCGGTTGGCGATGCCTCGGCACTGCAAAGCCCCCTGACCTACTGCGGCTTCGGCTCGCATGTCCGCAACCTGCACCGCACCACCAGCCTGCTCGACTATGCCTTACAGCACGATGCGCTGGAACCACAACATTTGCGCCACATCAATGCATTTCAACTTAACGTTTCGCTCAACTGGCCCTTCAGCTACTTTATGCAGGTGTGGGGACAGCCACACAATATGAATGAACTGCAAAACGTTTTCCTGGGAGCATTAAATGTGCTTGGGACATCGCTGGCCACGCGCTTTTTTCAAGACCGCGCCACCTGGAGCGACTATAGCAAAATCGTCTGGCTGGTGATGCTGCGCTACCCTATCATCATGGTCAAAGTCTGGGAGGTGCTCAAACCGCTCGGTTTCCTGCGGTGGGAACGTGACTACCTCTTCTTCACGCTGGCAGCGGCGTGGGCGGCCTGCGGGCGGATGGCGGGGCCGAAGGTGGAGCAAGCTCTCGTTCAGCTATGCAAACGCATTTCGCCCGAACTTGTGCTACGTCTCCGCAACCAGTATGCCGAGTGGCGAGCAATGGGCTGGATAGAGTAATACCAAAACCGGATAGAGAGTTTAACCACAAAGGCACGGAGTACACAAAGGGAAACCCTTTCACAAAGCCTTTGTGCCCTTTGTGTCTTTGTGGTTTTTTTAAGCGTTCAGGCGAACATGGTATAACATACGGATTTCAACAACATTGGGAGAAGAAGCGAGGTATTACCCATGAACTTCATCAGTCCCAAAACCAACTTCGGGTTTAAGAAAATCTTTGGCTCCGATCAGAGCAAAGACATTCTTATCAGTATGCTCAATGGCTTCCTCTATGCAGGGGAG
>DAOTUE010000192.1:0-10727 GCA_034436975.1 Chloroflexaceae bacterium
AGATTTGACGCTGCCCATCCAGTTGCACAACACATTCTGGATTATATTCACAAACGGGTGCAATGTGTTGATGCTACCGTGCTTGCCGAAGTGAAAGAGCATTTGTCAGAATTGCTCACCTGGTGGCAGGGTTTAATTGGCCGAAACGGTGCCGACCTGCGCTATCAGCCAAACCCCTTCAAGCCAAATGAACAGGTGCCTGTGTTGATGCATGCTGCCGAAGAACAGGGGAAGGGCGGCTCGCGTCCAACGCTGAACTCATTGCGCGAGGTTGAAGGCGAATCACAATTGTTTTTCCGCTGGATATAGCGTAAAGATGACAAGGAGATGACAATGACGAACCATTCGCAGAACAAAGCAACCCATGCGCCACCGCGACAATACCCGGCAAAAGGGGGAACAATTCGACCGAGCCAGATAATCACCACCTTCGGACCGGGAGCAGTGGTAGATCTTCCCGATGATTCGGTTATGGTGGCGGGTATTGATGACTGGCCTCCTGGTGAAATCATCCACGAGCATCGGCTGGAACAGGCTCTTGCTATTGACTATTTTCGGTCGCCCGCCCTCAAGAAGGCGGGTGGAGATGTGCCCTGCGTGCGCTTTCCTGCCACCCTGGTTTGCTCAAAATGCGGATTGATAACCAGGAAGAAAACCTGCCCTGATTGTCAGGAAAATACCTACCCGGCCCGTATCATTATCATCTGCCCGGCGGGGCATGCCGACGAATTCCCCTGGGGCTGGTGGGTGCATCGGGGAAAATCCTGCCAGAACTGGGTACTCCGGCTGGATAATCAGGGGCGCACGGCATCCCTGGCCGACCTGATTGTACGCTGCGACACCTGCAAACGGAGCCAGTCGCTTTCCGGTGCGCTTGGAACAGAAGCCTTGAAGGACTTTTCCTGCCGGGGGAAACGTCCCTGGCTCATCGGCGCACCCGATGAATTGTGCCAGGAAAAGCCACGTAGCGTGCTGCGGGGAGCATCAAACGTCTATTTCTCCAGCCTGCTGAGTGCGCTCTCTATTCCACCCTGGAGCAATCCCATCCACACGATGCTGAATGACCACTGGCACACATTGCAGCATATTCCTGATGTATCGTTGCCGAACGTGATTGCTTCTCTTCCAAAAATGAGCGGCTTCACTGTGGATGACGTTATCCGTGCCATACGCGAACGTAAGGCCAGCATAACGACCACAACCAGCCTTCGCGACGATGAGTTTCTGGCGTTTCGCAACCCTGGCAGCAAGTTCACCAGTCCCGAATTTCAGATTCAGCGTGAGCCGGTGCCATCTCGCTTTGCCTCCCATATTGCCCAGGTTGTCCTGGCGTTTCGGTTGCGCGAGGTACGAGCATTGCGTGGCTTCACTCGCATTGATCCGCCCGATGCTGAAAACAGCAACCAGCCACTTGCACCGATTGCACTCAACCCGCAAAGCTGGCTCCCGGCCGTGGAACATCGCGGGGAGGGGGTGTTCATCGAACTGGCAGCGGAACAGGTGAAAGGTTGGGAATCTCGCCCGGAGGTGCAGGAACGGATACACCCGCTCAATGATGCGTATGCTGCCTGGCGAGCACAACGAGGGATGCCCCGCGCAGCGCAGCTCCCGCCACGACTGGTGCTGGTGCATACGCTCGCACATCTGTTTATTCGGCAACTTTCGCTGGATTGTGGCTACTCATCGTCAGCGTTGCGCGAACGTATCTACGCCGGGCCGGACATGTGCGGGTTGCTCATTTACACAGCCAGTGCCGACTCGGAGGGGAGTCTGGGGGGGCTGGTGCAGCAGGGACGTACACTTCGTTTTGAGGCAACGATGCAGGCGTTGCTGGAGAACGCGCAGTGGTGTTCATCCGACCCGCTGTGCAGCGAGCACGACCCGATGCAAACGGGCAAGCTGAACGGGGCAGCGTGCCATGCCTGCGGGTTGGTGGCGGAGACTTCCTGTGAGTTTGCGAACCGTTTTCTCGACCGTGCACTGATTTGCGATCTGGTGGGGGTGAGTGGGACGGGGTATTTTGGGTGAGGGGGATGGAAATACTTTTATGGTATCATGATATGGTATTGGATACATAATCTGTGGAGATAGGTATGAGCACTGAATCTATTCTTACACTTGAACAGGCTGCCGAGTATCTACAAATTCCTGCTGATGATTTACAAAGAGAGCTAGAACAAGGGCGTATACCAGGACGTAAGCTGGCAGGAAAGTGGTGGAGAATCAATCGTGATGCGCTGGATCGGTTCCTGGCACAACCAGAAACACCACTTCAGAATCAGGTGCCAACCAATAACCAGGACACAATAATAGACACCGTATCAGAACCAGAGGTGCGAATCGATGAAAAAACCGGTACTGAATCGACAATAGAAACACGGAAAAAAGACGTATCATTAGAAATAAATGTGTCGACAGATGGAAATAATACGGTGAGTACAGCGAAAGAAGGCACTGATTCTGAGATTCAGCCTGTTGTTGTATTATCTTCGGAACCAGTTGCTACAGATGAAAAATCAAAGGGAGCAGAAAACACAGAAGATACGGCAAAGCCATCGGGATATTCACTTGACCAGGACAGACCATCCTGGTCTTCTGAAGAAAGAAATCCAGTCTCAAAATCAACCAGGACCACTGCAAGAGTTTTTCGCTATAACCCGGATGAGGGATTTGGCTATGCACGAACGACCGACAATAGAACGGTGTATATTGACTCGAAACATCTCGTATCACTATATCCAACTCCCTTTCCAGGAGATATTATCGAATTTGAGTGGTGTCTATCGAAAAAAGGCAGACCTGAACCAGGAGCCATTCAAGTGCTGGAACGGAATCGATCCAGGCCAGTATCAACGGTCCAACAAATCGAAATACCAGAACAGTCAACAGCACGCTCAGCTACCTCGAATCGTGCCAATAGCGAATCTGCTTTTGAGCTGAAGTCCTCAAATCGTCATCCATATGCTCATCCTCATGGTACGAAAGAATCTCAGCGCCTTTATGAACTGGCTGCGCTGGCGAACACAGAGGGACGCTACGACGATGCACGCAAATTATTTCGAGATGCTATAAGTTCTGGTGCTGGTATTCAAGTATATACCGTTTTCTTTAAGATGGAACTGAACCACGGAACTCGACAGGCTGCCATCAAGATTATTGAGCATGCAATAAAAACCTTTCCCCAACATGCCATCTTTCACGATATGTATGGACATATGGAACGTCGTGCTCGTAAGTATCTCCGTGCAGTAGAGATCTTTCGTAAAGGACTACGGCTTATTCCGGGCGATTTTAACCTGAAGAAGGGGCTGGCACAGACTCTTGTGCAAATAGGCACTGAAGAAAGCCTTACGGAAGCAGGGAGTATTTTTAAGGATCTTGAAAGGATAGGCAAGCTAAATAAATCAGATGGGATTTATAGGAGATTTCAGTGGTTGCAGCGTAATCCGAGAGCCAATAATGTATATGAATTTTTTCAAAATATACCTGGAACTAAGGTTGGTATTGCTGGACAAAGAGATTTGCCATCGTATATAACAGATATTATCGTAGAGATGAGTAATCAAGAATTTCAGGAGTCCTTTGGCGTATCGGGTGGAATACTTGTGCGTTGTTTTCAGCGTCAGGCTACACAGGCGCAAATAGTTAATTTAAGAGACTATTTGTCGAAGCTAAGCCCCAATGACTTGATCGGGTTACGCGAAGGTCGAGAAGTTGTTGTAAATCGATCTATTGCCTTTCTTGCAATACCTAACAGCGACGTGGTTCGTGATCAAATCATGAGTATTCTAAGCGAAAGTAGTGAAGCAATAATCCCTATAGACGACTCTGTTCTTCAAACTACGAGTTCTGAGGATATGCTTGGTTTACTTCGTGATCTTCTGGGACAATATCTTGGACAGCGTGACCTTTACAATAGCACCGGCCCCGTATATGGGGTTCCAGGTAGACGCTTCTTTGGTCGTGAAAGGTTGTTAGTGCAACTTGCAGATGATATAAATCGTGGTCAGTTTATTGGTGTCTATGGTCTACGAAAAATGGGGAAAACCTCACTGGTCTATCAGCTTCGAGATGAAAAGCTACAAGGAGATGCGGTTGCATATGTTGATCTCCAGAGCAGTGATGCACAAAGCACACGAAGTTGTGCTCCTCTCTACTATGAACTTGAGAGGGATCTCTATATTAGACTGATAAACCGGGAACCAAATGCTGCGAGTTTATTGAAACTTGGAAAGTACAAACGTTTTTCGGATCTTCCTCTGGACAGTAGCAGTATATCTCTAACGTTTGCAGAGGATATGCGTGTTCTTTTGGATGAACTGAGCGAAAGCAAAATATCAAGTTTCAAGCGAGTTGTTATTGTTTTAGATGAACTTGAGCGTATTTTACCAGTTTCAGATCAGGGAGGTATTCAAGGTTATCTTGAGTTCTTTGGTCTGATTCGTGGTTTAATGCAAACTGAACGCTACCGAGGATTGCTATCCAGTGTTGTTGTAGCTGCAAATGCAAGTATTAGCGAACGCGGATACTGGGAAAGTCGGGAAAACCCGGTATTTGCATTGTACAAAACGGTATTTTTGCCTCCTTTCTCTGAGGAAGAATGCGTGGAGATGATCAGGACACTTGGACAAGGAATGAGTGTTCGTTGGGAGGACGAAGCGGTAAAGATAATTTTCTCCGAAACCGGAGGACATCCGTTCTTGACTCGCCTGTTTTGCAGCCGAATAATCCAGCATTATCGCACCCGGCCTCTTATCGTAACTGCAGAAATGGTTCGAGATCAGATCGTCCCTTTTATTCGCTCAGAAGGCAGCAATCTGGAGCAAATCACAGAATTGCTCCACAGAAATTTCCCTGAGGAGGAGGAATTTCTCCTACAGATAGCTCTGGATGAAGCACCTGATAATTTACCTGACGAATCATTGCGCCATTTATTGGGATACCACCTTATCTATGATGAAGGAACCAGTTATCGAATTAGCCTGAATTTATTGAGAAGATGGATTAGACGACGTGCAGGAGTAAAAGACGAATGAAAAACCCATATTCATGGAGCACGGTAAATTCTGCGCTATTCTACGGACAAGAACGTCTGGATCTGTTATTAGATATGATAGATGGTCTTACAGGAAGCCCGCGCTCTTCTTTTGGTATCACAGGCAGTCGTAGAATGGGAAAAACTACGTTACTCAGGCGGCTAGAACAAGATTTGAGAAGTGGTGGTGAGCAGTGGAAAGCCGGAGGTTTGTTCGTCATCCCTATATATATAGATGGTCTCACACTTCCACGTCCATTAACTGGAGGATATGTGTGGTTTGAAATTCTGCAACGGCTTTTCGCATCCCTTTCAGTCACTGTCCCTCAATCTTCCCAGGAATTGGATTTTTCTGATTTTAAGCAATACTTGCAACCAGTTTTGTCCGGTCTATCAGAACGTCCTCGTGTTATTGTCCTTTTTGATGAGATAGAACCGATTATGGTCTGCGAATGGTCAGGGGGCTTTTTTGCCCAGTGGCGAGCATTGTTGAGTAATTCTCCTGGATTACACGAATTCTTCACTGCGGTTTTTGCAGGTGCTCGTGAAATGGCCGAACTCCAAAGAGATGTGGGTTCTCCCCTGAAGGATGTTCTGGTCTGGCATGTGCTGCGTGCGCTTGACTCCGAAGATGCCTCGCTCCTTATGAGAGAACCAGTAGAAATTGATTGGCCAGGAGAGTTTCTGGAATGCTCTTATGGTGAAACAGGCGGACACCCTATGCTTTTACAATATGTGATGCAGAAAGTGTGTTCCGGAAATCAGGACTCAAGTCAAGCTGTGCAACTCCTGAGGAAGGTGATTCGACAGTTCGAGAGAGAGCGAGCCTGGCAGTTTGAGGAGTGGTGGAACAGGTACTGTACTCCTGTCGCAAGGCGGGTTTATGCAAGAATGCCAGATGATGGAAAGACAATACCCTTACGTGATGTTGTACGGGAATTTGGCTTGTCGAATGCAAACACGGCTCTTGAAATTCTTCAGCATGTAGGTATAGTTTCTGGCGATGAAGATGGAATGCTTTTCCGATATTCAGGAGAAATGTTTCGGAGGTGGTTCCGTAAGAGTGGAACATTTGAAGAAGCAATAGAGCATGATTATGAACTATACACTCGCCTCACAAAGATAGCGTCCAGGTATAATCTGGCAGAGAAATATCTCAGTGCCTGGAAAATATGTCAGGTTGATTTACCTAATTACTCAGGTGCTGTTGGTGAAATTCGTGATACTTTTAATCTTATTTTAGGTATACTTGCACCAGATGAAAAGGTGAAAGCTGAACCAGGCTTCAAGGTGGAAACAGGGCGGAATCGCCCCACACGCAAGCAAAAGGTGAAGTATATTGTCAGGCAGCATTATGCAAAAGAGGTGGCGATGGAAATAGAGTCAGATGTTGACCTTTTAGAGGTTCTGCTTTCTGACCTTGCTGTAACTGCTTACAACGCAGCATCAGCCTTCACTCATACAACCGCGACTCGTGAACGTGCTTTTGAAATACTGAAAAGGTGGGATGCCATTCTCAAACGTCTCTTACCAGAATAAGCTACCCCCACACCTCCCGCATTCGCACATAGGCCATCTGCCCCTGGAAGCGAGCGATATTGTCGTGCAGGTCAATCACCAGGCACTCGCCGGTGCCCCCGTTGAGCGGGCCGCGCATCCCTCGCCCGATCATCTGCTCGTAGAGCACTACGCTGGTTGTCGGGCGGGCAATGACCACAGCACGTATCTTTGGCGCATCGAAGCCGGTTGTCAGCACACCGTAGTTACAAAGCACCTGCAACCGCACGGCACGAAATTCCTCTATCAGGTGACGGCGCGTGGCACGGCGGGTTGTTGCTGTCACCACCGCAGCGCTGCGCCCGTTCCGTCGCAGCAGCACGGCCATTGCGCTGGCGTGGTCAACCGAACATCCGAAGAAGAGCACCGGCCAGGCCGGCGGCAGTTTCAGCATCGTTGTGAGCAGCAGGTGGTTGCGCCGGGGATCTTCCCCCACCTTACGCAAAAAACTATCGGGAAACTGCCCGAACTGTTCGAGCCGCTGCTGTTCGCTCTCAGACAGCGTGAACTGTCGCTCCGTTTCCAGCACCCGATGCTCAACCTGTGAGAGCACATTTCTGCTGCGGAGCATCCTGATCGGGTCATTCCCCAGGGATTTCGGAATGAGCAACTGATTGTGAAAACGATTTGCCAGACGGCGGTTTTCTTCATTGTCCAGGCCACGGTAGGGGGTTGCTGTCAGGCCAAGCATCGGCGTACTGGACAATGGAGAACGACCGAACGTAATCCCGAACGTGTTCAGTACAGCAGTATAGGATGGTGCTGTCGTGTGGTGGGCTTCATCCACGATGACCGCCGCGGTCTCTTCGGCTACCTGTGCCAGTTCATCCCTTCCTTCTTCGGTCTGTGTCTTCTCGTAGAGTTTCTGGATACTTGCAACGACAATCCCTTCGGTCCAGGCTTCTGGCAATGCCTGATGCCCACCCCAGAAGCGAAAGAGCCGTAGCGTTTTGCGCGGGCCATTGCCACCCCGATCAATCCAGATCTCTCGAAACGCTTCAACGGCCTGCTCACACAGTTCGTCGCTCTGGGCAATCCAGATGATGTATGAACGGACGGTATCATCCATTCCCCACCAGGTCAGCAACGACTCAACCACTGTGCGGGTTTTCCCTGCTCCCGTTGGAAGGCTGAGCAGCGCACGATTCTTTGTTTCTGGCGCACGGAGCACAAGGTGTATCTGCTCCAGCAATTCCTGTTGATAGTCATGCAGGTCGGGCAGGGAAATGTGTGGTTCAACCGTTTCTATGGAGGGGCCGGGCGGATCGCCCACAATGCCAGCAAATATCCTGGGAAAGCCCAGGGTACTGGCAAAATGACGCGCCCAGTGCTTTCCCGCAGTCCACTTGCGACCTGCAATCTTTTCTGCCTGCTGGTTCTTGTCCCGCGGGATGTCATTTGAGCACCATCCGGCCAGAAGTTTGACCTGCTCTGCAGAAAGACTTTTTGTCAACTGTAAGCGCAAAGAGCGATTCTGGAGCAGATCAACACCATACAGGTCTACCAGGAACGCTGCCAGTTCCTCATCTGCAAGGCGGCTGGTGTATAACCCACCCTGTGCCCGTTCAGCAGTCGCAACCATCTTTTCGATGCCACGGTCAAGCGTATCACGCATTTGCCGGGCGGTCAGACGGCTTTTCAGAATGGAGATAGCCTCGTCCCGTTCAGACTGGCTCAACCATTTTAACATTGCATACGCTCCTGGCCAGTTTTGCAGTGGGGTTTGATGGGACAGGTGGGGCAGGCAGGGTCCAGCGGAATGCATACCAGCGCGGCAAGGTCAAGCAGTGCGTAGTTATAGGCTCGCGGGTGAGCCTGATCAAGCAACGCAGCCAGCATCGCACGAACGGGCTTCCTCCGCCGCGACTCGGCGTGTGTGGCAACCCCGAACAATCGCCCGACCACTCGCACCGTGTTGGTATCCGAGAGCAGGATGGGCTGGTTGAAGGCAAAGCAGCAAACAGCACTGGCGACGTAATCGCCAGCACCGGGCAGGGCGGTCAATGCGTCATAGCTGGACGGAACCTCTCCTCCATACTGATCAACCAGGGCCTGCGCGAGCTGTTGAAATGCTGGTACCCGCCAGGCCAGACCAAGCGAATAGAGAGACGCTGCGACTTCTTCCACCGGTGCCGCTGCAAGATGTTGTGCATCGGGGTAGCGGGCAATGAACGAAGCATAGACACTGGCGACCTGTCGGGCCTGCGTGCGGCGCAGCATCATTTCAGCTATCAGGATGGCAAATGGATCGTGCGTTTCACGCCAGGGAAAGGTTCGCAGATTCTGCTGCCCCCACTCAAGCAGGTGTGTATGGAATGTGGACAGCTCAAGAGTATGATCTGCAAAGGTAACACCGTGGTCTGACAGGCAATCAACCGGTGACATTGGCTCCTACAGCCTGTTCGCGTTCTTCAACTGGCTGTGTCTCTCGCCACGCGAGAATTTGCCTGCGGATAATGGCGGCTATCTCGCGGGCCAGCATCGGTGGCACCGCGTTCCCGATCTGCCGGAGCCGCTCGGTGCGCGGGCCCGCAAAGCGGAAGCAATCAGGAAAACTCTGGAGCCGCGCAAACTCGCGTACCGACAGCGTGCGATGCTGCGTGGGGTGAATGTAGCGGTATGCATCCTTCGCAATATGAGCCGTAATGGTCCACGATGGGCGATCCTCGTACAATCGCCAGTATTTGTCGTCAAACCCCTTCTGGCTGTAGCGTTTCCATTCGTCGGGAATATCGCGGTATTTGTCGCCCTGCTGCATCATCTCAAAGATTACCCGATCATCATCACGGACCTGGCGCGTGATGTGATCCCACACAACTTTTTGATTGTCGCCAGTCATTCCCTCACGCATATGCTGCTGGTAGGCAGTCGGCTTAGCAGGAAGGGTATAGGGTAACACCTCATCAAACTTGCCCGCATCGCGTGGGGGAAGGTCTCCAATCGCTTCTGCAACGGTCAGGTGCTGGTCAAAAACTTCGGCACTCTCCGGCCATTGTATGGGCATCCCCATACGATTGCCCTGAATGAAGAGCCGTTGTCGGTTTTGCGGCACACCAGAATGAACCGCGTTGAGCAAACGATTGTCAACCGCATGGTAGCCAGGAAACGATTGCTTGATACGGTTGACCAGTTCGCCACCGTCATAGTACGCCATCGCCGGCACATTTTCCATCACAAACGCCAGTGGCTTGAGCGCAAGCACAAATCGGGTGAATTCCTGGTATAGCGTATTGAGCACATTGCGGTAATACGCTTCCTTTTCCTTTCCCAGACTCTTCAGCTTGCCCCGGCCAATCAGCGAGTACCCCTGACAGGGCGGACCGCCGATGATGAGATCTACCCGTGGCACCCCCAGGTTGTGGATAAATGCTTCGGGGTCGGCAATCGTGCGTATATCCTGCTGGATACTCTTTGAGAGGAAGTTGTACCCGTGTGTCCTGGCCATCCAGGAGTTTTCATCAACGCCAACAGCAATAAAAAATCCAGCCTCGGCGAACCCGTGGCTCATCCCTCCCGCTCCGGAAAATAGATCGAGCACAATCATTGTTTGCGGATCGGCAATGTATGCTTTCCATCTGTCCAGCTCATCGGCAGCAGCAATTTGAGGTTCAAGCAAAATAAACTCTCCGCGGCGGGATGGCAGCTTTTTGCTGCGGCGGCGGTGGGTTTCGTCGAAAGGGATGTGATTGTGTCTCGGATCGGGCATTGAAGAAACCTCGTGTCCCTGTATTCGGAAGCCTGTTATGCATATAATACCATATTTCCCCAGGGCAATCGCATCTAAATTCAGAAAGATTTCATGTCTCTACGGAGCCAAATAGCCCCTATGGTTGGATTTTCAGTTTTGCAAACAAGTGTACTGTATAAAGAAAATATCGAACAAAGTGAATCTGCGTAATGTTCTGAAAACATAGCATATCGTTTTGTATGGTAATTCCACAAGTGCTTTTTGTATCAAACAGCAATGTACCATGTAGAATTGTAATCGTTCAGTCCCCCCCCCTCCCAGGGCAATCGCATCTAAATCCGGGTTGCGTCCAGGGCCCTGATGGAGCATACTATCATAGTGGTAGGTATCAACAGTATCAGAAAGGATTCCCCTATGTCCCACCAGATTGCACACACCATCACCACC